>CAWUKA010000066.1:0-10209 GCA_963922965.1 uncultured Gammaproteobacteria bacterium | reverse complement strand
CCACCACAGTTTTGTCGTTAGCAAAAAATCTCTGCCTCGTCGCTGATGTTAACTGGATCAGAGCATGGTTGTCAGGAACAAGCTGGTTCGCTTTAAACACCGAGTGACGAGCAAGCGATAACGTGTTAGCGTCTCAGTCAGATTCATCACGCATCAAAAAACCAGGCGCTGTCAATCGTCTTCCCCGATTCAACTAAAGTAAGCGAGAGCTGATTCTCGTTCGCATTTATAAGTATTTTTCAGTCGTGGATATCCCTAGAAAGTCATTAAAACGGTTGAATTTTTTTTGCGATCGTAATAACCTTGCGCGAATTTATCAACACACAGCCAGTGTCACACATAGGCGAGTCTGTGGATGCACTATCCGAAGCATCTCGAGCAAGTAGCTCCCTTGCACTGCAATGCAATTTAATTAACGCTTCGATTTTATTTTAGCTTGGCTTTGGCCAGAGGGGGCATAGGTATGTTTAGAAGAAAAGAAAAGGCAAAACCAATAGATGGGGCTAGAGTCACATCAGGTCCTAAATCAGACGCGAGCTGCTTGGCTTCTCCTGGAACGACATCAAGCTCATCTTCTGATTCGGGTGATGAAGGCTTTACCGGATCGAATCCCTACGCAAAAGCTGGGGCGCTGGAGGACTTACGTCGATCAGTGCGATCACCATCCGGTACGGTGCGAGACCCAGAACAAGATCTTCAATTAAAATCACCAGCATCTGCCATACGCCGTGCTTCGCTTGTGTTGGAAGACAAACGCAAAGCCGCTTGGGCGCAAACACTAGAGCGACTTGAGCAGTTGCTTAGTGATCCTAGTATGCCTTGGCTGACGGCAAAGCCGTTTCTGATCCGTGAGTGTCATGCAGTGCAGCTTGCTGAAGCTTATCGTGATCCACAAACCTCAACGGTGGTGCGGGATCGGATTCAGCGAACCGCTGTGCAACTGATCGAGCAGTTAGCGCAAATCCAAGTGATCACTAAACAACAATTTGCTGATGTCTTGCCGATCGCTCTCATTCCTAATCCAGCGATCACAACTCAACTCTTGAATACGCTGACGGTACACTTGCGTCAACAAGCGATTCTCGATGCTCATCTACTCATGGCCGTCACGCAAACCGTGCGCTACGGCCAGCAGCAATTGAGCACTCAAGCAGTCTTGAGTGTGCTTGAGATCATAACTGATCGATTAAAAGGGTTACATGCTCAAACTGGTGTCGAGCTACATCAAGGCTTATCAAGTTTAAATGCTCTACTTGATGCTGCGTTGACAATTCATACCCACGATCTGAGCGCAGAACAATTAGCGACTGTCAAAGAAAATTTAGCCGTACTACAGCCCACTGATCCGACTGATCAAGTTGCGTTAGCGTATGCTCGCCAAGCGTTAGAGCGTATGACTCAGCAGCCGACTCAGTTTGAGCAGGCGATGGCGGTAAGCTACCATGTCGCACTCGGCTTGGTCAAAGCAGGTTGTGCTGTGGTTGAGATGGCGCCTTCTTTCTTAATTGATGGCGCGCGAGACATGCTAACAGCAGGAAGGCAAGCCACTAGAATGGCAACATCACCGATAAAACCTTGGTTTGCTGTCGCACGCACCTTGAAACTACTGGCGCGACATGATTTTAAAAAATTTACCGCTTATCTTGACGCATTAACATCCGCGACTGAGCAAACACGCGGCCTATTTGGTATAAGGTCAAAAGCGAGTGTCACACTGCCGAGCGAGTTGGTGATCTTGCTGATCCCGATTTTGGATGAGCGTATTTGTGATCGGACTGCTGAACGAGAAGATCGCAAGCGCGCTTTAACCTTACTGAGCGACTTCTACCGCTCAGAGACTCGATACGGCTCTCATCCAGCGATGCGTGAATCAGTGCTCGTTCACTTATATGGTTATTGCAGTTTGCCAGAGCCGGCATTGCAAGCTGTTGCCAAACAGCAAGCGACACAGCTTTTTCAACAGTCGCCAAGGATACCAGCCGCCGCAACAGACAACACTCAGCCTCAGCACTATTGGCCAACCGAGTTAGCTATCCAAACCCAAGGCGTCAACAGCCACTTCGCCTATGGCGAATCACCGTTTGATGCGCCAAGGCATGAAGCAGTCGCGGCAGCATTGCGAGTGGCCGACCCACTTCTTTACGCACTCGAGCGCATGCATGCCGCTTCGCATCAGCGGGCGCGTGAGCTTGGTAATGAGCTGAAGACTTACGTTCCGCTCGATGTCAGTGCTGATGCCGGTAAAACTAGGCAAGAGTTCGCAACCGCTGTGCTGGAATTTTTAAGAGGAGAGGTGCAAGCTGGGCTATTCCTCGGTGGACCAGGATCCGGTAAGTCACTCATGTTGCGCTATTTAGCGTTAGCACTTTGGCACTTGCATCAGCAAGGTGAAGCTTGCATGCCGGTATTGATCACGTTATCAACCGCTGATGGCTCATCTGCACTGCTGCAACAAATCGGTTTGCCACCGGATCAGGTGCAACAGTTATGCCAACAGTATAACCCTGTTGTGCTCGCCGATGGTTTTGATGAAATGCGCCAAGCCAGTAATTTATTGCCACTGGTGCCTGCGACCAGCAAGCTGCTGGTCACCTCACGCACTGATGCTTTTCGTGGTGACGATAGTTATGGTTATTTTCACGCCGCCAATGAATTTGTTATCTCACCGTTCAGTGCAGCGCAACGCGTGACTTTTTTCCAACGCTTGCACACCGCTGGCTTGAGTGCTTGGCGAGTCGAGCAGTATGAAACAGCCATCAGGGAGACGAAAGGGTTAGCTGTTTTAATCACGACGCCGTATTTACTACGCATGGTGGCCCAAGTCCTACCCGGTATCTTAGCCAACCGAGGTGGTTTTGAGGCGACAGATGTAGAGTTTGATCCGGTCAGCCGGGCACAAGTGTACCGTGCATTTACCACGCTTAATTTTGAGCGTGCGCAGCAGCGGTTTGAGGCGCAGGCTAGCCAGCCAAATAGTCGATTACAACCGCCTGAAGGCTTCATTCCCGTTCGATCTTTTGAGACATTCAGTATGGAGTTGGCGGCAATGTTTTATGTAAACGGATTGACAAGTGTGTTCACCACAGCAGGTAATCACGCTTTATCAACCGAGCGCGTACAAGAATGGGATCGATTGTTTGAAAGTCGTGAGCAAGTGACCCGCTGCGCTCGTTACGGTGCCCCGATCCAGCAAATCGGTGAGCGCACCTTTGCATTTGAACACAAATCACTGCAAGAATACTTCGCCGCTCGCATGCTTGTAGCAGAAATCCGGCAAGCGACTCAGGGTCAATGGGATTTGATTCGATACTTTAACCGCCGCCCGATCTCGGAAGAACCGAGTGTGCTAGCGTTTTTGATCGATTTGCTGAGGGAGCAACCGCAGCTCTCGCGAGCACTCAGCGCCATCATCACCCAGGCCAAGTCTGATCCAGCGCTCGCACTGGCAGCTGGTAACGCTATCAGCTTGCTCACCGCTTGCGGTTATGGCTTTGCCGAGCAAGATTTGTCACAAGTCACTACCGAAGCCGCTGTGTTAAACGGTGACTTTACTGGCGCTCAGTTTCGCCAAGCTACAATGCCGGCAACCTCGTTTGATGGCGCGCAGTTGGATGGCGCCGACTTTAGCGCTGCTCATTTAGCCAATAGTCAAGCGACAGAATGTGCGGCGCTTGCTGGTCGGGCCGGGACTATCTTTACCTTTGCAACCCTAACCCAGGCCAATCAGCTGATCGCCGCAACCCGCAGTGGTGCGACGGTGTGGGATTTGGCTACAGGTCAACAGATAGCCCATCTACCGGCACTGACCGAGTGGCAAACCAGCGGTCAATCACCTGCTGGGCGCTGGTTTGCTTGCGCGGATAAAACCAATCTTTACCTGTGGGACAGTGCAGCGAACACCTGGCAACGTATTGGCACCGCGGGCGCCAAATCAGTTGCCCTCAGTGATGAGGACTTGGTTTGGATCAGCGCTGAGACTGATCAGCCAGCGGCTGCAGCTGACAAGACCTTAACCACGCTGACCATTCAGCGGATTAGCTTAACTGAACCCGGCAACGTGATCGACGTTGCCTGCCCGCAGCGGTCACAAGCCCAGCAACTACATCACCTTAGCTATGATGCAAGCACTAACTGTTGGTACCTCAGTTGGCAATGTATGAGGAATTGGCCAACCCTATCGAAGATTAGCGCACTCGATTTGCAAATCGCGGCAGCAGCAAAGGCCAGTTGGCTGGATCGGCGCATTGATGCGGCTAAGACCTGGTCAATTGGTGCGAATCACTTACTGCTGCTGAGTCAACAGCAGCAGTTTAGTTGTGTTGATCGCCGCGAGTTACAACCGGTGAGTTTGACTGGATTGCGCCGTGCCAGTGACTGCTGTGTTTCAGCCAGTGGCGAGTACTTACTAACCCAGCAAGCTGAAACGATTACGGTTTATAAAGTGGTTTGGCATGATGAGGCTGAGGTGAGTATGACTTGTCATCCACTCTATCATGTCGACGCTGTCACTGGCGTGCTGAATACTAGCCAGTTTTCAAGTGATGACAGCATGCTTGCCTTTGCCTGTGGTACAACCATCGAAATACGCAAAGCAACTGACGGTACCCGCCTGCAATTGATTGCGCTCGAAGGCCAGCGCGCTGAGGCGGTGCGCTTTGTTACCGATGATACATCTGTAGTTGCGCAACTGAGTAACGCTTGGGATTTACCGCGCTTTCGGGTCCAACCCAAGCCAGAGTTGGAGCAACACTTACGTGAGGGAACAGCTACGGCAGCGCCACCGGCTTTGTCAGCATTTGGTGCCAAGTTTTATGACGTGCAAGGCTTAACCTCAGAGCTTAAAGCGCTCCTGGCTGAGCGCGGTGCGCTGTTGGTCAGTGAGGTCGCGCTCATTGCCGACTATAAAGCGGTGCGTGTGGCGCTTAAACAGCTGCATGAGGCGAAGCAAGCCGCTGCAACTGCTGACGATCAAGCCGCCGGCAAGCAGGCTCAGCAACAGTATGTAGCACTGACCGAACAAGCCCATGGGTTGGTCGCGCTCGCGTTGCGCTATCGTTACCTCAAGTTTTGTCAAACCATGCGTTGGAACCCAGCGGCCAGCGCTTACTTACCGGCACTGCTGCGGCAGCAACCGCGTGATGGCGTCTTTGATACTTTCTTGCTGGCACTCGCCGAGGCTGGCAAGCTGCCGCCAGTGGATCAAGCTGATGAGCTCGGTATGACGGCACTGCATGTGCTCGCGCATCGCGGTCATTTGCGCAGTTTACGCCGTTTGATCGAATTGGGTGCGACACCCACCAGCGAAACAACGCGTGGCGAGACAGCACTGCTGCTTGCCGCCCGCAATGGTCACGCGTGGCTGTGTCAGCAATTGCTGGTGCAAGTACAACTGCAGGGCGTAGCGGAACTGCAAACCTACCTTAACCAAGCCGACGCTGATGGCTGGACCGCGCTCACCGCAGCCGCGCGCGAAGGTCATACGGCTGTGTGCCGAGCCTTGTTAGATGCAGGCGCTGCTGTCAACCAGCGCGGCCCAGATGGCCGCACCAGTTTGCACTTCGCAGCAGACCATGGTCATTTGGCCTTGGCCGAGTTGTTGCTGGCGCGAGATGCCGATACAACGTTGACTTACAAATTTGATTGGACACCGTTGTTTTTGGCCGCTATAAAGGGGCATGCTGATGTGTGCGCGCCATTACTTGATGCTGGTGATGAACAAACATTATTGACTGAGCAGCGGCGAGATGGTTTTACTTTATTGCATGCTGCTGCGCTTAATGGACGCTTAAAAGTTTGCCAATTACTTTTAGAACGTGGCACTTCGATTAACAATATTCGCTCAAACGGAGTCACGCCGTTGGCTGATGCTGCGCAACATGATCAGGCTGAGATTTGCGAGTTATTATTGGCGCAAGACGGTGGTAAAGCGGCGTTAACGATTGCAGATGTTGAGGAAAGTTTGCCTCTGCATCTTGCTGCAGCGAGTGGTGCTGAAGCAGCATGTCAAGTCTTAATAGCACAAGGTGCTGCGGTTAATCGAGTCGAAACAAACACAAAGTTGGGTGCACTTCATTTGGCTGCTCGCAGCGGTTATGACGCAGTCTGCTTGTTATTACTTCGGTCTGGTGCTGATCAAGATTGTGGTCACCTTGATCAAGGTACCCCCCTAATTTGGGCTGCTTTCAACGGTCATGTAAGTACTTGTCGGATATTGTTAGAAAACGGCGCTAAGCGCGATGCCACCGATCGCAATGGCTGCAACGCACTAATCATGGCTGCTAAACATGGCCATGAACTAGCTTGTCGCTTATTGCGTGAGCACGGTGCTACGGTTGCGCCAGAGTTCGTCGCTGTTATGCGAAAGAAACAGCTTCACGAACTCGTGAGGCTAGTAACACTACCGGTAGCAGTTGAACTAGAACAAAAGCAGCAATCGCAACGAGCTACATCGACTTCAATAGAGCCAGTTGCTGAGTCAGCGCGAGATCGAGAATTAAGCGAAGTGATAGATGGGATTCAGGCTATACCTCTAGGTTCAGTGGGACCCGATGAAGAAGATCGTTATTCTGATATTAGTGATAGCGATAGTCTTGCTACAGTAACTGAACATCAAGTTGAGCCAGCAGGGGGTAGCACCAAGCTAGTAGTTAACATAATGGCAATGATATCAACCCTTCATGATCATTCAGAGGCTTATCTCGCTGAGCTTGTAGGACAACAGCCCAAAGTATTGTCTTGCCTGGCGCAAACCAAGCAAACTAGCGGTTCATTGTTTCATCAGGATGCAGATGTTGATGGGCGATTAGCGGATGCTAAGCTCCCAGCATTTTACCAACGAGTGACGCCAACGAACTGAGTCATGTGAACGAACTTAGTCTGGTGTACTACTCATTGTTTTTAACGTTGCGGTAGCTTCCTCCTCCGCCAGTATTGCTTGTGATCCTAACTCAGCATCGAGCGATGCCCGCCTTGGACCATCCATGCTAGCAGCATTCGCAGCTGCTCCTGTTGGCGCTGCAGGTAGTTGTGGTGGCGGTAAATTAGCAGTCGGATCAGATGCTTGCTCTTGCCCAGCAGGCGCTTGGCTTGCTTGACTCGCTCGATCAACTCCATCTACTAGTGCCCGGTCACGTGCGGCTGTGAAGTCGCCGCTTGGGCTTGAGGCAGCTGTTAGCATAGCAGTAGTTCCTGCATTTTGCTGACCAAGTGCTTCCCGCAAATCACTAGCTTGTGGTGTTTGCAGACCACTGGGACTCGACATGCTGGCTGTTGCCTGGCTCTGGGCTGGCTCTGGCTCATGCTCTTTAGATTCTTCTACTCCCTGACCGTCTATTGATCGCCGTTGGTCTTCTGTTGCCTCAGTGGCGGCTTGGCTTTGACGGTCTTCTTCATACTCGTCTTCTTCCTGTTCAGAATCGTCATCCGGCGTATTGCTTCCACTTGCTGATAATTCGTCGTCTTCTTCTTCATCTCCTTCTGGAATTGCCTGAAGATCACTCGAACTCGATCTGGCTCCCGCACTCACTGATGCCGCAGCGGCCCCCGGACTTACTGCTGCTCCAGCGGCTGGGGCTGTACTGCTACCATTCTCGCTGATTCTGTTGCGGGCACGCTGCAACTGACGCTCCACCCACCCTGCGTTTAACTTGCCTGCGATACCGCCACCGAGCACCGCCATCGCAACCATCACGATGATGCCGATTGGACCGGTAACGGCAAGTCCAACAGCCGACAGTACTGCAAACCCACTACCTGCCGCGAGTAAGCTACCAAGTGCCACATTTCGCTCTGAGCGCAACTCGCTGATAAGCTCATCATCCAGTTTCTGAGCTAACTCAATGTTATCTGTATCCTTTGTTGCACGTAGATCATGAATCCTAGCTAAACGATTGGCAGTTAGTCTTGTTCGAATTTCAGTGAGCTCACGCCTCGCTTGGCGTGAAGCGACTCGGCTACCAACTAGGCCCGTGACAGCAGCAACACCGCCCAACAGCACCAAGCCAAGCGGCCCAGTGACGGCTAAGCCGACTGCCATTGCAATAGCAGCACCACCGCCCGCACCAACCAGTGTACCGACTAACCCGCCGCGACTAACTGCCTTTGTCTGACGAGCACTGGCTTGCTCCAAGAGCTGATTTTCTTGTTGCGTAACTTTTTTAATATCATCCTTAATACTTTGATTCTGACTTCGATCGAGTTTGATGGCGTCGGAAGCCTCTTTGATCTTTGTAAATGCTTTCTCAATTGCTTCACTGCGTGCTTTGGCAACTTTGCTATCTTTACTGTATGACAAGCCATAGCTCGCAGCGATACCAGTTGTGACCGCGACAATGCCAACCACGATCAAGCCAATCGGCCCCGCCAAGGTTAGTCCGAGTAACGCTGGTACGCCAAGTGCGACAACACTGGCTGCAATACCGAGTGCCATGCCGAGTTTGGAACGTGAACTCGCAGAAGCTTTATCAGCTGCTTCCTGGACCAGTGTATTGATTTCACCTTCATTATCGTTTTTCAGTTTCTCAAGTTTGGCGTTGTCGGCTTTGACGAGTTCTTTTTTTAGATCAGGATTATCTTCTGCGAGTTTGTTCAGTTGTGCGCGTAGCGTGCGTGATTGCTTGATTTGACCTTGCAAATCTTTGTTATGCGCGACTGTGGTACCACGGTCGAGCATCGCCTTGCCAATGCCAACAACAATAGCCGCGGCGATGATGAGCAGTACAGCCGGCGCGATCGGGATGGCCAGCCCAGCTGCAGCCAAACCAAGGCTGATACCGGCGCCAACACCTGGAAGTATACCAATAAGTGCACCCGCGGCTGCACCTAGCGCAGCTCCCTTTGCCAGACCAGTAACTGCTGACCAGCGCTCTTGGCGGGCAGCTTTGTTTAATTCACGCAGCTCCATTTGTCTTGCGAGACCGGGGTTTGTGAGGTAGATTTTTTGAATTTGGTTTAGTCGGTGCTGATGTGCGCCGCTTCGGATATCTCGTACGTTGGCGTCACCACCCATGGCCCAGCGGTTCAAGGCGCCAGTTGCCAGTGCGGTGAGCGTTGGCATCGCAACCATCAGTAAAATCCCAATTGGACCTGTTAAAGCAAGTGAGGTTGTTGCCAGTAGGGTGATTGCAGCTGAAGCACCTATCACTGCGCCAAAGCCAGCGCCACGGTTAAATTGTTCAGAGGCATCTTGTACCGCACTCTTGATTTCTATTTCACGGATGCGTGCTGCAACTTCAGGGCCTTGACTGTCTGCAGCAGCTTTTAATTGTGTCATGCGATTATTTTTTCCATTGCTGAAGCCTTGCTTCATCTCGTTGTATTTGCTGATTGCGCGATAGAGATGACCTACAGCACCGAGTACTGTGATAGCGAGCATAGCTGTGACAATGACGATGGTTACCACTGGCAATAGATTGCCAGTGATGGCGAGTGCTGCGAGTAAACCACCACCGGTTGCACCAGACCCAACACCATATTTGAATAGACCGACAAAAGGTGAGGCTAAAATAGCCCCGCGTGCCTTGGCTTTTTGTTTGATTTCCCAGTCTTTTCGTTGGCTATCATAATTGATCCATTTATTGATACCGTTATCAAATAAAGCATTTTTCCAATCTTTATTTTGGCTTTGCCAAAATGCACGATCATCCCAGTACTTGCGCCAACTACTTTTTTGATAGTCGCGCCGCTCCTGATCTGCTAACGCTGTAATCTCTGCATCTGATAATGATTGATCTGGCATCTCTTAATCCTCAACGTCATTGTACCGATCTGTTTGCAAGGCGCGTGCCATACCGCACCAGTGCACGTCGTGTTGTCGAAGCTCTTGCACAAATCAAGCCAACAACATGCAATGTGCAGTCGCACCTACATAGTGTTATCTGCCGATCGGCTGGTTTGCTTTAATTTATTTTATTGTTTTCTTTTAGGGTGTTGCGATTGGCGAAAAGCGAAGTCGATCGCTGATGGGCCCCCAACATTCAGCCTGTTACTAAAGCGCTCAAAAAATTTACTTTTATAGATGGTTGTGCTAACCTCGACAAATTCTTGGCTTGTTCCAGTTACTGGATTCAACTGCTAATAAATAATGTATCGAACCCTTTCACAACGACTGTATCGCTTGGCTTGGCGCCAGCCGCAAAGCCAATCTAACCCGGTGTTACGTTGCCGAGTATTGTTCACTCGCCTCACTTTTCAGATCCTGATGCAAATTGA
>CAWUKA010000065.1:0-10455 GCA_963922965.1 uncultured Gammaproteobacteria bacterium | reverse complement strand
GATTAACAAGGACGATTCAATTTTTCTAGTTCACTGCGAACCGCTCTCCCTCCTCAGCCCACTGCGAGCCGCATTAGCGGCGTGGCAGCTGGGCTGATCAGATTGAACTGCTTTCCCTTTTCAGCCCACTGCGAGGGACATCAGTCCCGAAGCAGCCCAGTTGTGAGCAGACAGGCGCAATATCATCTTTTCCATTGAGCTATCATTTCAATAAATGATGGCGCTTAATTCATATAAGTGCTTATGGTGATTAAATTGCTGGGCTACCATACTCACAGCAGGCTGAAAACGCCCAGTTACCGCACATATGCAACACTCAAATACTCACAATTCACTGAAGATTGGCTTTGCTGATGAGACTGAAGTGCATGAAGAAGTCGCTTTGCTTTAGAGCTGCCAAAAATTATTTAAAGAACAAAAATTGGAAATGAGTTTGCCCGAAGATAGTCCGTGTTTACACTTTGGTCGAAAAAATCTTCCCTTTTCATTCAAGAATAATCCTGCTGATGCATTATCAACGCCATTACCACTTAGTCAAACTCCAATTTGATAGTATCCACGCGCGGCCGACTTCTGAAATACTGCTGGTTAAAATAAAAGGCTTGGTCAGTATTACGGGTATCCCAGCCTGGAATACCTAAAATTGGTAATGGTTGTAACTGGCGACAATGAGCAACTTTACCGTCATTGAGCATTTGACTAAGCGTATCATCAACAAATTGATTATGGGCAATGATTGATCCTGCAATCAATGCATCATCAACGTTAATAATTATATTTTTACAACACAAACCGAGATAAGGTTGTAATAATTTTTCGTAACTGGCGTGACCGATGATAACAAAGCGCGTGGATTGTAAAAGAAGATCACGTTGATGCCAAAATGCTTGCTGCCAATCATGTGTTGCTAATAAATCAGCGATGCACTTGCTAGCTGTTAATGTCACAATACCGCATTCATCAAGCTGTGCCAGACAATGTTGCAGTGTATTGCGCTGCTTGCTATGAATAGCATCAATTGCTTCAACGTAGCAGCGGGTGATAGTTTTTTTTAAATTTGGAAAGCTCATCCAAACTAGAGCATTAAAAAAATCATGCCAACAGCTTAGCCGAGTTTGAATTTGGTGTGAATAATGAATACACGGCTCATAGCGTTGTAGGAATTCAGTTGGCTGTTTGATAGGTGCAATAAATTGATAGTCATTAGCAAAAGCTTGATTCAGTTCGGCATAGGTTGGCCAATCGGATGCAATAGCCAAGCGTTGCAAAGCTGGCTCTAAGGGCTGGAAAGCAGGCTGTATATTGCTGCCGATAAACTGCTTTGCTGTTAACATTAGCTATCTAGGGGACGAATAAATCCATCAGTGCGGCAGCTGACAATTGATCAAATTGTTCGGCATCATTACACAGGGCATTGATACGCTCAACGCGTTCCGCAGCAAACATTGTGGCTAAACTGGTTTTAAATTTGTTTAACAATACCGGGATACCCTCCTGCCGGCGGCGTTTGTGGCCGATTGGGTATTCAATGGTGATGGTATCGGTTTTACTACCATCTTTAAATTCAATCTGTATGCTGTTGGCGATCGACCGTTTTTCAGGATCAAGGTAATCAGTGCTAAAAGTTTTGTTTTCACTTACTTGCATTTTTTCACGTAATTGATCGATACGTGGATCACTTGCGGTAGCATCCAAATAATGATCCGCAGTCAGTGTGCCAAACAGTAACCCGATTGCGACCATATATTGTAAGCAATGATCGCGATCGGCGTAGTTATGTAGCGGTCCGGTTTTGCTAATAATCCGCAGGGCCGATTCATGGGTGACAATGTTGATGGCTTGAATATCATCTAGGCGATGCTTGACTGTTGGATATAATTGAATCGCACATTCGACTGCAGTCTGGGCGTGAAATTCGGCCGGGAATGAAATTTTAAATAAAATATTATCCATGACATAGTGCTGATAAGGCCGATTAAATTTAAAGGTTTTCTTGTTAAACGAAACCGCATAAAATCCCCACTGTTTAGCCGTTAATGCACTCGGATAGCCTGGTTCATCGTTGAGTGCCAGCATTGCTAGCCGTACTGCCCGTGCTGTCGCATCACCGGCTGCCCACGATTTACGTTGACCCGCATTCGGCGCATGACGATAAGTTCGTAGACTTTGGCCATCGACAAATGCGAGTGATAAAGCACTGAGGATTTGTTGCTGGCTGCCGCCAAGCAATTTAGTGGCAATCGCAGTCGAGGCAACTTTAACTAAAATGACATGATCCAAGCCAACTCCGTTAAAACTGTTTTCGAGTGCGAGAATGCCTTGAATCTCATGCGCTTTAATTGCTGCAGTTAAGATATCTCTCACAGTCAACTCAGCATTAGTCGAGCGACAAAGGTAATCAGCCACCGCAAGAATTGCCCCTAGATTATCAGATGGATGTCCCCACTCTGCGGCAAGCCATGTGTCGTTGTAATCGAGCCAACGGATCAAAGCGCCATTGTTATAGGCCGCTTGCATGGGGTCTAATTGATAATCGGTACCTAACACACGAGCACCAGACGGTACCGTTGTCCCAGCAATAAGTGGGCCAAGATGTTTTTGACAGGCTGGATAGCCGTGCGCGAGTAATGCGCAGGCGATGCTATCAAGTAGGCAATAGCGTGCAGTATCATAAGTTGCTTCAGAATCAATAACATATTGATCAACGTAATCGGCAATCGCGACGAGCTCGCGATCAAATTCGGGTCTCATATTCACTTCAGCAGTCATCATGATATCCTTCAACCCTTTGTGGTTATTTATGGTCTCGCTTGGCATAATTTGCTGCTACATAGTCTTCAATGATTTGATAAAAATCTTCTAATATGGTTTCGCCACGTAAGGTTGTGATCTTTTCACCATTGGCAAACACTGGTGCGATTGGTGCTTCGCCAGTGCCAGGCAAACTGATGCCAAGGTTTGCCTGTTTGCTTTCGCCAGGACCGTTAACGACGCAACCCATGACTGCCACCTTCATAGTTTCTGCCGCGACATAATGTTCGCGCCAAACCGGTATTCGGTCGTGGACGTAGGTTTGTACTTTATTGGCTAACTCACGGAAATAACTGCTGGTGGTACGACCACAGCCAGGACAAGCTGAAACCAATGGTGTAAACGAACGCAAACCCAGGCTTTGTAAGATGTGCTGGCAGATAATCACTTCTTCGGTTCGGCTAGCGCCGGGTAATGGTGTTAACGAGCAGCGAATGGTATCACCGATACCTTGTTGCAATAGTATCGCTAATGCTGCGGTAGATGCTACTATCCCTTTGCTTGACATACCCGCTTCAGTTAAGCCAAGGTGTAGTGCGTAATCACACTCAGTAGCAAGCCGTTGGTAGATAGTCACTAAATCCTGTACTTCACTCACTTTGACCGAAATAATCAATTTATTTTTTTGCATACCGAGTGATTCAGCATAGGCGGCGCTCGCTAGTGCTGAGTGAATCAAGGCATCGTGGGTAACTGCTTGTAAGCTTGCTGGTTGTGCTAATTTGGCATTGTCATCAAGCATGCTTGCCAGTACCGCTTGATCTAAGCTACCCCAATTGACACCGATCCGAACTGGCTTATCATAACGTAGTGCAACTTCGATCATTTCAGAAAATTGCTGATCGCGCTTATGGCCAAAGCCGACGTTACCGGGGTTAATTCGATATTTATCCAACATCTCGGCACAATCTGGAAACTGTTTCAATAGGCGGTGGCCGTTATAATGAAAGTCACCAACTAAAGGTGTTGTGATCTGCTGACGCAGTAAGGCTGTTTTAATCTCAGGCACAGCACGGGCTGCTGCTTCGTTATTAACAGTAATACGAACAAATTCAGATCCAGCTGCAGCCAACTCAGCAATTTGATTCACTGTGCGTTTGACATCACTGGTATCGGTATCAGTCATCGACTGGACACGGACTGGATTATCACCGCCAACACCGATACCGGCTATATCAACCGCTATGGCTTGGCGTCGTTTCGGTTGTTGTGACATATGATTAGCGTTCTTCGAGAGTTTGGTATTCTTTCGGCTCAGGTCCAGTGTAGTTTGCAAGTGGGCGAATTAATTTATTATTACTGCGTTGTTCAATGATGTGTGCCGCCCAACCTGTTAGCCTCGAGATAACAAACAACGGGGTAAAAAAGTCAGTGGGGAGACCACAAAAGTGATAACAGGAAGCACTATAAAAATCTAAATTTGGGAATAAGTGTTTTTCATTACGCATCACTTGTTCGATTTGCTCAGAGACCGCAAAGAGTCTGGTATCACCGGTACTTTCTGCCAGTTTCTTTGACCAAGCTTTGATGATATCGGAGCGTGGATCGGACTCGGTATAAACACGGTGACCAAAACCCATAATCAATTCTTTATTGGCAAGTTTAGTTTTAAGGCCTGCTTCTGCTTCGGTTGGATCTTTGTAGAGTTGAATCAGTCGCATGGCTTCTTCGTTCGCGCCTCCGTGTAGCGGGCCGCGTAATGTGCCGATTGCAGCAACGATGGCGGAGTAAAAATCAGAGTGAGTTGCAGTCGTTACACGTGCAGCAAAGGTTGAGGCATTAAATTCGTGTTCTGCATAGAGGATTAGTGAAACATCAACCGCTCGTCGCACTAACTCAGTCGCTGCTTGACCCGTTAATAATTGCATAAAATGTCCAGCAGTCGATGCGTGCTCTGTGGTAGTGTCAATAGTTTGACCATTGCGATGGTGTTGGTACCAGTAGCACAGCATGGCGGGTAGACTCGCTAACAAACGTTCAGCAATGTGATATTGATCATCAAACTTGGATTCAGGTTCAAGGCTACCAAGCACCGAAACCCCGGTGCGAAGTACATCCATGGCGTTTGCATCAGCTGGTAATAACTCTAACACTTTTATTAACGCATTCGGTAATTTTCTAAAATTGATCAGTCGAGTGATAAAAGCATCGAGCTCGGTTTTATTCGGTAACTGATTATGAATCAGTAAGTATGCAACTTCTTCAAAGCTTGCGTAAGCAGCCAGGTCATGAATCGAATAACCACGGTAATTTAATCCAAAGCCAGATTTGCCGACTGTCGCAATTGCAGTATCGCCAGCAATGATACCGGCTAAGCCACCTTGTTTTTTTTCTGCTGCCATGCATTTTCTCCTATTCTTTCGTGAATAATCGATCAAGTATGTCTTCGTAGTGATGATAATTTAAGTAATCATAGAGCTTGTCACGGGTTTGTAACTGGTCAATACAATTTTTCTGTGTGCCCTGCTGTTTGATGGTTAGATAAGTGTGTTCAGCTGCGGCATTCATCGCACGGAATACCGTTAAGGGGTAAAGCGCCATCGCAATCCCAGCTTGGTTGAGTTGGTTCAAATCAAATAACGGGGTTTTACCAAATTCAGTTAAATTTGCTAACACGGGTACTTTAGTCTTGCTCGTTATGGTCTGATAAACTTCTAGTGACTCTACCGCTTCAGGGAAGATCATATCAGCACCGGCATTAACGTAGTGTTCGATGCGTTCGATTGTCTCCGTTAAGCCTTCGCTGGCCAGTGCATCAGTTCGCGCCATGATAACAAAATTATGATCGGTTCTAGCGTCGACTGCGGTTTTGAGCCGATCAACCATTTCTACCGTTGATACAATCATTTTATTTGGTCGATGGCCACAGCGCTTTGCTACTACTTGGTCTTCAATATGGCAGCCAGCAGCACCGGCTTTTTCAAATTGCTGAATAGTGCGGGCAATATTGAGTGCACTGCCCCAACCAGTATCGGCATCGACCAGCAAAGGTATAGTGCTTGCGCTGGTGATACGATTAATATCGGTAACAACATTATCAATAGTGGTGATACCGAGGTCAGGCAAGCCATATGACGCTGAAGCAACACCACTGCCGGATAGATAAATCGCTTGATAACCGATTTTTTCAGCCATCATGGCACAGTAAGGATTAATCGCGCCAACAATTTGCAGTGGTTTGTTTTGCGCTACTGCACTACGAAAGTGTTCACCCGCGGACAGTGTCTTTGTCATCGGTTGCTCCATGGAGATATTGATGTTGACAATGGGTTTCGATCAAGTAAAAGCGGGCGATGAACCAAGCGAGGATGAAGCAGATCGGGATAATAGTCAGGGCAACTTGGTAGTTGTAACTAGAATAAAATGGAATACCGTGTTGCATACTGCCATCCCAAACCGCAGTAAGGATGATACCAACACTAGGCTGTAGTAAAGCTCCACCAGCGACCACAGCCATGTTGTTAAATCCCAATGCCGTGCCAACAAATTTTGGGTGATTATTGTCACGTACAACACCAAATGATAACGACTGGCCGCTAGCAGCAACGCCAACTAAGAACAACAACATCGACATGGTAATGAGAGACAAACCGGGGGTATACAATGCAAAGCCAGAAACGATAGAGCCGACTAAGCCACACAAACAGAGTGGCAATGAGCGTTTACCAATTTTATCCGAACACCAACCAACGGCTGGGCTACCCAACCCAACGCCAACCCATAAGGCAGATAAAACTGAACCGGCTAAGGTTTCATTGATTTGGTACTTGGCCATTAAAAATGGCACACCCCATAAACCACCAAACACAACGATCGGTGCCCAAATTAAGAATGAATACAAAGCTAAGATCCAAGTTTGACTATTGTGGCAAACCGCAGTTAGGTTATGTAGCTCTTGCTGCTGATCCGTGGTTTCTATTGATTCTGGTATCATGATTTCTGGATAATCGCGAACAACAGCAAAAATAATGGTTGCTAGCAATAAGCCGAATAGACCACTACCATAGAGTGTGGCGCGCCAACCATATTGGATGTTGGCATAAGCAAGTGGTGCCCCACCAAAAGTTGCACCGAGCGCACCAAGTAACTGCGTGATACCAGCTAGCAATGCAAAGTAACGTGGCGGAAACCAGCGTGAAATTAGAAGTAGCGCAGCGATAAAAGTAAATGCCGATCCAGTACCAATTAGAAAACGGCCAATGGATGCGATAAAGACGCTTTTGGTGATGGCAAACAAAAGTGTGCCTAATGCACATAGTAAAGTTGCCATAGTGAGTAAGCGGCGCGGACCAAATCGATCCAGTGACAAACCGGCGAATAATTGCATTGGACAGTAAGCGTAGTAGAAAAAAGCAGAGATACTCCCTAGACCAACCGCAGTTACATTGAAGTCGCGCATAATATCGTGACTCATGACGCTGGGCGACATTTGCAAGAAGAAATCGTATATATAAGGCAGTCCTGCCAGGGTGCAAATGAAGACTGAGAGTGGTAATACGTGTGTATGCGGCGTTTTTTGGTCTATTGTTTCTAACATAAATGAGTTATTTTTTCTTCTAAATCATGGCGTTGGCCCTGAAGGCTTGCGACCATAGCGGAATCAAGCGTACCACTATACGGTTTTTGTCGGCAATTGGCAAACATGCTTGTTTTAGTTTATCCCACCAGGATAGGTATAATCTGATTTATTTTTTATCAGCATGTGTGCTTATTGAATAGGGTGACACACAAGTAAAAAGCTACATCATGCGACTGCACTATTGATTTGCTATCGTGAGTTGGGCGAGTTTTATTTTCAGAGCATTTTGTTGTTCAATTGCTTGATAAAGTTTTTTATTCAGCTGTGTCAGCTCTATATTTGTACGGGCGCGTTCAGTGTTAAGCAATTCAATTTTAGTTTCTTTCGCAACTGTATTTTTCTCGTATTGCTGTATCGTATCTTTAAGTTTATCGATTAGCTGTTCTTGCTGCTTGCATTGCAATATTGATTTTTCTAACTCAGCTTGGCAACCGGCTAACTGCTCGTTGACAGCGATATTTTTATATTGAGCTTGCGTTAAAGTCGACTGAACCGTTTCACAACGCTGGGTTAAATTATCAAGTTGGTTTTGTTTATCTGCTATGTGTCGCTGATACTGCTCGGCTTGCTGTTGCAATAGTTTATCTTGCTCTGTTACAAATTGTTGTTTAAGTGAAGCTGACTCATCTTGCTGTTGATGCAGCAACTTATCGAGTTGTTGGTTTTGCTGGGTGAGATCAGTTTGGCGTTGTGTTGCTGCTAGTTTATAATGGCTAAATTCAGTGATTACTAAATCGTGAGCACGACTAATATTTTTTAATTCGAGTGAATCGGCGTGTGCTGTTGCTGATAACGCTTCGTATTGTTGCAGCAATTGCTGACGCTGTTGTTCACGTTGCAGTAATGTTGTTTGTAAATCGTCGATTTGTTGTTTCAGTAACTGTTGTTGGGTTTCGTGCTCACTACGCAGGCGTGCAAGCTCTTGATCGGTTTCTAATCGCACTTGTTTACGCAATGCATCAACAGCCTCTAGTAGCGGATCAGGATAAGATTTGTGATTAACTTTACCTGCTTGCTTCAAGTCACGTACTGTTATCCATCTGTTACGATATTGATAAATTTGATTTGGGTTGAGCGGCTTCTTGAAACCAAGTGCCAACATTCGTTCTGAAATAGCACGTCCAGTTGGAATAAGCTCGGTTTCACTGTACAGCTGATCGCAAGCTACAAAAAACTCCTTCCCGCGCTCAGTTAAATTTTGATCGGTCACCTTGCCCTCACCCCATTCTATGGTTGCCACTAGATTATCTGCGTTGCAGTTTTACTACCCCGTCATACAGCGTGATACATTGCAAACAGCGCTTGCTAGTGCATTAATTGTCCTAACGCGAAAATTGATACCAAATCAATTAGTTGCTATAACGTGTTGATATTAATATAAAAATATTGATTATATAGGTGTCAATAGCCAATATAACAATCGAGACTATAATCTTCTCGACAATTAATCAAGCAGCTAATATTCGGGGTTATTATAACTCAAACTATTATCATGCAAGTTTACCCCACCAACCCTCTATCTAGTACTTTTAGAACTATTACTCTAACCATTCAATGCCACCCATGTAGGGTACCAACACCTCGGGTATCGCTACTCGCCCGCTCTGATCTTGATAATTCTCTAAAATAGCAATCAGCGTTCGACCAACTGCTAGTGCTGAGCCATTCAGTGTGTGGACGAGCTCGGGTGATTTTTGTGCTGGGTTCCGCCAGCGGGCATGCATGCGGCGGGCTTGGAAGTCGGTAAAATTACTACAAGAAGAAATTTCTCTATATTTACTCTGGCCCGGTAGCCATACTTCAAGGTCGTAGGTTTTACTAGCACTAAAACCTAAGTCGCCACCGCACAAGACAACGACTCGATAAGGTAACTGCAATTTTTGTAGAATCACTTCGGCATGCTCGGTTAAGGCTTCATGCGCATGTTCGGAAGCAGCCGGCTCAACAATTTGCACTAATTCAACTTTTTCAAATTGATGCATACGAATCATACCGCGAGTATCTTTGCCGTAAGAGCCGGCCTCTTTGCGAAAGCATGGTGAGTGACAAACATACTTCAATGGCAGTTGCTTAGCATCGATAATTTGATCTCTGACTAAATTGGTGACCGGCACTTCAGCAGTGGGAATTAAGCTGAATGCTGCATCAGCTTCAGCGTTAAAGAAATCGTCAGCAAATTTTGGTAACTGGCCGGTGCCAAACATGCTATCAGCATTGACTAAGTACGGCACATTGACTTCAGTATAACCATGCTCAGCAATGTGAGTGTCTAACATAAATTGAATCAGGGCGCGATGTAATCGAGCTATTCCAGCATACATCACAACAAAGCGCGACCCAGTTAACTTGGTTGCAACTTTAAAATCGAGTTGGCCAAGGTTTTCGCCAATATCAACATGGTCTTTGCAAGCAAACTTAAACGCTTTAATATCACCCCATTTTCGAATCTCAATGTTATCTTGGTCAGAAACTCCACTGGGCACGCTATGGTGCGGTATGTTTGGAATTGAATGATAATGTGTATCAAGTTCATGCTTGATTTGGCGAAACTGTTGTTCACAGTTATCTAACTCATGGCTTAGTTGTTTCATTTCAGCTAGAAGTGCACCCGCGGTCCCGCCGTTTGATTTTGCAATACCAATTTTCTTAGAGGCGTGATTACGGGCGCTTTGTAAATCTTGCAGCTTAGTTTGCAGTACTTTACGTTTTGTTTCTAGGCTTTGCAGCGATGCCACGTCAACTGTATAGCCACGGATGCGAAGCTTTTCGGCAACAGTATCAAGTTCATCACGCAAGTATTTTGGATCGAGCATTGGATTAGTCTACCTTAAGATTAAATGATTAATTTTATCTAGCCTTCGTTTCATCAATTAAGTCAACGTATTTTGGTGGTTTCAGCTCAAACAAACTAAGACTTAGACTCGAATTCACTTTTACTGCCGATAAGACAATTTTTGTTTTTTGACCTAAGTTATCTGTGAAGCGCATTTTCTCTAATCGCCCTGCTTCTGAAAACATCAATTCAATTTGTTGATACGTTGCAGTCTCAGAGCGTGGGACCAGTC
>CAWUKA010000064.1:0-10943 GCA_963922965.1 uncultured Gammaproteobacteria bacterium | reverse complement strand
CGCTCCAAGCTGGTTGCTTGCATCCTCATTAGCTCGTCGTCACTCCAGACCGAATATCTTTTCTATACTACTACTGAATGATTCCAACTCTGGTAGGAGGATTTTATGAGTTTATTGTACGAAAAGCTTGGTGGTGAAGCTGCGATTGATGCTGCAGTCGATAAATTCTACGATAAAGTTCTCGCTGATGATCGCATCAAGCATTTTTTTGCAGCGACTGATATGCCAAAACAGCGCAAAATGCAAAAAGCATTTCTCACCGTCGCCTTTGGCGGTCCAAACAACTATAGCGGTCGTGGTCTGCGACTTGCACATAAAAAAGCAGTTGCAGCAGGGCTAGCAGATAACCATTTTGATGCTGTGGTTGAAAACTTAGCAGCAACCCTGCAAGAGCTTGGTGTGTCAGAAGCAGATATCACTGAGGTTGCTGTAATTGCTGAGGCCGTTCGAGCTGATGTCTTAAATAAATAATCTAGGCAAAGTTTTATAATGCTAGAGAAAATATAAGCTTAATCAACCAGGTGTTATTTTTTAAACTGATAAAAATAGATGCTGTATAAATGGCAACTTATTACTCTGTTACTATAATTGAGGTATCCCAGACAAGTAGATAGCGGTTAGTTGATTGAGAATGTTATTGGTGACCAATGAATATCAATGAAAGCAATATTTCTGCATTAAACAAAGGTCAATCGATAACCAGCGCGATTGACAGCGTCACTGACGAACAATATCTAACGTTCGTCATGGGCATTGAAGAATACGGTGTTGAAATCCTCCGCGTGCAAGAAATTTGTGGCTGGCAAGTGCCAACCAAGCTTCCCAATACCCCAAACTATTTAAAAGGCGTGATTAACTTGCGTGGCACCATTGTGCCAGTTGTTGATTTGCGAGTCCGTTTTCATTTTGCCGAGCCAACTTATGACGTGCTCACCGTGATCGTGGTTGTAAAAGTAGTGACAGAAGATAAAACCAGGGTGATTGGCTTGGTTGTTGATGCTGTATCTGATGTCCATACCATCCCGCAAACCCGTGTACAAGCTGTAAGCGAAGTTGGTACCAGTATTGATGTTGAGTACCTGCAAGGGGTTTCAAATGTGAATAATAAGATGATTATTTTATTGAATATTGATCGTTTACTCGATGTAAAAGATATTCCAGAGACTACCAAAGCAAATCAGTTTAATCAAATAGGCTTTTCTCAAGCTAGAGAAAGTGTATCAACAACGAACCAAGAGAGTTAAGGACATGACACAGCTAAGTAAATCTGAAGTTAAACAGGATGTAAAGTCAGACACTACAACTGAGCAACTCAAACAGCTGGAGTTAGTGTTGGAGAATGCTCAGACGGCAATAATGTTCATCGATAGTGATTTTGTTATCACTTATGCCAATAAAAAAACTCACGAGATCATTGATAGCTATAAGGAACAGCTTTCTGGATTATATCCGCAGACTGACTTTAGCAGCCTTGTTGGTGTTTGTATCGATGATTTTCATAAGAACCCTTCCCATCAGCGTAGCTTATTGAGTAATCCAGCTAATTTACCGTACAAAACCGATATTAAAGTTGGACCACTCATTTTCTTAATTCATGTTGATAAACGAGTTGATTCAAATAATAAAATTATTGGTTATACCCTGGAATGGTCTGATGTTACTAAAATTCGAAAAAAAGAAGATGAAGTCTTCCGTTTGGAAAATGCAGTGCATGGTGCACAAACTGCGATGATGATGGTTGATCGTAATCGAATTATTACCTCTCTCAACAAGGCAACTATTGCTTTGTTAACTAAGCATCAAACTAAACTGGCTAGTGTTTATCCGAATTTTTCGATTGATAATATGATGGGCGCTTGCATCGATATGTTTCATAAAAATCCACCGCATCAAGCACAATTCTTGGATAACCCAAATAATTTTCCTTATAAAACTGATATTAAAATTGCAGATTTAATTTTTGAATTACACGTCAGTGCGGTTCTTGATAGTGAAGGGCACTATATCGGTAATATATTAGAGTGGTCTGATGTTACTGATCTTCGAATTAAAGAAACAGAAATTTTTCGGTTACAAAATGCTGTGTTAAATGCCCAAACACCCATGATGATGATCAATCTTGATCGGGTCATAACTTATGCTAATGCTGCAACCATTAATTTGCTGCGCAAGCATGAAATGAAACTACGTCAGCTTTATCCATCACTATCAATCGATAATCTCATTGGTACCTGTATTGATATCTTTCATAAAAATCCACAGCATCAAGCCGGTATATTATCAATTCCAACTAATATGCCGTACAACTCTATTATTAAAGTTGGCGATCTCTATTTCGAAATTAATGTAAACGCAATGTATGATGCTGAAGGTGTGCATACTGGGAATAGCTTAGAGTGGCAAGATGTCACTGAAGAAACTAAAGCGCAAGAACAGATAGAACATATGATTGCTAATGCATCTGCTGGTGAATTATCTGCACGCATTGATACCGCTTCTTTTAGCGGCTTCATGAAAACGATTGCTGATAGTATCAATCAATTGCTAGAAAATATAGTGGTGCCATTACAAGGTGTGGCTGAAGTTATGAACCACTTGTCAAATGGTAACCTTAATGAATACATGCATGGTGACTATCATGGTGAGTTTGCTACCCTAAGTGACTCAGTTAATAGCTCGATTCAAAATTTAGAAAAAATGGTCAATGAAGTAATGGCTTCCATATCCAGCGTAGCGAATTCATCAGCTGATATTGCTAATGGTAATGAAGATTTAAGCTCGAGAACTGAGAAGCAAGCAGCAGCATTAGAAGAAGTTGCATCCAGTGTTGAGCAATTGACAAGCACGATCCGTTCGAATACAGAAAATGCTCGTAACGCCAATGAGCTCGCAACTTCAGCACATGAAGAAGCTAATACTGGCGGTACTGTAGTTGAGAAAGCAGTTGATGCGATGGAAAAAATCAATGAATCCAGTAATAAAATTTCAGACATTATTGTTGTTATCGATGAAATTGCTTTTCAAACTAATTTGCTGGCATTGAATGCGGCTGTTGAGGCGGCTAGAGCGGGTGAGCAGGGACGCGGCTTTGCGGTAGTTGCTGCTGAAGTACGAAACTTAGCTCAGCGCAGTGCAGAGGCAGCAAAAGAAATTAAAGCGTTGATCAATGATAGTGTCAGCAAAGTATCTGAAGGTTCAAAATTAGTCATTGAATCCGGTAAGGCGCTTGATGAGATTGTCAAAGCGATTAACAATGTGAATACTGTTGTGAGTGAAATATCAATTGCGAGCGAAGAGCAATATCGTGGCGTTGAAGAAATTAACTCAGCAATTTCTAGCTTAGATGACATGACGCAGGAGAATGCGGCAATGGTCGAGGAAGCGACTGCCGCTAGTCGCTCGCTAGATGAGCAAGCTGCGGCATTATCTGATTTAATGAGCTTTTTTGATGCCGGTGACGGTAGCCAAAAAATTGAGCCAGCCGCAAAACCAAAACCAAGACATAGCAGCGCTGCTATCCGGAGTCGAAGAATAGAACCATCACGACCACCCATGCCGATGAATGGTAATGGTAGTAGTAACCGAGCAAGCAGTGGTGATGAATGGGATGAATTCTAACCGATTATGTCTACTAATTATGAATTAAAGTTAACAGATAGCGATTTCTCTTTTTTGGCTAAATTAGCACGTCAACAAAGTGGTATCGAGCTAAATGAGAAGAAAAGACAGATGGTTTATTCTCGCCTCAATAAGCGAGTTCGCGAACTAAATTGTATCAATTTCTCCGACTATTGTGATTACATCAGAGCAAACTCTGATGAAGTTAAAGTTTTTATTAATTCAATTACCACCAATGTCACAGCATTTTATCGGGAAAATCATCATTTTGAATTCTTGGTTGATACTATTTTCTGTGATGCAAATAAAAATTACTCACCCGCTAATCAACGATTTCGAATATGGTCAGCAGGTTGCTCGTCTGGTCAAGAACCTTATACCATAGCGATCCATGTCAAAGATCACTTATTGCGGCACAATCATTGGGATGTCAAAATTCTAGCAACTGACTTAGATTCTGATATTATTGCCAAAGCGAAAGCAGGTCTCTATCCTGAAAGCGATTGTAAAAAAATAGATCCAGGTGTGCTGGCAAAATGGTTCACCAAATCAAAACATAGCAACCGTACTAACTATCAAGTTAGCCCTGAATTACAATCAATGATTACCTTTAATCAGCTGAATTTACTCCACGATTGGCCGATGAAAGGGCCATTTGACATTATTTTTTGTCGTAATGTCATTATTTACTTTGATAAGCAAACTCAAATTCGTCTATTTCAGCGCTACTATGATCTACTCAAGCCAGGCGGCTATTTGTTTATTGGTCATTCAGAAACATTACACGGTATCAGTGATAAATTTGTTAGTGTGGGCCGAACGATTTACCAAAAATTGGATGATGAATGAAGCACGCTGCGGACAAGAAACATAAGCATAAAAAATCCAAACCATTGCCTGGCTTTGAGCATATTAAACGTTATTGGGATAACAAAAATCATAAAATAACCGCAAAATTACACCCAGGTGATTTTTATGTAACCACTAGCGGTGAGATGCTGGTTACTTTGCTTGGCTCATGTGTCTCAGCTTGTATTCGTGACCCAAAGAAAAATATTGGCGGTATGAACCATTTTTTATTGCCGGTACATAAGGGTGAGCATGTGCTTGATGGCACCAATGAAGGTATTATGAGCCGTGCCACTCAATATGGTGAATGGGCAATGGAATTACTAGTTGATGAGATACTCAAGCATGGTGGTAAGCGCGAGCGGCTAGAAGTGAAGCTCTTTGGTGGGGCTAGAGTATTAAATTTGGGAACTAATATTGGTGAGCAAAATGTTAATTTTGTTCGCGAATTCGTCAGTATTGAGAATCTAAATGTACTTGCAGAAGATTTAGGTGGCGATGAGGCTAGAAAAATTATCTATCATCCATGTACCGGTACGGTTAAAGTTAAACGTCTAAGTAAAACAGCTGTTGCTGTTGATAACGTAAAAGCGGAAGAAGTTTGTCACTATCAAAAAGTGTTGCAACGTAGTGATGAGCATGTAGATAACTTTGGTCAAGATATTGATCTGTTTTAGGTGACGCATGAATAAAATCAAAGTGCTCATTATCGATGATTCAGCACTTATCAGAAAACTATTAACTAGCATCTTGAGTTCTGATCCTGAGCTTGAAGTCGTTGGTGTTGCTGCAAATCCATTGATTGCACGTGAAAAAATTAAACGTCTTAATCCTGATATCTTAACCCTAGATGTTGAAATGCCTGAAATGGATGGTATTACTTTTTTAAAAAATTTAATGCGATTAAGGCCAACGCCAGTGGTGATGATTTCAACATTGACCGCTAAAGGAGCTACTACAACCTTAGAAGCCTTATCAATAGGTGCGATCGACTTTGTTGAAAAGCCGTCAGTTGATGTTGACAATTCAATGAATCAGCTTTCACAAGATATCATCAGTAAAGTTAAAACCGCAGCACAATCTAAAGTTAGAAACGCCGGTGTGCAAAAAGAAACCCCAATCAAGCACTATGATAGATGGTTAGGCTATACGCCCAACTCAAGTTTAATAATTGCGATTGGCTCTTCAACTGGTGGTCCACAAGCAGTTGAAGAATTGCTCCATACCTTTCCTGAGGGTGGACCACCTATTGTGATCTCACAACATATCCCAGCCTCGTTTAGTGCATCGTTTGCTGAGCGACTTGATCGTGTTTTACCAGTCAACGCTTACGAAGTAAAAGACGGTATGCCACTAGAAAGCTCGTGTGTTTATGTTTCACCCGGTGATTATCACTTTAAAATTCTAAAAAAGGGTAATAAATTTTTAGCACGGGTCTTTCAAGATAAAAAAGTTAATGGTCACCGACCATCAGTCGAAGTTATGATGTCATCAATCGCTGATGTACATGATGGTAAGATGATCGCAGTTATGTTAACCGGCATGGGTAACGATGGTGCTGTTGGCATGCAGGCTATGCATAACAAAGGTGCTTACACCATTGCCCAAGATGAAGCATCGTGTGTGGTTTGGGGTATGCCGCGGGCTGCTGTTGAGCTTGGCTGTGTCGATCAGCTATTGCCACTGAAAAATATTGGCCCGCATATCATGGAAATTGTGGCTAAGCTATAAAATTACAGCAATAAAGTCATTGCTTTAACTGCTCTAGTTGAGTTAAGTCAATCAAATTATCGCTGTCTAAGATAATCACCATTTTATCGTTAACACTCGCTAAACCTTCGACAAAATGAGCATCGAGTGCACAGGTGGCATGTGGTGCTGCGTGGACTTCATTTTCATTGAAGGTATAAACATCGGAGATGGTATCAGCAACTATGCCGATGATATGATAATTATCTTTTACTTCAATTTGTAACATGATCACAACTGTCAGCGCTGTATATTCTTTTATAGACAAATTAAAACGTTCACGCATATCAATAATCGGAACGATATCGCCACGCAAGTTGACGACTCCTTTGATATAAGCTGGCATGGTTGGTAGGGGTGTTGGGCGCTCCCAACCGCGAATTTCAACGACCTTTAAAATATTGACACCATATTCTTCACCATCAATAAAGAAAGTGAGATATTGTTTGACATCTTTATTGCTGGTTATATTTTTCTCTGAGAATTTATCTTTTAAGTGATTTCCTAATTGCATGTTACACCTATTGGTTATGCGGCAGTTGTTCTATTGGCTGAAATCCGCAAGCTAGTTGCTAAGCCAGAGAGTCCGGGGACATCTATAATAAGTGATACCGTGCCATCGCCAAGAATAGTTGCGCCTGAAACACCAGTAATTTTTCTAAAATTTTCTTCCATATTTTTAATGACGATTTGTTGATGTGAAAGTAATTCATCGATAAAAAATCCATACAATGTATTGTTGGCATCAACAATGATTAAAAAGCCATCTTCAAGGTTAGTGCTAGTTGGTTCAATCGACATGATGTCATATAGTCTAATAATAGGAACATATTGCTCTCTCAGCATATAGACTTCAGAATTGCCACCGATAGTTTTAACTAGATCGCGATTAATTTTTGTGATTTCAACGATTGAGATTAGAGGGATAATAAAAACTTGATTGCCTATTTTAACTAGCTGCCCATCTAATATAGCGAGTGTGAGTGGTAGTCGAATGCGCATAGTTGAGCCATGGCCTGGTGTGGTTTCGATTTCAATCGTACCATTTAAAGCCGTGATATTCCGCCTCACCACATCCATACCAACACCGCGACCGGATATGTCTGTTACTGCTTCTGCAGTAGAAAAACCTGGTTGAAAAATCAAATCATATATTTCACTATCAGATAGTTGATCAGCATCACTAGCAATACCATTTTTAATCGCTTTTTCTAAAATTTTATCTTTTGGCAAGCCCGCTCCGTCATCTAATATTTCAATAATGATACTGCTACCTTGATGAAATGCATTTAAATGAATTATGCCTACTTCAGGTTTGCCAATGGCTAGTCGTTGCTCGGCAGATTCGATGCCATGGTCTATTGAATTACGAATCAAGTGTACCAGTGGATCACTGATTTTCTCCATTACTGTTTTATCAATTTCAGTTGATTCACCCGAGATCTTAAGGTCAATCTTTTTATCGAGTTTTTTTGCATTATCTCGAACAACCCGATGAAATCGATTAAATACATTGCTAATTGGTAACATGCGAATACGCATGACATTTTCTTGAATTTCACGACTGTTTTGTTCAAGTTGGGATAATCCGGCACGGAATCGTGAAATGGTTTTAGAATCAAATTCACTACTAATTTGGCTCAACATTGATTGAGTGATAACAAGCTCACCGACCATATTCATTAATGCTTCAACTTTATCAATCGCAACTCGGATCGATGCACCCTCGGCATTTTGTTTGGTGGCTGTTTTGGTTTCATCTGTTGTTTTTGCGTTGGCAGGTTTGATTAGTTTATTGATTACTGGATTTGTTGTTGAGCCTGAATCAGGATTTTCTTGCTCTGGTTTCGATTTGCTGATTTTATTAATTTTGATATCGCATAAGTCACTAATCCATTCAAATATTTCTTCGATCTCATCCTTTTCAGCATCTGTTTCAAGCACAAAATCCCAGGATAAATAGCATGAGCTAACCTCTAATTGGCTAAACTTAGGAAGTTGGTCAAGGTTAGCCGTCACATTAACTTGCCCGAGTTTCATTAATTCACCGATCAGCAAGCTTGGATCACTGCGTAGCTCAAATAAATTTTTAGCTGGAACAAATCCTATTTGATAAATCTCTAGTAGCGACTGAGCACGGTCGGCAGCAATCGTTTCAAACATTGATTCTAACTCGTCATCAGATAAGTTATTAATTTCGTCACCTGATGGTTGACTAGATTCACTAGTTTCTTTTTCACCTAGTAATTGATTATATTTTATAATGAACTGTTTACTATCCGTGGTATCGATAGCTTGATTATCTTGCAAGTTGGCTATCATTTGTCGAATACAGTCTACGGTAGAAAGTAGTAAATCAACGCATTCAGCGGTTAAGCCACGTTTATTGTCTCGCACCTCATCTAAAAAGGTTTCAGCAACATGGGTTAATTCGCAGATTTCTTGGATATTGAGTGTCGCGCTTCCGCCTTTGATGGAGTGAGCGGTTCGAAAAATACTGTCAACTTGTTCTGGCTCAATTTGTTCTGGATTTAGAGTAAGTAGACACTCCTCCATTTCATCAAGCAATTCAATGCTTTCTTCAAAAAACGCATCAAAATATTCGGCCATTGTAGACATGTGATTACCTTAATACGGTTACAACTGTTTCTAGTAATGCTTCGGGATCAACTGGTTTAACAATCCAACCTGAAGCGCCGGCATTTTTACCTGCCATTTTGGTATCAGTCTCAGATTCTGTCGTTAGTAACAAGATTGGCTTGTTGGCATAGTTGTCTAGTTTGCGCAATTCTGTGACTAAGCCAATGCCATCCAATTTTGGCATGTGCAAATCAGAGATTACTAAATCGAATTCACTGTCTTTGGCTAAGGCGAGTCCTTCCTCACCGTTCTCTGCCTTGGCAACTTCATATCCTGCATTTGAGAGCGTGAGTGAAACAATTTGTAGCATCAGCTTTGAATCTTCTACTGCTAATATTTTTGCCATTTTTTTCTCCATCTGGATAAGGTTGCTACAACCCGAGTGCGGTATCTAAGCCAAGTTGCTTGGCTTGCTCAATAAAATAATCACTCGGCCTGCTCCAACTGATAGTAAGCTGGTGCTCAGATGCTTCTTTGGTAAAGCTGCATAATAACTGTAGGCAAGCTGTATCGATATAAACTACATTGTCAGCGTTGATAGTTACTGGATTGCCAGCAGCGAGTGCCGTTTGCAGGTCATCATGCAATGCTTTGATTTTAGAAATACTGGTTTCTGCGCCGAGTGTGACATTTGTGTCGCTAGTCATTAATGACCTCATAATGTAAGTAAACAGCCTATGCTATAGATGATTTCAACTTAAAACGCGTTAATAAAAAGTATAGGCAATAATTGCTCTTATTCGTCTCAATTGTTGAAATATTTTTTAGCATATAAGACTTATTTGTTCTTTTTTTATTTCATTTTATATAAAAAGCTTTTCAGGATACTGACTTGTGCTAGACTATCGGTATGTAAGGTTTTTGTACGAAGAAACCTTTCATATCGGTGATTTGGAAATTGTTACAGAAATAATCATGATAGGGGTTTTTCATATGAACAAGAAAGTAGGATTCGCTATCGCAGCTACCGCAGCTGCTTTATTATTATCAGGTTGTGCTGCCCCACAAAAGTACGCTACCTCACAAAAAACATACAAGGCGGCTTCAGGCTGTAAAAGCAAAATGTCGTGTAAGGGCAAAGTAGGCTGTAAGAGCAAAGCCTCGTACAAAGAGACTAGTTTTGATGACTTCTAAATATTAATAGCTTTTTTCTATTAATTCTAAATGCCCTCGTTAAGCATATTGCTTAACGAGGTTTTTTTGTGTGTTGCTAGCTGGAGAAATTATGCAAAAGGATTATCTAGGCTTTGGTTTAGGATTGCGCACCACATACTATGAGACTATTGAAACCGATTGGCCAGCTGTTGATTGGTTTGAAATTCTATCTGAAAATTATATGGTAGAGGGTGGCTTGCCATTCTATCACCTTGATCAAATCGCCGAACGTTACCCAATAGTGATGCATGGTGTTTCCTTATCGCTTGGCAGCACTGATCCAATAGATCGCAAATATTTAGCCCAGCTCAAGCAGCTGGCTGATCGGGTACAAGCACGATGGATATCTGAACACCTTTGTTGGACTAGCGTAAACGGTATTAACTCGCACGACTTATTGCCGCTACCACTAACAGAAGAAGCTATGAAACACATGATTGATAGAATAGCTAGCGTACAAGATTATCTTGGTCAGCAAATCTTAATCGAAAATGTTTCTAGTTACATTCGCTATCCTGAAGATGAAATGACTGAATGGGAGTTTCTCACTCGCATCGTAGATGCCGCTGACTGTTTAATTTTATTAGATATTAACAATATCTATGTTAGCTCGTTTAACCATCAATTTGATCCATACACCTATCTGCATGCCATCCCAAAAAATAGGGTGCAACAGTTTCACCTTGCCGGCCACACTAATAAAGGAACTCACCTGATTGATACTCATGATGAAATAGTTTGTCCAGAGGTATGGGATCTATATGCCGCAGCAGTTAATCACTTTGGCAAGGTATCAACGATGATTGAACGCGATGATAATTTTCCACCATTTGGTGAGCTGCTCAATGAGTTAAATAAGGCAAAACAGATTGCACACCATTGTTTATTGCAGAGTGCGACTGATGTTGCTTAATCAAAGACAGGAGCAAATC
>CAWUKA010000063.1:0-11226 GCA_963922965.1 uncultured Gammaproteobacteria bacterium | reverse complement strand
TTTGATTTGGACGCAGCAATGCGCATCAAAGCGATCGAAGCAACCACGAATCACGATGTAAAAGCGGTTGAGTATTATCTCAGGGAACACTTTTCGAATCATGCTGAGTTAAAACCCTACGCTGAATTGATCCACTTCGCTTGTACCTCAGAAGACATCAACAACCTAGCCTATGCTAGCCTGATCCAACAAGCGCTGACAGAAACCTTGCAACCCCAGCTCACTCAGTTACTGGATCAGCTGCAACAACTTAGCCATCAGTATCGCGATACAGCAATGCTTGCTAAAACCCATGGCCAAGCGGCATCACCAACCACGTTTGGCAAAGAGTTTGCTGTCTTCAGTAAGCGTTTGCAGCGCCAATTACAACAGTTAGCCGCAATCAAGATTACCGGTAAATTCAACGGTGCCGTTGGCAATTACAATGCCCATCAGGTCGCTTACCCAGAGGTTGACTGGCCGAGCCTGAACAAAAATTTTGTCGAAAGCTTAGGGTTAACGTTTAACACCCATACCACCCAGATCGAACCGCATGATTACCTGGCTGAGTTGAGTCATTGTTTGCTACGCATCAACAGCATCTTGATCGATCTGTGTCGCGACTGTTGGTGGTATATTGCTGCTGGCTATTGCAAACAGCATAGCGTCAGCACTGAGGTTGGCTCTTCTACCATGCCACATAAAATCAACCCGATCGATTTTGAAAATGCTGAAGGCAACTTTTATATTGCCAATGCCCTCTTCAACTGTTTTGCTGAAAAACTCCCACTGTCGCGTTGGCAACGGGATTTGATTGACTCAACCTTACAACGCAACCTTGGCGTTAGCTTTGCCCACAGCTTGATTGCTTGGCAAGCACTCAGCAAAGGCTTGGCCAAACTCAGCGTCAATGCCAACCAGCTCCGACATGAGTTAAACCAAGAATGGGCGGTACTGACTGAAGCTATTCAAACCGTAATGCGGCGCCATGGCTGTGAAAATGCTTACGAACAGCTTAAAACGCTGTCGCGCGGCAAAATAGTTGACCAGCAACTACTGCATAGTTTTATCCAAAAACTGGCAATTCCTGAAGCAGCTAAACAGCAATTGCTAGCGCTTAGTCCAGTGAGCTACACTGGCTTTGCTCACACCTTGGCAGAGAAAAGTTAAGCTTAAAACCATCTTTGTTTACACTTTAAGCCTCAGCTGAGCGTAATCAGCACTAAAACGGGTTGGGCCAACCTGGCTTTGGCGTTTTCAGCCAAACTAAGCTATAAATAGCTTTAAGATCAAGTTTTTATTCACTCCCGATCAAGGTTATCATGCTAACAAAATTAGCAAATTGGATAGCGAAACCTATCATCGCTTGGCTCGTCCATGAGCGGCCGCACGCTGAAGCACCGATCTGTGACTTTGACAGGCTCTGCTATGAAATTAGATCATGCGATATTTTGTTGATGGAAGGCCGCAGCCCAGTCAGCGGTATTATTCAGCGTGTAACACAAAGCTCCTGGTCACATGCTGCCCTCTACATCGGCCGGCTATATGATCTCGATAACCCCGACCTGCGCGCGCTGATCCAGCAACACTACAAAGGAAATGAAGATGATCAACTGTTGATCGAAAGCATTCTAGGTCAGGGCACTGTTGTCTCAAACATTAATCTTTACAAAGACAATCACATCCGAATCTGCCGCGCAGTTGGCTTAGCTCGCCAAGATGCGCAGCGTGTGATTACCTACGCCGCAGGCCGCTTGGGCATGGAATACAACGTGCGCCACATTTTTGATTTATTACGCTTGTTACTGCCTTGGAGTATCATTCCAAAACGAATTGGTTCAACTATTTTTAATACCAATCCTGGTGAAGCAACCAAACAAATTTGCTCGACCTTACTCGCTGAAGCTTTTTCATCAGTGCGATTTCCAATCTTACCGCATATCAAAAAAACTGAAGACGGCAATAAGGTCGAATACATTTTACGAAACCCACGCTTATACACACCGAGTGATTTTGACTATTCACCCTACTTTGACATCATCAAGTATCCGGTTTATGAAATGAATGGCAAACCAGCTTATCATCATCTACCTTGGTCGGAACGTGAAGTCTATAGCAATGATAAAGGTGAGTTAGTTGAAGAAGAATTACCGCGCTCAGAAGAAATTGCAAAGATACCGACGAGCACTGATGATACTACGAAAGTCAATCAGCCGGAAGCTAGTGAAGCTAGCACTGAAAACAAGCGACAAACCGAAATTAATTTTCAAGACGATCAGACCAAGTCAGACTAGTATCACCGCAAACAAGATGTGCAACATGGCGCAATCATACTTGAAGTTTGAGCACCTTGCCGACCATCCCTATCCATTGTAACTGCTACCGGTGCTCCACAAAATGTACTGGTACCAGTTGCCAACAAACCCGGCTCTGGTCTTTTCCCGCTAGCCATTAAATGTGACTGTAGAGAACTTGATGGCCTATTCGGCGTTTGTATTTGAGACATGCTAGCATGCATATCTTGCGTCTTTTGTTCGGCAGTCTTTCGACAATGATGTTTATTGTATTCATGCGTCATTATCAAACAAGCAATAGTAGCGATCACGATTAAGCTTTGTGCCAAAAGAGAACTGGCTAAAAAAAATCCACCAAGCATCAAGCCAACCACCAGACTAGCTGATACAACTGAAGTCACTGACTTGCGATCAGTGAGTGCTCTTTCATAGTAAGCTGTTTTCAATTGTTCATTATCAAGAGCAACCTTAATTCCTTGTCCTGCAAGTTCGTGCATATACTGAGTATCAGCAATCATAGTCATAAACCCAGGATCTCGAATATCAAGCTCATAGCTCATTAACTGTAACTGATTTCTTTCATCTTGTTTTGAAAAGGAATATTTTCCAGTCACAGCAGCTACCCAACTCACTCTATCACCTTCTTTTTTCCATAAATGGGTAATCAGAGTAACCTCCATGCTATTATTTTCGCGATCAAATTTCTCAACACATAAACTCACTGGCTTACACTCTATGATGTATTTTTTTTTCGCAAGATCTGTTTGTAATGATAGTAAATTCATCCCAAAACAAGCACTGACACCAAGGTGACGCGCGGCAAACTGACGCGAGGATTCATCAGCAAGGCAACGACAAAGGATATCTTTTGCTAATTGCTGTTTGTTAAAACCTATTGGCTGAAACGCAGCAAGACCTGGTATTGAGCAATTCACCCTTTCTAGAGCTCTTTCAAAGTCGGACCCAGGAACATCTGACCCAGGTTGTGCATCGTCAATGCCTAGCCAAGACAGCTGCTCCGCTGCTATTGGCTTACTCGTGCTTATCGTTATCACTGTATTTGATGCTGGCATATGTGTCCCCAAAATTGATTATCTGTAATACTTAATTTTCACTAATTGTACTTAATTTGATCATAAAATACAACTATTGTACAATAATAAATTGAATTTAAGACACTCTAAAGAATTTCTGTTGGTTTATCAGTGAGTTAAAAAATCACTAAGACGGGATAATTATGAGTCACATGGGATTGGAGTAATGCCCATTGCAAGCGAAGGAGTTGGCGCAGCAACCCAGCAAATGTAATCACCACAAGCACTTATGTAAATCAATCAGCGTTATTAATTGAAATGATCGTTTAGCAGAAAACACCATATCTTGCCTACCTGCAAGCAACTTGGCTGGTGCTGCTCTTAGTGGGCTGAAGAGGAAAACGCAGATCTTGGATTTAACCACCGCTATTCATTGAAATGATGGTGCAAAAAAATTCATGCGACCTAGCAAATGCAATTACCAAAATATCTACACCACTAAATCAACACAAATAGTTTGTGCTAGGCTGGCAAAACAACAGTAGTTATCTCAGCCACCAGACTACCGGGCGGCCGCAATAGGCTTTGATTACATCATGCTAACTCGATCAAAGTATTAACTACAATGATTGTCGACGCGAAGTAAGCTGATAAAATTGTCATAGCACTCCACGGCGCATTTGATCGAGCTCCATTGATTCAAACAATGCTTGGAAATTACCCTCACCAAAACCTTCATTTTTCTTACGATGGATCACTTCAAAAAATACTGGACCAAGCATGGTTTCGGTAAAGATTTGCATGAGTAAGCCACCTTCTGGTGTTGGTGTACCATCAAGTAGAATTTTATTTTTTTGCAAGCGCGCTAAATCTTCTGCATGCCAAGGTACTCGCTGTTTAATGCCTTCATAATAGGTGTCTGGCGTATCCGCAAACGCGATACCTCGTGCCCGCAAAGCTTCTACTGTTTGGTAAATATTATCAGTCGACATAGCGATATGCTGGATGCCTTCGCCGTCAAACTCATCGATAAATTCTTGAATTTGCGAACCCGCCTCAGTCGGCTCATTGAGTGGAATCCGAATGTTGCCACAAGGACTAGTCATAGCATGGCTAACCAGACCTGTTTTTTGGCCTTTGATATCAAAGTAACGAATTTCTTTGAAATTAAATAGACTCTCATAAAATTTTTTCCAGACTTGTATCTGACCGATATTCAAATTATGAGTGACATGATCAGTAGCGAGTAAACCAACGCCATGATAATCAGTCGTAGCGTCAGCCACAGGTTGAAACGCGTTGTTATATAACGATTTTGCATTTTTGTCATCAACAAAATAAATTAAACTGCCACCGACGCCAATGATGGCTGGTAAATCAATTGCACTCTGCTCACAAGGTTCGGCACCCATAGCAATCGCACGCTGATAAGCTTGATCAGCATCAGCAACTGCAAAACCCATGGCCGCAACTGAAGGGCCGTGTTCGCGCGCAAATGCAGTTGAATAAGCACCTGGTTCAAGGTCTATCAAGTAACGTATCTCACCTTGACGATACACTCGAATATCTTTTGTTTTGTGTTGATCAGTATGGACAAAACCAAATTGCTCAAACTGCTGACAAAGGCGTTGTGCATCTAAACTGCTGTAAAGTAAGAAAGCGAAACCGCGCGTACCCATTGGATTTTCATGGTTTTGATTCATTATTTATCCTTTATCGTTTCATTGCTAAGGTTATGCCACCGCCCAATGGCACAACACAAAGTTCTATCCGGCTGTCGTGAGCTAATTTTTCGTTCAGTGCTCGCATGCTGCGAGTTGCTGGCTTCGAAACATCATAATCAACCACCTCACCTCGCTGCAAGGTATCATCGAGTATTATCAGTCCGTTTGAACGAACCAGCTGCAGCGCGAATTCGTAATACTGATGGTAATTAATCTTATCGGCATCGATGAAAATCAGATCAAATTGATTAGCCAAGCCCCGCTTAAGCAATTGTGGTAAAGATTGTTGCGCTGGCCCTAATAATTGCTCAATTTTATCAGCGACACCGGCTCGCTGCCAATAGGACAGCGCTCGCGACGGCCAAGCTTCGTCGGCATCACAGCTGATCAAATGGCCGTCTGCAGGCAAACTCAATGCCATTGCCAGTGCGCTATAGCCGGTGTAAGAACCGATCTCCAACACTTGCTTGGCTCGCAATAATTTAACCATTAAGCTAAGAAATTGACCTTGCTCGGGCGCAATTTGCATTGTCGCGGTTGGCAGCAAAGCTGTTTCTTGCCGACACTGGATTAAGATTGGAGACTCAAACACGGCAATCTGATTAATATAATCAAGTAACTCTGGGGATAAACCAAAACTTTCGTGTGCCATTTGCCTATTGTCTCCCTAATAAGGCCGACCTAATTATTGATAGCTATAGTTTAACGGTAGGAAATCGGTTTTAATAGCGAATAGATTTAACAGTGAGGCTGACACAATGCTAAAACTTATACAAAGTAAAGATGAACAATCGGGTGATGAAATCATTCAAATCTCACTATCAGGTAAGCCGTTACTCACCACACCGCAACTGAATAAAGGCACTGCCTTTAGTCATCAAGAGCGCGTTGCTTTTAACCTACTAGGGAAATTGCCGCTACGTATTGAAACGTTAGAAGAACAAATTACACGCTGCTATCGACAATTTTCACGCTTTGAAACCAAACTTGAGAAAAATATCTACTTAAATAATCTACACAATCAAAATCAAATTTTATTTTATCGCTTAGTGAGTGAACATCTCAGCGAAATGATGCCAATCATTTATACCCCTATAGTTGGTAACTCAGTGAAAGAGTTTAGCTTAGAGTTTCGACAAACACGCGGCCTTTACCTGGCTTATCCGGAGCGCGACCGAATAGATAAAATTTTAGCTAACCGCTCAAATCCCAATATCGAGCTGGTTGTGGTCACTGATGGTGAAGGTGTCCTTGGTATTGGCGATCAAGGCATCGGCGGCATGGATATTCCAGTTGCCAAACTAATGGTCTATTCGCTGTGCGGCGGAATTAACCACTTAAAAACCTTACCGATTTTGCTCGATGTGGGCACCAATAACCCTGAGCTACTGAATGACCCGCTGTATCTGGGTTGGCGTCACGAACGCATCAAAGGTGAAGAATACGATAAATTTATCGATCTATGCGTGCAATCCTTAAAGCGGCATTTCCCATTTATGTTCTTACACTGGGAAGATTTTGGTCGAGATAATGCTCGTAAGCATCTGAATCGATACAAAAATGAGATTTGTACCTTCAATGATGATATGCAAGGCACCGGTGCTGTTGCAGTCTCAGCGATATTGGCAGCAATTAAAAAAACCAACTCATCCTTTGACCAGCAGCGCATCGTTGTATTTGGCGCTGGTACTGCAGGCACTGGTATTTCCGATCAAATCGTTACAGCAATGACCTACCACGGCATGACCGAAACAGAAGCCCGCTCGCATTTTTGGCTTATTGATCGGCACGGCTTGCTTACTGACCAATACCCAGATTTAACAGAATGGCAACGACCATACGCCAGAAACTCAGATTGCACTGCCGATTGGCAGCTCGCTGATAAAGAGAATATAAGCTTACTCGACGTGGTGACGTATGTTAAACCAACTATTCTGATTGGTTGCTCGGCAGTAGCTGGTGCATTTAATGAAGAAATTGTCACCACAATGGCAAAAAACACAACGCAGCCAATTATATTTCCGCTCTCCAACCCAACTGAGAAAGCAGAAGCAATCCCAGAAGATCTGTTTCAGTGGAGCAATGGCCAGGCATTGATCGCAACTGGTAGTCCATTTCCACAAGTTGCCTACAATGATAAAGATTTTCCAATTGCCCAATGTAACAATGCCTTGGTTTTTCCAGGGCTTGGTCTGGGGATCTTGGCCGTAAAGGCAACACAATGTTCAGATAAAATGCTATGGGCGGCATGCCAAGCACTTGGCGAATTTAGTTTAAATAACAACTCAGGCGGTGATGCATTACTGCCAAGCTTGGCAGCAGCGCGTGAAGTCGCAACCGCGATTGCTATTGCTGTTGCGGAGCAAGCAATTGCAGAAAATCTACACCAAATTGATCTGACCGATGATGTCACCAGTTTGGTGAAAAACGAGATGTGGGAAGCAAAATATCCTATATTACAACCGATTATGGAATAAAGCTAAAGTAACCGTAAAGCTTGGTTACGCCAACGGGTGCGCGCAAAGAATCGGAAATACATACTCAAAATAAGTAGAAGTCATCTCACTTTGTCGCAATTGCGTGTCAGCATTACCTTAAATGGGCTTAGAGAATTGAACTAAAAGAAAGGAGAAAAGCCTTTTAACTGATTCGGCAAACACTAAAAGGCTTTTCAACTGGTAAGAAAATGGTTCTAGGTCAACATTGCACTGCTAATACATCACAGGGTGCACTATCAAGAATTGCGTTTGCTGATGAGCCAGTCAATAGCGGAATATTGTGACGATTTTGGCGACCAACAACAATTAAGTTGGCTTCAAGTTCTCTTGCTTTGCGCACGATAGCTGACTTTGCTGTCCCGAATTCAACATGCTGGCGATAAGCAGGCACACCCACTTGGCTAGCGACCGTTGCGAGTCGACCTTTTACCTCGTTAGCTAATTTAGTTTCTAAGTCCGCCACTTTTGGGTAAGCGTAAGCGGGACCATAGGCATTAATTCGTTCAAGCGTGCAGACCAGTGCCAGCTCAGCCCCGATGTCATCGGCGAGTTCTTTGGCACGTTTGGGAACAGTTGGGTTGCTGAGATTGTTATAATCGACAGCCGCTAACACACATTTATATCGGCCATTATTTTTTTCATGGTTACTCATGGTAGTGATTCTCCCTAATCAATGTTATAAACTTAGTCACCTAAAGTTTATGCTAATCCTTAGCATTATTATTTTTTTGACTCAGCACCGTAAACTCAACACTCTCAGTTACGGTAATCGTCCACGGTCGTGAAGAGACGAATTTAATTTTGGTGACTCGAGGTAATTTGAGTATAGTGTCACTTGCTACGAACGTCCATATATCATACCCGCCAGTTCCAACGCCGGCAACAGATTCTGAAAAATATTCATGACTAACAGCTTCAATCAGCGTGTCATCAATTTCTGCCAATTGCCAAATGAAACCTGTACTCGGATTTGATTTTAATTTTATCTTGAATATCGGCGCGGCGGCGGTAATCACAATAGGCTTAAGTGGATCAACATGAGCATCGGCCAAGGCTACAGTTGTAGTTTCTGCATAGGTCTGTGTGGTGACCAAAATCAGGAACAATCCGATCAGCCAGGTGTCAGCCAGCAAACCTAATACTGTTTTAAAACCATCATCAAACATTTGAACTGTTTCCAAATTCGCAATTGAGCTGACTATAAATCTAAGCGCAGTGAATGTTAGCCAATTGCGCTAGATTGCTGTTGCAACAACTCGTGCAACCGTTGCCACAAACCTGCTGATACTTTTACTTCTGTGGACACATACCAACACTGCTGATTAGCAAACCCTGTGCACTTTACCGCGTCCTTTTCTGTCATGACAATAAAATTAGCCTCGGGAAAATCGATCTCGTCAGGTTGAAAGCAGTGGTGATCCGGAAACGCGTGCTCAATAAGCCGATCGGTATAGGCGCGTAGCTGGCTAAAAAATTGCTGCGGATGTCCAATACCAGCAACAGCATGCACAGACTGATCCTTAAGTGCTGAGATCGGTAACTGCGTAGATGGCTCTGAAACTGAGCAAAGTGCAAGCGGGGCTAATTGAAAGCAATATTCATCACTCGCGGATTGATCCGAAATGACCTGATTCGATACAACAATATCCACCGACGCAGTCCGACTGATGGGTTCACGCAGTGGTCCAGCTGGTAAGCACAGACCGTTACCAAATTTGCGCAAGCCGTCAACAAGCAAAATCTCAATATCTCGCTCTAATGCGTAATGCTGTAAACCATCATCGCTAATGATGACATCACAATCTGGCACCCTCGCAATCAAGTGTTGTGCTGCAGCAACTCGATTACGTGCAATGACTAATGGACATAGGCTATGCTTTGCCAAAATCAAGGCCTCATCGCCAACATCGGTGATATGAGAATTGGTGCTAACCAAGGTGGGTTGATTATTTTTTTTACTTTTGTAACCTCGGCTAATGATGCCTGGATGGTAACCGTTTGCACACAAGGTCTTTGCTAACCAAATGACGAACGGTGTCTTACCGGTACCACCCAAGGTAATATTACCAACCACGATGACTAGCCTGTCTATTCTATTTTTCTTATAAAAACCGTACTCGTAGAGCTTTTTTCTAATCCAGATAATTAGCTGATAGCAACACGCTAACGGGTACATGGCATAATTGAGCACACTATGCTGATAAAGGTAGTGGGCAATTACTGATTGCAAATGCGCGACCGTCATATGGCTTCCGGCTTCGCGACAGCTGAATCAGCAAACTGTAAGTGATAGAGCTTGGCATATTGACCTCGGCCCCGAAGTAAACTGTCGTGTGTGCCCGATTCAACAATACGGCCCTTATCGAGCATGATGATCCGATCTGCATTCTCGATGGTTGACAACCGATGCGCGATAATCAGCGTTGTTCTGTTGGCAACTAATTTAGCAATTGCTTGTTGAATCGAGCGTTCTGACTCAGTATCCAGTGACGCTGTTGCTTCATCAAGAATTAAAATAGGTGCATCTTTTAGCAGGGCACGCGCGATAGCAATGCGCTGACGCTGACCTCCAGACAAACGTAGGCCGTTATCGCCAACTTGCGTTTGCAGCCCGTCCGGCAGGCGTTCAATGAATTCCAAACATTGTGCCGCTTCGGCAGCAGCCAGCACCCGCGCAGTATTCGCAGCAGCTAAATCGCCGTACGCAATATTGTGCTCAATAGTATCATTGAACAATGTAACATGTTGAGAGACTACCGCAATTTGCTTCCTTAACTCATTTAATTTAAACGAATTTATATCTATTCCATCAAGTAAAATCTGGCCTTCGCTTGGGCTGTAAAAGCGCAATAGCAAATTAACCAATGTGGACTTACCGCTACCGGAGCGACCAACAAGTGCCACGGTTCCGCCAGCAGGAATATCCAACTCAATCTGTTGCAAGACTGGTTGTGTAGCCTCCTGATAGGTCAAACTAACACCACGATAAACGATATGACCCTGCACGCGCTGCGCAGTGCTAACACCCTGATCAGGCTCTTCTATCTCATCGAGTAAACTAAAAATACTTTCCGCACCAGCCAGACCTTTTTGCGCCACCCCATTCACTGTGGTTAGATTTTTTACAGGCTTGAGCAACATAATGATAGCTGCCAGAAACGAGGTGAATCCGCCTGCTGTGATTTCGGTACGCGCAGCACTCAATGTTGCAAGATAAATAATCAACGCTAGCATACAAGCAGCTAAAAACTGAATACCGGCAGTGGTGAGGACTTCCGTTGTCATGAGCTTCATTTCGGCATGACGATTGGTTTCTGTCGCCTCGGCAAACTTAGCTTGCTGATGAGCTTGGCCAGAAAAGATGCGAACCATTCGGTACCCTGCTAAGGTTTCTTCAGCAATCTGGCTAACATTCCCCATATTATTCTGAATCGCATGACTCAGGCGACGCATGCGCAAACTAGATAACTTAACCAGCCAAGTAATGAGCGGTACGATGGCTAAAAATAGCAGGCTTAAGCGCCAATTAATTAGCAGCATGACTATAATTAAGCCAATTATAAAACAACCTTCTCGCACAAAGATAGTTAATGCGTTACTGCTGGCACTCGCGACTTGTTCAACATCGTAAATCAAGCGTGATAGTAGCTGACCAGGACTATGCCCATCATAGTAGCGCGCCGATAGCTTAAGTAAA
>CAWUKA010000062.1:0-11319 GCA_963922965.1 uncultured Gammaproteobacteria bacterium | reverse complement strand
GTTTGGCAGTCGGCCATGCCGATCATAAAATTCCATCATGGCATCGACTTGCATCGTGACACTACCGTTTCTATCTTTCGTGCTTTTACAACTACTCATACCAAAGCCGCCAGCTTGGCTCGTGATGATTTGCTCGAGTGCGGCTTGAAATAATTCCAAGCTGCGGCCTTCAGCTTGACCGGGACTTTCTAACAGTTGCGAATAGTCAGCGAGCGCATTGGCCATGATTTGTAGTGCTCGGGCTTGTTTGGTATCGAGTTCGGGTTTATCTTTGTTCAGTGCCTCCTTTAGCTTAGCAATTGCTGCAGTTAATTTAGCGCTTCTTGGGGTAGCTGATTGTAATGCACCTTTTAGTGTCTCAAGTGACATTTTTAGTTCGTCCGAAATACCCTCTTTCTGACTGAGATGGTGTGCGACATTGCTGCAGCTATCAGCTAATTTATCGGCTTGCCGTTGTTGCTTGCCGACAAAGAGCCGTGAGATATTTCGTGCGGCATTGATCGGACGGTTGGTGCTAGCGATGTGTGCTGTGACGGTGATCTGTGTGCCGCCAAGAGTGAATGTAACACCATTAGGATGAGTATGTTGATAGGCGGCAATGGCTTCATTCTTGGCGGCGACCCATTTTGCATCGCTATTCGGTCGACCAAAGAACTTGGTCGGTGAGACCAAGGTCTGAGCTAATACCGGTAGATCAAGTTTGCCATCAGCCGGCATACCCCATCTAGCAACATAGCGTTCTGCCGCTGCTTGCAGATTAGCTTCCATTGCTTGCTCAAAGTTCAGATTAGTAATCCGTTGCGCTTCAGCTTTGATCCCACTTCTATCTTCTACTTCTCGTCCTCGAAGATGATTGAGAATTCTATCTTTTAATTTTTCTTTTGGTTTTATGTCGATCGGTTTGATGATGCTGTAGCGGATTTCAGCTTGCTCTGAAATTAACTCCCCTTTGCTATTAAAAATTTCGTGTTTGTGTTCAGAAAAATTAGCTAGCCCTGGGATTCCGCGTAAATTACAAGGAATCGTAGTCATTGTGGCTTTTATGCCAGCAAGATCTTTTCGTTCTCCACCATCTGAAAATTTATTTTTTAAGTATTTTTGCTCAACATCAGAGAGTTTGTTAAACCATAGCGGTGGTGAATCATCGAATATGCTTCGATATTCTTCTGCTAGTTTGTCCGTGATAACGGTGATTGGTCGGTCAGAAATACGATGAATCTTATGATCAGTGCTTCCCGGTATAGCGCGAGTATACTCCGTCACCATGGTTGGCCGTGGTATATCAAAATTTATTAACTTTTCTGCCGTGATTAAATCTACTCTGACCGCTTTGGCTGCTTTAGCTATGTCTTTTGGGTTTGCTGTTTCAGTTCTTTTTATATCTGCAGCGACAAGAGTGGTACCAAAATTAGCTACCATTTGTCCCAATATATGTTTTGGCTTGAGGCCGTCAGTTTTGGTTAATTGATCGATCTCTGCAATTGTTTGGACAAACTGATTAGTTAATTGTTGTTTGAGTGCTTGTGCTTTTGTTGTATCCGATACTCGCTGATCAACCAGCAAATATGCTGCCGCCAAATAACTCATGCACCTAGTAACCGTGAGTAGCTTCTGAGTTGCTTGTTGAAAGTTTGGATCGCGATCAGGGTATCCACTATGCCCACTTTCATAATCAAGTGGCATGTCACGATAAACTGGGTTTGATGCCGCCAGTGCTTGTTGGCTAGTATGATAAGCGCTGCTAGAATTGATGTTTGTTGTAATTTGATACGGCGGATCATCAGTTACTTGGTCTGTTTTAACTTCAGCACGCGCTGCTAAGGTGCTGTTACCTTGAGCAATATTCCGCAACTCAACCAGTTTTGCATGAATGCCTGCCTGGCTATCGAGTCCGCGGCCATCAGAACTGACGATCTCACTGACCGCATTTTTCATGCTGTCAATGCTTGGTCTTGGCATCTTGTTAACCCTTTGTTGTTATTGTTATTTGCTGCTACTTAGTGTTACTGTCAGCGGTTGTTTCATTAAATATAGTTCATAAATTAGACAAATGCTAATTTTTCTAGCAACCATATAAATCGTTACAAATGATAGGGTTAGCTGAGTATGCCAGTTCGGATTGGCTAAGTTGGTAAGCTTGCTGGCGCCAGTTCGCTAGATCCAGCGTCGTAGCAAGCTCGCTCAAATAGCTGAGCTGATCCGGTATCTGCTGACCATTGATCGGTTGCATCGGGTCGCGACCGAAAATGCCAAGTTGATAAGTTGTTAACTCAGTATGAGTACACCTCAGCACATTGCGTTCGAGTTCGGTTATATCAAGGCCATTATCGGCTTGAAGGCTTGCTTTGATTGTTTCGTATTGTTGTGGCAGATAAGCCGTAATCAGTAGTTTGCCCAGCTCATGCAGTATAGCCGCAACGTAGGTTTCATTTTTAATGTGATCAGTAACGATTAGTCTGGCTAGCTTTGCTTGTACCGCCAGGTCACGCATGCGGAGTAAAATATTTGATGATTGTTCAAGCTCAGCATCTACGGTTTGTAGCATGGCGATACCATCGTTAGCGTAGCGCGCTGCCAATTCAAGTCCACCAATTTCGGCAAGCAGGCGTTGGCTAATCGCTAGTCCAGCAACGTCATCTTTAGCAGAATTAATTCTTAGGCCAATTGCAAAGCGTATTGCGCTCGTGCTTGACTGCGATTTAGAAAGCGTCAAACTGCGCAACGCGTTGTTAGCCATTAGATTAGTGTTGAACGTCACCATCTAATACCCTCCAGTCGCGTTTGTTGCAATTGCCTGTGCCACTTGTGGTTGTGGCTAGGCCTTTGTTCCGTTGACGCAGAAACGCTATCGGCACTTATGGGCAAAACTTTAAAATTTTTTTAGCTTAAATGTTGATAAAATTCAGTGCGTTGAAATTTTATTTCGATTCGTACTAGGCTTGGCACTGTTGTAAGGGGGCAACCTCTTGCTTCATTTTGTCAACGTAGCTAATAAACCTTTGTAATGGGCAATCAACCTTATCGCAGCCAGGTAAAGTCACAGGTTTACCGTTGAAGTGGATTTCAAACGAGTAAGCTGCATTATCATCTTGAAACAGTGAGATATTTAAATTTGAAGCATAGCGTGGTTGCTGCTTGAGGGGGTGCTCGAGTGCGCCCATCAGTGCCAGTAGGTTGTTATCGTGGCCAGAGAATAAAACATATTTCAAAGGCGTATTGGTGGTGGTTGCAGTTTTAAGATAGCTGATGATTTTTTCTAGCATTGGGTAAGCCGCATACTTGCTGACTTTGGGTGAGCTGTATTTCGATACGAATGCCCATTCAGCTGCTTGCATGATGGTGTTCGCTGATTCTTGGTTTAAGCCTTCAGGTAATGCTACTCGCTTCAGTTGACGGACATGTAGATTGTCGCCAATACCAATCAAATTATTTTCGTAATCTATTTCAGTGCCAAACAATTCTTGCCATTGTTTTAACTTAGGCCGCAGCAATGAAAGTCGCGCTTTAACTGCCGAGTCTGTTGCTCGATACTGCTTTAACACGCTCTTTAGGCAAGTACTATTATAATCATTGAAAATCACATCGGTTTTCGCATTGACAGTATGTACCGGTATTGGTTGCAATTGTTTGGGTAGCGCTGGCTGTTGAGTGTCTTCCACAACAGGCCCAGTACCGGGTGGGTATAAGCCAGTTAGCAATGATTGCGCACTCATAATGGTGCGGTTGATATCATTCGCATGCACATAAAGTATCTTGCTGTTGTATTGTTCAGGCAATAAATGAGTTTGCTCAACGTACCGCTGGCGGAGCATTTGCCCCAATTGATACTCTTGCTGCATACCGACAGCAGTGAGTTCACCGTAGCCGAGTTGCCAGACGTAGGTTTCGTTCGGTAAAGCATAAACTGGTGTTCGGTCGCCATGCCGTATTACATCAATGGCAAACGTCAATTGGTGCTTGGCGGTGCAAGTTGATGCAGTAATAAGCATTAATAGCGCGGCAAACTTCTTCATTAATTTTGACCTCTAGTAGTTGATAAACGCTGCGAACTTTAACATTATTCCGAATCGGAGGGAACAGTGGTCAGAGAAAACTGCGTCCAATTTAATCTAAGTTACCTCACTTTGTTCAGATGTAGTGCTGAGATTGCAGCGCCGAAGATGTTCATTTACCATGTTTTGAATAGAAGCTATTATTCATGTAAATGCACTGCTGCTAAAGTACAAGGTTAGACGATGCCCGCTAATTCACAATTTCTCAGAGCCCAAGTGTTAAAAACCCTCACCTTGTGTTTCTTAGCTGCTGTATTGCTTATCCCATTTTTGGCAGTAAAGTTTGGTCTATTAGCACTAGTGTTGCCATTTGTCACCTCATGTGTGGGTTGTGTGCTGCACCTCGGCTATCTTGGCCGACTGCAACGCGTCGCTCGTGCGTTAAGAACAGTTAGTTCGATCATGTCTCCAGCTACAACGTCAAGTTCAATAGCGGCTGTTGCTGCTGAGGTGATTACAGTAACTCCGCCGCACCAAGCTGTCCCTGGCACGCTAATCAATGTTTACCCTAAGGATCCTTCTGTTGTTCGACAACTCGCGCTGAAACAAGTTTTCTTTCCTGATCCAGCACAAACAATACAGGCTGGTCCGAGTGATGATTCTATCAGCACGATTGCTTCACGTTCTGATATTCACGTCGAGTTTGATGCTGAGCGCAATTTTCTTTTTGATCCGCAAAGACAACCTGTTAAATTCGATGCTGCAGCAACTTATGCTGTAGTTCGGATGACACTAGACATGTATCGACGTGCGCTGAAGCAAACAGGCTTGAGGCAACGTCTTAACTGGCAATGGGGGCATGATCAAATTAAGCTCTTTCCTGGCGAGGAAAAAATGCAGAATGCATTTTATTCGCGTCATTATAGGGCGTTAGTGTTTGGTTATTTTACCGATCATGAAGGCAGGTCGATTCAAACTGATCGCGCTGCTGATATTGTCGCACATGAAACCGGCCATGCAATTTTAGATGCATTGAAACCGACATGGTATGCCTCTCAATACTCAGAGACGCGTGCTTTACATGAAGCGTTTGCTGATATAACTGCGATTTTATTTCTACTCTCGCAGCTTGATATTTGCGATAGAATTATCACTAACAGTAAAGGGTATTTGCATCAGCAGTCATTGTTTTCACTCATGGGTGAGGAGTTTGCTCATGCTATGGGTTTAGTAGGTGGCATACGGAATGCAGCAAATCAGACCAAACTGGGTGAGATTCGAGACCTTGAACCACATCTTTTAAGCACTGTTTTCACTGGGGCAGTCTATGAAATACTTGTTAAATTATTTGATCATCGGAAAGACGATGGTATGGCGCAATACGCCCAAACACTCTATCAAGTCGGTCAAGAACTATTATCAATCGTTGTAAAAGCAATCGTGCATGCGCCACCTGATGCACCCACATTTGTTGCTAAGGTAACTTTTGCAGATGTTGCAAACAGCATGATTAACAGTCATCCTCATCAAGATGTCAAAACAATAATGCGGCAAGTATTTAGCGATCGACAAATACTCGGGCCACATCGTGCTACACTTCCAAAACAAATAACATATACCGCCGCCAGCTCATCACAAACCCTTCAGCGCCGATGCGGTTGTTGTACGCTTGATGTGGATACAAAACAACACGCTGGCTTAATTACTCTTATGAACAAACATGGCTTGTTTGCTCGGTCTGCTTTATCTTCTTCTCAACAACCGCAACCGCCTTCAGCACCACCTTTACCTTATTTGATCTAGCTTTCACCTCGATCGGAAGTCTCAGTCGCATTGCTGACAATAAGCATGCTGGTTATCGTGCAGCAACGCTATCAAGCGTTCCTGTCATCAAATTAGGTGCTTGGGTAATAGCCAGATAGATTCAGTACGTTAGTGCAATAACATGGCTTGTTTGCTCTACCCTCCTCTCAATCTAATCTGCCTTCAACACCACTCATATTCGCCTGACTTAGTTATCCACCTCGATCGGAAGTCCCAGTTGTGTTGCAGGCAACAAGCATGTTGGTTATTGTTTGGCATCAATTCTTATCAAGCATCGATCTAACTCCTGCGATCATGTCATACCATGCTAGTGTAGAATAGAACAGCACAACGCACACTATCAGCGCAGAGCCGACAATGCGCGTGGTTAGATACTAGCGTAATCGTTTCTCCGATCAGTATCATCGCTTCCGGGCTACGTCAGTCTAGAGCCTGACTGTGGCAACCAGACAAGGTGCCAATGACACGACTATCAACTTCAATAAGATGGACCAGGCTATCCGGTTGTTGGATTAACTTGATTTTATCGCTACGCTTTAATGTTTTAATTTTTTTTTCGAGTCTGAGAGCGGCAGACTGGCTGGTGCCAATTTGCCATGCCGCAGCAATACGTTTCGGTGGGAAGCTGCGTGTGTATTTGCATTTGTCAGTACCGCTGCAGTGCTCTTGATAGCGCCTTGTAAGATCAGTGGTATAACCGGTATAAAAGCTACCGTTACTGCATTCTAAGATATAAACAAAATACTCACTCATGTTTGTGCTAACTACCCGATTGCTCGCTATTGAAAAACAGTGTAGCGAATTGTGATCAGGTGGTACAGCGATTAGGAGTGTTATGTTAAATACCGTTAGCATGGCATACTTTGTGCCGCAGTCGGCAATGCAAAGGCACTGGACGTTAAAAAATTAAGCTCAGCACTATCATCAGAATCAGAGTCTGGCTGAGACGTAGAGTGACTCTCTGCTGCTGAGAGTGGTGAATCAGGCATGAGCTGGATTAATTTCGCTCGACGATTTAATTGTTTAGCATATGTTTGGCTTGCGATGTTTTGCTTAGAGTCGAGTTTAGCTTCTAAGCTTTGTAATCGTTGCCGCAATAAGATGATTTCTGTATCTTTTGCGGACGGGCCGGTTGGATACTGCACATTGGCACTTGCTAGTAATCGTTCAGTATCAAAATAATGGCTATCCAGTGGATCATGTTGCGGGTCAATCAACACACGCCATAAATTGCGGACTAGTGCTGGCTTGAGAAAAAAATGTGCGCGCCAGTCGATGAGATGTTTTTCAATATATTCAATCAAAGCAATCTGCATGTCAATCGCATTGATTATTTCATGTGACTGCTGCTTGGCTATTATCGCACGTAACGCACTGATAATGCCGATATCAGTAAAGCGTATCTTTTCGTGTTGATCAAGTACCGCCGTGATAGCACTGACTAAACAGATTAATTTATTGGTACGTTCGTGTAGAATTGATTCGGGTAAACCGCCATCAGTCGCAGCTACCTCGATTTCATTGCGCGATCGATAATTTTTTAAGCGCTGGAGTCGCAAGCTTCGATTGAGAATATCATTAACACCAAACGCAGCCCACACGCTAACTGCTGTTGAAGCGGTAAAAACAGCAAACTTCCAACATAAAATACATTTTACTGGTAGTAACATATGATTTCCTTCTTTTTTTGCTTTAACTGAATCTTGTTGCGATGCTACTAGCACTTTGCAAATAGGTTTTGCGAAATAATCGATTTGCCTGATCTAATTTTGTTTGTTCAACAGTCGAAAGATTATTCTTATAAGCGCTAAATATTCGATAGAAGTTTTCATGTAGTAATAGTTGGTGACCCGATACTGAAAATCGCTTGTGAGCCTCTTCAGCGACTGTCAAAATATTTAGATTGATACGTTTACTATTGGCTGATTGAATGATCAAGTCAAACTGAGGGTTGATCCGATGATTATCCAACCTTGCTCGTAAAAGTCTAATCTCTTTTTTCAAGCGAAGTTGCATTAAGCTATTTCTGAGTAATTTTTCAATACATGCGTGTGTCACCTGATGGGTAATACTACCGACTGCTTGCAAAGCTTTAAGTGCTTTACGTGAAACCTGATGGCGTTGTTGACAACGAATTATCCGCTTCAATGCTGTCAAAATGGTTTTGTTTCGCTGATGCTGATCAGGCATGGTCTTTTCAGAAAGTAACAACCGCAGCAGTACTTTCTGTAATTGTTTTTCTATTCTAGAATCTATAATTTGCTGATCTGTTTTCAGCGTTAATAAATAATAATATAACTGAATAGATCGAATTTTTATCGCCAATGCGCTTAAATCAGAATTATCGGTAAATAAATTTATTAATTGTTGACGAAATCCTTGGTAAAGCTCATTTCGCTTGGTTTCAATCAACACTAACAAACAGTCATTGGCGGCCTGATTTTGTTCTGATTTTAATAAGTCAAGATAAGTTTCGAGTGTCTTTAATTGGCTGAGAGTTTGCTGGGTTGGATTTGCTAGTGCTGCAAATAGTGGTGTTAATTGCGTATTTAATTCAGCTATCAGTGAGCTGTATGGCTGCCCGTGTTGTGGAGTTAATTGACTGTTTTGTTGTAACTGTGCCAACTGATCGCGTTGACGCTCATTGCCATGCTGCTGAATGATGGTTTGCAACGCTCTTCTTTGTTGACTCGTTAATACCGCATCAGTTGGTAAAGTTAAATTGATTACAGGTTGTGAAAGATAATCGCACTCTTGTTGATAAAAAAAGTAAATAATATCACCATGCTCACCACTAAGTTGTGAGACTTGTAAGCGTATTAGACATGTTTCAACGAGATAGCATTTGTGCTGCTGAAGATTTTGAAGCTGTTTGCTATAGTATTGCTTAAAGTAAAACAGCTGACGCTGATTAGCAAACAGATGACGCCAATGATTTTTCATGGCCATCAGGAGCTGCTCGAGCCTAGTCAGTCGTTGGCTAATCAAGCTAATAATCGCATCATGACTAGCGAGTATGTATGGGTTTGCGGCTGAATACTGTAGTTGATTATTATTGGTTAATCGTCGCTGCTGTAAGAGTAATAATGGATTCGATAGCATTTCATCGTATTTATTTTTATAGGCTTGCCAGTGCTGAAATTTATTTTTCCCACTAAATAATTGTTTGATTTGCTCACTGTCAAATATGCTCTGATCAATTTCAGCTGATTGGGTTTCGTAACATCCATAAGCGAATCCAATAGCTATTATTATTGTAATAATCCAATGTTGTGCTGCTATCAATGTGACAAATAACACCGATACCATCAGTGTTATTAATATCGACCCAATTTTTTTTACTACTGATTGTATTAATTTTTTTAGAGTATCCCCTATTGAGATAGTGACTGCATTATCTGAAAAGTAATTAACATAATATTGCTGCCAGTGTCTAAGTTTTAACGTATGGGTACCAATATTACGAAAATAAAAATACTGTTGTGATGATAAACTTAAAAAAGCTATAGTATTGCGTAACTCTTTGGCTTCACTCTCACTATAGAGTGGGTTAAAAAATATAAATCGATACGGTCCAAGTTGAACTGAATAACCAAACTCATGCTGGCCTGTTTGCTGTTGGATATAAGACTCAGGATCAAAATCGATAGCTGGATTCATTTGTTTTATGCCTCAAGTTATGCTGTCTATAGAACAACGTTTTGCTAGCTAGTACTATCCTAATTTTTGATGTTTATGCCGAAGCAGCACTCGTGATATTTGATCAGTATTGCTCATTGCAATAATGGCGTAGATGACGCGGATAAAACTATATTTTTCTATCCTTATGCCCATTGCGAGCGACCGAGTCGCGTGGCAACCCAGCAACTCAAATCATCATTGGTACTCGTACCACTTAATCACCGTTATTAATTGAAATGATGGCATCGATGACGCGGATAAAACTGTAGTTGTCTCATGCCCCTGGGCTGCCACGCCGCTGATGCGGCTCGTAGTGGGCTGAGCATTCAATCACCGTTGTAAACTAAAATGATGCGATTCGCAGTGGCTTCAAGACATTAGTCTCTAATCTCGATCAAGCGGTAGCTGGAATAGCATGTGGTGACGCCGCAAGAGAATCTAGAGAATCTGAAAGAGCGCTAGGACTATCTGCGCCAACCGGTGGTTGAAAAAAACTTGGTCCAGCGAGGGCTTGGGTCGTGATAGATATTTTTGCAGCTCTAGGCTGGTCTTCTGCAGCGCCAGGCTGAACACTGCTTGCCTCTGTACGCTGTGCTACACTGAGCGCTTCTTCTTGCAAGCGCTTTACCTCGGCAGTAATTTTCTGTTGCTGCTCAGGTGTGCGCGTGAGTGGGATGAATTTTGCACGAGACGGCTCTGCACTTGTTGCTGACCGAGCCGCTGTTTGGAAAAAGTCTCCACCGTACAAGCTGGCAAACTCACGATCATACACTGTTTCATGATGTTCTATTATCTCAACATTAACCTCATTCTCTATACCAGTTACTGCGATGCGATATCGCGTTTGACCGATTGCCGATTGCGGGTATCGACTAGTGCTAATAACACAAATTTCAGTATGCGTTTGTTGAATCGGGCCTGTACCGCTTGTTACATCGACTATCACTTGGTTGGGTTCGGCAGGATTATATACGATAGATACAGCCTGCTTATGTTTTGGCATCGTAACTGAAATACTCTTATCTTGAAATAACTCGTCTGCTTTAACCAGGTAGTCATCAAGGCAGCTAAATATTGGGCACGGTAATTTTTTTATTTTGCCACTTGGATCTTCCGTTTCAAAACCTTGAACTAAGCCAATGGTAATTGCACGATACAATAAATCATTGTCGAAAGTACCGCGCAATAGTCTCAGGGCAAGCGCTTTATCACCATAGCTATCAGTGATAATCGGTCTTCCATTGAGGGTAAGGTTTTGGAATCGAGCATCAGGCGCGTGACGTGGGATAGTTGCACGAATACCGTTGATTTCAGCTAACCTAGGTCGATGTTTAGCGAGTTGTTCAGCTGTAAAAGTAGTTTCTATTGGTTGATCAGCTCGAAGGTGATTAACTATGCCAGCTCCAATCTTAAGCCACCATGAGGTATTTGTCAGGGTGTGTTGAATATAATAGGTGTCTTCATCAGTATTGCTGCACATTTTAAAGTGTGGCGTGCCACCGTCTGATCGTGGCTCGAAAGTCGATCCATCTGCACTCCTCGTTACGTAATGCCGCTGTAAATGTGCAGTAACATGTGGAACTCGTCCCTTCAGCATGTGACCGAGTTGAGTACTAAAACCACCTTGACCGGTCAGTGCCTTCATCACAGTGACTGGTGCTAGCTCTGGTGTTACTGAGGCATACAGCATCGTCTCACCACCAGTTTGTATAACATCGCCATGAGTTTTGAAAATATAGGCGCAGTGAGTCAGATTTGGTGAGTTTTGTTTGACTTTGCTTAAGTTTTCTAGGAATCGCTTTTGGGTTACTGTATCGATCCC
>CAWUKA010000061.1:0-11543 GCA_963922965.1 uncultured Gammaproteobacteria bacterium | reverse complement strand
TCGGCGGTGATATTGCTGCGAAAGTTATAACTGCGGAAATACCTGATTTGCAGCATGCTAATCTAACGGTACAAGGCTCACTACAGGCAGATGCAAAGTCTGCACACGGTTTTGTGAATAACAGCCCACTAAGATCAGGTTTGGGCTCAGCTTTATCTGCTACTGCAATTCGAGGCCCGTTGGCAGTCAACGTCGAGTTGTTTGTGCCGTTGGCAAGTAAAGATCTTGCTTTCACCACTAAAGGCTTAGTGAAGGCGGAGCAGGTGGATTTTTCAGTGCCAGATTGGCATATTAAGTTAAATAACGTTAATGGGTTATTTTATTTTACTGATAATGATTTGTACTCTAAGAATCTTACAGCAAAGTTGACTGGGCATGATGTTGCTGTTGAAGTTGCCACCAAATTTACTGATGATAGTCGTACTACCTTAGTTTCATTAAATGGAAAAGTTGATGTAAAGAAGCTCTTACAGCCTTTTTCTTGGTCCGGTTTGCTGCCTGTTGTTGGGGTGACAGATATTGCTGCGGATATGGTTTTTCCTTCAGCTAAGCATAGTGGGGAAATTGCAATTCGATCTGATTTGAATAATGTTAAGATTGATTTGCCAGCACCGTTAGCTAAACCTGCTTATACTAGCCAACCATTACAGATGATATTTTTACTTGGCAAAGATGCAACAACATTATCAATAGATTATGCCAACACTAGCCAAGCGATTTTGGAATTTACAGATCACGCGCATGGTTTTAGTCGGGGTCAATTGTTGTTTGGTGTTGGCGATGTGCACTTGCCAAAAAAGCCTGGTCTTATTGTTTCAGGTAAGCTTGATCAGCTTTTGTTTGATGCCTGGTATAAACAGTTATTTACTAATAGAGGTGATACTTCGTCGACTGCTTTTTTACAGAAAATCGATCTAACGATTGGAAAATTAATTGCTTATGATCAAGTTTATAGTCAGCTCTATGCTGTTGCTACGCCAAACGATGAATACTGGTTACTACACCTTAATAATAATCTGCTTTCAGGTGCGTTAAAAATCTATCAGGATCAGAAGCCGATGAAGGTTATTGCTGAGCTTGATCGGCTATCGTTGCCAGCTCTTGGCCGAGCTAAGAAGCCAATTAAGCTGACAGCAAAGAACCTACCGAGTATTGACCTGACAACCAAGAAACTAACTTTTGGTAAACAGAATTTTGGTAAGCTTCATCTGGCTACTAAACCAAGTAAGCAAGGCTTAGAATGTGTTGCTTTGACTTTGTCACATTCTGCCATGTCTGCACAAGCGAGCTGTAGTTGGTTGCAATCTAGTCGAGTCAATCAATTTAAGTTAAAAGGGCAACTTGAGTCTGATGATATTACTCGAATGCTTGCCGCCTTAAATTGGGATTTTGGCTTGCAGGCCGACCGTGGTAAAATTGATTTCGATTTAGCGCTTGAACATGGTTTTCCAAACTTTGAACCTCAACATTTAACTGGTGTTGCTAAGTTTGAGGTTGAACAAGGTCGAGTTGTTAGTATTAGTGATGAAGCTAACGAAAAGCTAAATTTGGGCCGCCTACTTAACTTACTAAGTTTACAAAATTTACCTCGTCGTTTAACCTTAGATTTTAGTGATCTGGATGCTGGTATTGCTTTTGATATTTTTCGTGGCGCTCTGCAGTTAGATAAAGGCGTTGCTCGTCTTAACAAGGTTTATTTAAAAGGATCAGTAGTGAGGATTGATTTTGCAGGTATTGTCGACTTAGTTAGGAGAACGCTATCGATGTCGTTAACTGTCAAACCATATGTTACTTCGAGTTTGCCGGTTATCGCTGCGATTGCAGCGGGTCCTGTCGCTGGAGTTATGGCATGGGCGGCTGATAAAATCGCTCAGCCTAGCATCCAAGAAGTCGTCGCTCATCATTATGATCTAACAGGTTCGTTTACCAAACCAGTGTTAAAAGAAGTTACGTCACATCCAGCAGCACGGAGTCAATAGTATGTCAAATCGAGTCAGTGTGATTCAATTGAGTTCGAGTCATGATGTTGCGGATAACCTGCAACGTGTCGCAAGCTTGCTTGCTCAAGTTGAAGCTGAGTTAGTGGTTTTGCCAGAGGTGTTTGCACAATTTGCTAGTAATGATCAGCAACGCTTTCAAGCTGCTGAATCGTTTGGGCAAGGTCCGATTCAAGATTTTTTAGCTCACCAGGCGCAGCGTCACAGTATTTGGTTGTTAGCTGGTAGCGTATTACTAAAAACAAATATTAATGATAAGTTGGCAGCAAGTAGCTTACTGTATGATGCTAATGGTAAGTGTGTTGCTCGTTACGATAAAATTCATCTATTCGATGCTAGTGTTGAGGCTGGCGGAGTATCTTACCGTGAATCCCGTTATACCGTTGCCGGAGATCAGGTAGTTGTAGTGAATACACCAGTTGCCCGCATCGGTTTGAGTATCTGTTATGATTTGCGTTTTCCTGAGTTATATCGCACTATGCAAGCCAGCGGGGTTGAATTGATTTGCGTACCATCAGCATTTACTCATCCGACCGGTCGAGCACACTGGCATTCATTACTACGTGCGCGTGCGATCGAAAATATGTGCTATATCGTGGCTGCTAATCAATCAGTGCAGGAGCCAAAGTCAAGGCGCTGTTATGGCCATAGTATGATCGTTGATCCATGGGGGCAAGTGCTCTGTCAGCAAGTAGCTGGTGAAGGGATAATCACAGCAACGGTAAATTTAGCAGAATTATATGCGATGCGGGCAGAGTTTCCTGTATTGCAGCATCGTAAGCTATACTAGTGACAGCCGCTACTGATTTTATTAACTGATGAATAACAATTGAGGATAATTATGCCTGATCAACTGAGCATTGCCGAAGAGATGATTTTAGCGCCAGCTGAATTGACTGATACTAAGCTTGCTACTGTGTTAGGGCAACTATTACGTCCGAGTGTTGATTACGCTGACTTGTATTTTCAATCGAGTTATTTTGAATCATGGTCATTAGAGGAAAGTATCGTTAAAGCCGGTAATTTTACCATTGATCGTGGCGTTGGTGTGCGGGTGATTAGTGGCGAGAAAACCGGGTTTGCTTATTCTGATGATATTATTCTACCTGCCTTAACACAGGCTGCTAATGCTGCAGTTGGTATCGTTAAACAGGGCGACAATGGTTCGTTACCAGCTTGGCAAGTGCGGGTGTCGCATGATCGTTATCCAATACTAAACCCTCTACAGAGCATTAGTGAGCAGGATAAGATTGAGATCTTAAACCATGTCGATCAGTATGCACGCCAATTAGATCCACGGATCATTCAAGTCAATGCAAGTCTAGTTGCAGCCTATGATGTTATTTATGTCGTCGCTAGTGATGGTGTGCTAGCGGCTGATGTTCGACCTTTAGTAAGGATGAATGTGAGTGTGATTGCTGAGCACCATAAAAAATTAGAGAGTGGTAGTTTTGGTGGTGGCGGTCGCAGTGACTTGAGCCTGTTTTTACAAGATCAACACTATCTTTCTTATGCTGACGAAGCAGTGCGAACTGCTTTGCTAAACCTCGATGCGGTCGAGGCGCCTGCCGGTACTATGCGAGTTATCTTGGGCCCAGGTTGGCCTGGTGTGTTGTTGCATGAAGCAGTTGGCCATGGCCTTGAGGGTGATTTTAATCGTCGTGGTAGTTCAGTATTTTCAGGTCGCATTGGTGAGCGAGTTGCGGCAGCAGGTTGTACTGTGGTTGATAATGGGACTTTGCCAGATCGTCGCGGTTCACTCGGCATCGATGACGAGGGCACGCCAACGCAAAATACAGTATTAATCGAAGATGGTATTTTGAAAAGTTATATGCAAGATAAGCAGAACGCCCGCTTAATGGGAGTTCAGCCAACCGGTAATGGCCGGCGTGAATCTTATGCTGATTTAGTGATGCCGCGTATGACCAACACTTATATGTTGGCAGGTGATTATAAGCCAGAGGAGATCATTGCTGCAGTTGATAAAGGTATTTATGCAGTGAATTTTGCTGGTGGTCAAGTTGATATTACATCGGGAAAATTTGTTTTTAGCGCCAGTGAGGCTTATCTGGTCGAAAATGGCAAACTTGGTAAACCAGTCAAAGGTGCAACCTTGATTGGTAATGGCGCTGATGCGTTAACTAAAATTTCAATGCTGGGTGATGACCTAGCACTCGATCAGGGTGTTGGTACCTGCGGTAAAGATGGGCAGTCTGTTCCAGTAGGGGTTGGTCAGCCGACTATGCTAATCGACGAATTAACAGTTGGTGGTACTGGCACCTAATAACTTGCTTGATATTGAGTAACCGTCGAGTGGGTGTGTGACAGTACTGCTATCCACTTCGATAACAATCTTCGTTAGAGAAAAGAGGTTTTGATGACAGTAGAGATTAGTGAACATGCAGCGACAGATACCACAGCTCATCAAGAGTTGCAGCGTATCACCACTCAAGTGCTTGATGAAGCAGTTAGGCAAGGTGCCACAGCAACTGAGGTTGGTTGTTCGCTTGAAACTGGCTATAACGTCAATGTGCGCATGGGTGAAGTTGAAGTTCTAGAATATAATCGTGATAAAGGTGTTGCGATTACTGTCTACTTTGATCATTGTACCGGTTCAGCTAGTACCTCTGACACCTCTGCCGCGGCAGTCAGTGCAGCTGTTACTGCAGCTTGCAATATTGCTCGCTACACTAGTACTGATCCTTATGCTGGCTTAGCTGATAAAGAGCGCCTTGCATTTGGTTACGATGCACTTGACCTCGACCTATGCCATCCATGGCAATTAACGCCGGCTGCCGCTATTGAGCAAGCGCAAGCCTGCGAACAATATGGCTTTGCATTCGATCCGCGTATTAAAAATTCTGATGGCTGTAGTTTATCAACTCATTCTGCTTATCGGGTTTATGCCAATAGTCATGGTTTTGTCGGTGCTTACCCGACTACGCGCCACAGTATCAGTTGTGTGCTAGTAGCTGAAGATGGGAGTGGTATGCAGCGTGATTATGCTTATAGCTCGGCACGTACAGCTGATGATCTATTTAGTTTGCAGTATATTGGTGAAGAAGCAGCAGCACGTGCCGTTAAGCGTTTGCAAGCAAAACGGGTGCCAACTTGTAAAGTGCCGGTCATTTTTGCCGCTGACGTCGCTCGTGGTTTGCTTGGGAGTTTTTTTTCAGCCATTAGCGGTGGAGCGATTTATCGGCGTGCTTCGTTTTTACTTGATTCCGTGGGGGAGGTCATTTTTCCTGCTCACATTAATTTTACTGAAAATCCTCATTTACCGAGAGGTTCGGGGAGTGCACCTTTCGACGGTGATGGCGTGAAGACAGTGCAGCGTGATTGGGTTAAAGACGGCGTAGTGCAAAGTTATGTGCTATCGAGTTATTCTGCCCGCAAGCTCGGTTTGCAAACCACGGGTAATGCTGGTGGGGTGCGAAATATTAAGGTTAATACTAGTGACAAAGACTTGAACCAGCTGATAAAAGACATGGGTGAAGGTTTATTGATTGCTGAATTGATGGGTCAAGGTGTGAATATGGTGACTGGCGATTACTCACGTGGTGCAAGTGGTTTTTGGGTCAGTCAAGGACAGGTTCAATACCCGGTAGAAGAGATTACGATTGCTGGTAATTTGAAACAGATGTTCGCCAATATTGTCACAATTGGCAATGACGTTGATACTCGCGGTAACATTCATACCGGATCGATTCTACTAGACGGGATGACGATCGCTGGTGAGTGATAGTATGACAACAAGTTAGTCATCAAACTTTAATTCATCATCAAAATTGAACACGTCAATCAGTTCGAGCTCATCTTCACTGCCGTCTTCCAGTTCGAACATGTCATCTTGCGGTGGCGGCAGTGTTTCTTCCAGTAGTAGCTCAGGGTCGAGCTCGATACCTGCTTCAAGAGCATCTAGCATCGATTCGGTTTTTTTATCTTCAATAGTTTGATTTTGACGATACTGAGATTGGTGGGTGAATTGAGGCACCCGTTGTTGTGTTGGCATAATTTAAACCTTTGATAAATAGAGAGATCCGTCTCAAAGGCCGGATGGTTTCCTGCAATCATATGTATAAAATATAGACAATATTTGTCAAAAATCAAGTTATTTGGTAAGCAAAAGTCGAGTTTTAGATGTAATTTTATTCAGTGTTTACTCGTCAGTAAGCCGATGAAGTGCGTTAGACCACAGTCGTTCAATCATGGGAAGACATACTACTCTGACTACTCAGTGTTATAATTCGACAATATATTAAGCTAACGGAGCCAAACCAGATGCAAGTACCGATTGGAATTTCGAATTTCAGAGAGTTGATTGAATACCGCACTGAATATGACGAGCGTTTTTTATTTGTTGATAAATCCTTACTCATTCGTGAGGTAATGACCGACCCGGCGCGCGTGATTGTCCTAACAAGACCCTGACGCTTTGGTAAAACCATCAATCTCTCCATGCTCGAGCATTTTTTGAGTCCTGAGGTCGATGGTAAACTAACCCAAGCATTGTTTGATGGCCTTAAAATCCATGATCATCTGCAGACCATTCAAACGGATCAAGGTCAATACCCGGTTATTTCAGTCAGTTTGAAAGATATCAAAGTCGATACTTTTGCTGATTGCTTAGATATGGTCGGTATCGTCATGTCAGATTTGTACCAAAAATTTCGCTCACAATCATCTGTTTTCCGTGAACTATCATTTTATTTAACAATAGGTGATTAAATCTAAGCGTTGTATTTGTTAGTGGTTTGGGTTGCTGGGTTGCCGCGCTCACTACGCTCGCTCGCAATGGGCTGAGAAATGCCCAGTTGCCGCGCATTATCGTTATATTGAGAGGCATGCAGCGAGCTCAAAAAATAACACTCACCTCAGATAGATAAAACTATAAGTGATTTTTGGTCATTAGTGTCACAATATGGCGGATTTGAAGCTAACTTGGCCCACTATTCACTTTCAACTCGCTGATAACTCAATTTCAGCTGGTCAAGCCTTTCTAATATGATTAAAATATGCTCTTTTCAAGGATTAAGGTTTGAGTGATGCTGGCTGTGCGGCCTGTTATTACTGAACAGAGATGACTAAACCAGTATTACACAATCCAGTTTTGCTGAATGAAGCAATCAACGCGCTAGCCGTTAAGCCAACTGGTAATTATGTCGATGCGACCTTTGGTCGGGGTGGCCATTCCAAAGCGATTTTAGCCGAGCTTGCCTCAACAGGTCGTTTATTAGTGATGGATAAAGATCCAGCCGCAATCGCTGAGGCACGTGCCTTGAATGATCAGCGAGTGTTGATTTGGCACGGTAGTTACGCCAGCATCGATGCGTTTGCTGCGGCAGAATCGTTGTTGGGCGCAATCGACGGTATCTTGCTGGATTGTGGGGTTTCATCACCACAGTTGGATCAAGCGGAGCGTGGTTTTAGTTTTTTACACGATGGTCCACTCGATATGCGGATGGATAACAGCCAAGGCATGACTGTGGCAGAGTGGTTGGCACAGGTTAAGGCAACTGAACTCGCTGGTGTTTTTAAGACCTTTGGCGAAGAGCGATATGCGAAACGGATCGCGAATGCGATTGTTGCAGCGCGTCATCAGGCGGCGATAGTGCGGACTACTCAGCTCGCGAGCATCATCAAGCAAGCGCACCCACGCTGGGAACCAGAAAAACATCCAGCAACACGTTGCTTTCAAGCGCTACGTATTTACATCAATCGCGAGCTTGATGATTTAACTCATTGCTTGCAAGCGTCACTTGCTTGTTTGCGTAGAGGTGGACGTTTGGCGGTGATTAGTTTTCACTCGCTCGAGGATCGCATGGTGAAGCGTTTTATGCGTCAACAGGCAACCCGAAATGATATCCCAATTTCAGTACCGTTACCGCATCATTTAGTGCAACCCAATATGCGTTTAGTCGGTAAAGCAATTAAACCGACTACTGCTGAGATTGCAAGTAATCAGCGAGCACGTTCAGCTGTGCTACGTGTTGGGGAGAAGTGTCATGTTACAGACTAACTTCCGTCGCAAGTTACTTACAAAGCCAACAGTCTGGTGGTTGACTTGGCAGCGCTTGCTATTGGCTGTGCTGATGCTGGCTGTGCTGACGAGTGCCTTTGCAGTGATTTATACCCGCGATTTAAATCGACGCTTATTTTATCATTTACACGAGCTCCATCGTGAGCGTGACCGGCTCCATGTTGAGTGGAGTCAGTTATTGCTTGAGCAGAGTACTTGGTCGACTCATGCTCGGGTTGAGCAAATCGCCGAAGACAAATTACATATGATGATCCCGAAAGCGAAAGACGTTGTGATAATACGCTCATGAAGATTAATCAGCGTCAATTTTTATTTCGTCTACGTGTAGTTGGTATCATCTTACTATTGATGACTATGGGTTTGCTCGTTCGCATGGTCCAGTTGACCGTGTTTAATCGTGCATTTTTGCAAAAGCAAGGTAATATGCGTATGCTGCGAACGGTAACTGTGCCGGCCTATCGCGGTATGATTACGGATCGAAACGGTGAACCGTTAGCAGTAAGTACGCCGGTAAAATCAGTTTGGATGAACCCAAAAGAAATTGACCTCACTGAGACTAAGTTGTCAGAGCTCGCAGTGTTGCTGGAGATAGATAAAGCGAGTTTGCTGGCTAAGCTCAAGCAAGCTAAGACCCGCGAATTTGTTTATTTGCGACGTCATATCAGCCCATTGTTTGCCGACAAAATTCAGCGCTTGGCAATCAAAGGCTTGTACTTTGTTGATGAGTACAAGCGCTATTATCCGCAGGGTGAAATCGCAGCGCATGTGGTTGGTTTTACCAACATCGATGATGTTGGCCAAGAAGGTTTTGAACTTGCTTATAATCGTTGGTTAGAAGGCCGACCTGGCAAAAAGCGAGTACTCAAGGATCGTCTTGGGCATATTATCTCTGAGGTTGCTGATCTGCAAGAACCGCACCTCGGTAAAGATCTCGCTTTGAGTATCGATAAGCGTTTGCAATTTATTGCTTACGCTGAACTGAAAGCAGCGCTTGCTCGTTATCAAGCACGATCAGCTGCGATGGTGGTGCTTGATGTTAAGACTAACGAAGTGCTCGCTATGGTGAATCAACCTTCTTTTAATCCGAATGCAAAATACACTCACCATGATGACCGCTTTCGCAATCGCGCTGTCACCGATGTGTTTGAGCCGGGCTCTACTTTAAAAGCGTTTAGTATGGCAGCGGCATTACAAAGTGGTCAGTATCAGCCAGACAGTGCAGTTGATACTTCACCTGGCTTCGTTAAGGTTGGTAATAAAGTTATTCGCGATGCTACAGATAATGGTGTTATGACGATCACCCGGATTTTACAACGCTCAAGCAATGTTGGTATTTCTAAAATTATCTTAACCTTGGCGCCTGATGATTTATTTTTGTTGCTGGAGCGACTTGGCTTTGGCAGAACAACCAACAGTGGCTTTCCAGGTGAAAGTGCCGGTACACTGTTAACACGACAAGCATATCGCAATCCGATAGAACTCGCTTCATTGTCTTTTGGATATGGTGTGTCAGTTACAGCACTACAGCTTGCAGCTTTTTATGCTGTGATTGCAAATAACGGTATTAAGTACCCAGTTAGTTTATTGAAGCAGTCTAGTAAGCCTATCGGTGTTCGCATTTTAGAGCCCCATTTTGCTAGCCAACTGCTACATATGTTGGAGTCGGTCATCGAAAAAGGTGGTACCGCATTTCGTGCTGCCATACCAGGTTATCGAGTTGCTGGCAAAACGGGTACGGTGTGGATGATTGGCCCAAATGGCTACATGAAAGATAAACACACAGCATTATTTGTTGGTATGGTACCAGCAAGTAAGCCGCGCTTTGTTGCTGTTGTCGTGATCAATGAACCAGGTGGGCGTAAATTTTATGGTGGCCAAGTTGCTGCGCCGATCTTCTCACGTGTTATGAGTAGTGTGTTGCGATTGTATGATATTGCTCCAGATAAATTATCTCAACAATCGACGAGGACGATATGACAATTAGCTTGGTAGCGCTGCTTGAGCCACTCCATCTGATGCCAGCGGCAAACTGCGAACTCACAACGCTCGTTAGTGATAGTCGACAGGTGAGTCTCGGTGCTGGCTTTTTTGCCATGCCTGGTTTACAGGTTGATGGAAGAGATTATATCTCGCAAGCGTTGGCGCTTGGTGCTGCTGCAGTATTGTATGAAGCTGACGGCTGGCAACTGCCAGCTGAGTTGGTATCAGCCAGTGCAGTGATGGTGCCGGTGTCGCAATTACAAGCGAAGCTTGGCTTGTTAGCAAGCCGGTTTTATTCAGAGCCTTCCGCAAAGTTAACCATGCTGGGTGTCACTGGCACTAATGGGAAGACTTCTACTAGTCTATTCATTGCTGACGCTATGACTAAGCTTGGTATTCGCTGTGGTCTGATTGGCACCGTAGGTAATGGTTTTGTCAATCAATTGCAAATGAGCTGGTCTACTACACCCGATCCAATCGCCTTACATGCTGAAATTGCCCGCCAAGCTGCAACAGGTGCCGCAGCTATAGCGATGGAGGCTTCGTCGCATGCGCTTGATCAAGGGCGCGTTAATGGTGTTGTTTTTGATCATGCGGTATTCACCAATTTAAGTCGCGATCACTTTGATTATCATGGTGATATGGCAGCCTACTTCGCCGCTAAAGCGAAGTTGTTTGACGTCGAAAGTTTGCAATCCATCATTATCAATCACGATGATGACTACGGTCGCCGCCTATTGCTTGCAGCACCACAGTCGCTGAAGTTGAGCAGCTATGGCCTAACAGCCACGACGTTGCCAGTTCAACAGCAATTTTATGTGCAGAATTATCAGTTACATAGCGCTGGCATCAGTGCAGATGTGGCGACGCCAGAGGGTTGTTACCGCTTGACCAGCCACTGTTGGGGTTTGTTTAATTTGTATAATTTACTAGCTGCTTTGGCGGCACTAGCAACACAGGGGCTACCAGCCATTGATATAATTAGGAGCTTGGCGAGTGTGCGGCAGGCGCCTGGGCGGATGGAGAGTTTTGGTGGGGGTGGTAAACCGCGGGTTATTATTGATTACGCTCATACGCCAGCCGCACTACAGCAGGTGTTAATTGCTGTGCATGCCCATTGTGAAAGCGGCCCGAAGCCGAAGATTTGGTGTGTTTTTGGTTGTGGTGGTGACCGTGATAAAGGCAAGCGTGCTATGATGGGCAGAGTTGCTGAGCAGTATGTTGAGCACGTTGTGCTCACTAATGATAATCCGCGGACTGAAGATCCGGTCGCCATCATCGCTGATATTCGTGCAGGGCTACAAGACCGGCAAGCTATTTATCTGCCTGATCGCCGTGCCGCTATTCACCATGCAATAGCTCAGGCTGGTCCAGCAGATATTGTTGTCGTTGCTGGCAAAGGGCATGAAACAGAACAAATTATCGGCGCAGAATCGTTGCCATTCAATGATAAAGAAAAAGTAGAAGAGGCTTTGGCATGTTAAATTTATTGACCCTATGTAATCTGTTTGATATCAGTCTAGGTT
>CAWUKA010000060.1:0-11700 GCA_963922965.1 uncultured Gammaproteobacteria bacterium | reverse complement strand
GCTGAAAAACAGCGCCTACTGCAGGCCATCCACGCTGATCGTCGCGAGCAAGCGGCAGCAGCAACGGTGCGCCCTGGACGGTAAACTGCGCTAAAGCCAATAAGCCGTTGTTGTCATTACTTTCGATAGGCCACGCATCACTATTTTGACTACCGTTGGCAATGGTTTTGCACCCTCATAATGTGCTGTTTGCTCATGCCGGCTCTCATCGATGCGCATAGTCTCGAGCACTGCACGAGTTTTATGGTCGGCAACGGGTAGCCGTTGCAAGTGGCTAGTCAAATGTTGCACCACTTGCTGCTCTGTTTCAGCGATAAAACCTAAACTCCAGTCATCACCAGCTAAGCCTGCAGTCATGCCTAAGGTCAGTGCACCAACATACCAAACAGGATTGAGATAACTGGTGCGACCTGACACTGCCTTGATCCGCGCTTCGCACCAGGCTAAATGCTCTTGTTCTTCCTCAGCTGCCTGGATAAATAATTGTCGTTTTGCTTGCGTACGAGCAACTAGGGCATGGCCCTGATAAAGTGCCTGCGCACACACCTCACCAACATGATTGACCCGCATCAAACCGGCAACTTGTCGCTGCTCTTGCTTGGTCAAGTGCGCTTCAGCTAGCACTTCCCCAGGCTGTTTGCGCAACAAAGCTGAGCGGGATGGTTGTAAGGTTTGTGCTATATTTATTAAGAGTTGGTCAAAGCGAGAATATTGCCGCATGTTGTCTGCCATAGTGCCTCCTTTAATATCAATAACTAATTCTGAATTATAAAGACAATGACTGGAAAAATCACCAAAAACCCAGATGGCAGCTATCTATTCACCGCCAGCAATGCCTTCCAATGCCAGCGCGGTGGTTATTTACAATCACTGCAACTTTACTATGAAGCCTTTGGTGAGCGTAATGCCGATGGTAGCAATGTGATACTGATTCATCATGCGCTATCAACCGGCGCGCACGTCACTGCTAGTGATAAACGACCGGATCCAGGTTGGTGGCAAGCGATCGTTGGCCCAGGCAAAGCCATCGATACCGAACACTATTATGTGATTTGCATCAATAATCTGGGCAGCTGCTTTGGCTCATCCGGACCAAACAGCATTGATCCACAAACGAATACTCGTTTCAACTGCGACTTTCCTGAGATTACCATCAAAGATATGGTTGATAGCCAATACTTACTGCTACAAGCATTGGGCATCGATAACCTCTATGCCATCATCGGTAATTCGGTTGGTGCAATGCTGTCACTGCAGTGGGCGATCGACTACCCGCTGACAGTACAGCGACTCTTGCTAACCTCATCTTGCTATAAAGCTTATCCACACAATATCGCGATGCGAGCCATTCAACGCGAGATTATTCAGCTGGATCCCGCTTGGCAACAAGGCTGTTACACAACTAGTAACCTGGGTGGATTTAAGTTAGCACGTAAAATCGGTTTACTCAGTTATCGCAATCGCGCTGAATTAGACGAGCGTTTTGCTAGTGAGACCATTGAGTCAAGTCATGAAATTGAAAACTATTTACGTTACAACGCTGATAAGTTTGTCGAGCAATTCGATGCAAATACTTATCTCTATCTACTGCGAGCAATGGATTTGTTCGATGTCACGATAGGCTATCAATCAACTACGGCAGTGTTTACCCGGGTTGCAGCAAACACGATCGTGATTGCAGTAGATTCTGACCTACTGTATCCACCAGAGCAGCAATACACACTTCATCATCATCTACAGCAAGCCGGCACTAATGTACAGCTAATCGAACATCACTCGAGCTACGGGCATGATGCATTTTTAGTGGAAACCGATGCCTTCGCTGGCTACGTGACTCAATTACTGGAAAATTAGCGCAGTGATTGGCAGTGCTGCTTTAACGTTGCAAGTTCAGCTGGTGTACCAACATTAAACCAGACACCAGAATAATGTTCAGCAGTCGCTTGCTCGGCTAAAATCGCCTGTTGCATCACACTTGCTAAACGCAAATAGCCATCATCATAATTTTGAAATAGTTGCGGATGGTAAATGCCAATATTTGCGTAGGTATAACGCGGCGTTGCCAACAAACTGGCGCGACCTTCATTTATGCCAAAGTCACCTTGCAAATGATAAGATGGATTATCAACTAAGAGCATATGTAATAAGCTTGCAGCAGGCAGCTTAATTTTATCGAGTGGGTAATCAGTCCAAATGTCAGCGCTGAGCAATAGAAATGGCTGATCACCCAACAATGGCAGGGCGCGAAGCACGCCACCTCCGGTCTCTAAGGCGGTGGTCTCGACTGAGTAACGAATTATAGCACCATAGCGTGAGCCATCACCAAGCGCTTGCTGGATTTGCTCGGCACAATAACAAACATTGATGACGATCTCTGTAAAGCCGGCAGCAACCAAGCGGAAAAGCAAATGCTCTATCAAGCGTTTATCATCAACCTGCAATAATGGTTTCGCTGTTGTCGCCGTTAATTGCCTCATGCGTTTACCACGTCCAGCCGCTAATAACATCGCTTTCATGTATCAACCTTATACTTAAAACTGAAAATGGTAGCTGATTTGCTGTTAAAAACAAACCATGGCTTGACAGTGTCCGGTTCGCGATGAATGATAAACATTCACCGACTCCAGGATGCGAAATCTGATGATAACAATTACGTTACGAGACTTTATCCAACAAAGCTTAAGCTTTCTCACTACGCCAGGCACAACTGAGAAATTTGAAGCGTTTCTCACGGACAGCCGGATCAAACCTGATGATTTGGCGCGTTACGCGACATTCTCTAGCGACCACTACCATCGTAACTGTTGCTACCTTGATGATGAGGTAGGTATTTTGCTGCTGTGTTGGGATATCGGCCAAGCTTCAGTCATCCATGACCACGCTGATCAACGCTGCTGGGCTCGGATTGAAGCTGGCTACATGCAAATTCAGCATTATCAACACACTGATGCGCAGCAAATTAAAGCTACAAGCACCGCTATCACTGCCAGCGCTGGTATGCTAGAAATCCCAAATGGCATTCACAAAATGGCAAACTTAGCTGAATTTAATCAGCGCGCCATCAGTCTTCATGTCTATGCCAAACCGTTTACGAGCTGTAATGCATTTGATGTCGAAACGGGTACAAGCAAACTCGTTACCCCACAAATCGACCACGACTACCGTGCTGAGCTAAGCATCTAAGCAATTTTTAGACAGGCAATAGCACCCCACCGGAATCACCTAAAATAGCAATCAAAAAAATTAGTTTATTGTTTTAAAATATATTTTTATTGGATATCTCGGATTTTATATCCGGATTTCTCGGATTTTAATTGCCCCCATAAGAGAATATCCTTAGACTTAATCAAATATAATGGCTTTGGTGGATTACTCGAAAATTTAATCTACATGGAGCTATACAAACAAAATGGCTGGGCCTTTGAACAAGTCGAGCTATTGCATTATCGCGATAAATATCAGCATGAAGTCGACATCATTTTAGAGCGTCATAATCAGCAATTAATTGGTATCAAAATCAAAACTTCCGCAACAATCAACCGGCATGACTTTAAGGCACTTACAAAACTTGCCGAATTAAATCCAAAACAATTTCAATACGGTGCCATTTTTTATTCTGGTAAAGATATTTTGTCATTTTCGCAACAAGACATTAAACTACTCGCCCTACCAATCAGTTTGCTATTACAGTAAAAGAACTATCCTGACTGTGGATTCAAACCTGTGTATTAGCTGCAAACTCACGCGGCAACACGTGTCGCTGAAACCAAGTTAATAATGGCATTAAGGTTGGTTGCGCGCTAAGCGCAGCAGTCACATAATTAAGCGCGGGCTTAATATCTTTTAAGTAGCTGTCATTATTATCTTGCAAATAGCGAAGTGAAAATCGATAAATAGCGCGCAAATGACGGTAGAGACCAATCTTATCAAACCAACATAAAAAATCTGCAAGAGCAATATCAGGATAGCTGGGCTGCACATAACCTGCATGATAGGTCGCTACCCAAGTTTCTACTTGCTGACGCGGCCAAGTGATATAGCAATCTTTTAATAAAGAAACCAAGTCATATGTGATCGGACCAATTCGCGCATCCTGAAAATCTAGCACACCAAGCTCATCATCAGCCAACACCATGATATTTTTCGCGTGAAAATCCCAGTGTACCAACCGTTGCGGCTGCTGCACTGCACTCTCGGCCAAATCAAAGAAAAAATTATCAAGTAATTTAGTATCAGTCGAGGATAACGTTAAACCAAGTTTTTTTTCAAGATACCAATACTGAAACAAGCTTAGCTCTTCTCTTATCAACGCAGCATCAAGCTGAGCCAAACCTTGAATCGATGCCGTTTGCAATTTAGCGAGTATCGCCATCGCCTTTTCATAATAGTAGGTTACATTAGCTGGTGATAGCACATGCAACAACAGCTGACTACCAAAATCAGACAATAGCAAAAAACCATGTGCTGTATCAGCCTGCTTAATCTCTGGTACTATCACGCCAGCCTGCTGCAAGACTTTAGCGATGACGATAAATGGCTCGACTTGCTCACCTTTATTAAATGGGGCATCCATTGCGACATAGCAGTTACCGAAACTGTCAGTGACGCGGAAATAGCGCCGATGGCTCATGTGACCAACGATTGGAGTCCACTCAATCGGTGGCTGTAGAACTTGTGTTAACCAGAGATAAAGCTGTTGCTGTCGTTTATCTATCATTTTGTCCTCGGTTGTTGCAGATGTGCGCATTCTATGCGATGTTAGACCCCAATCGAATAGCCGACTCATCAGCATCGTGAAAAAAAACATTTTCATAACATTTATAGCGATTTTGACTAGTTTTTACTTACTAATCAATACGGCAACGAGCAACACCAAACCTGATTGCTCAAAATTTAGTTTATTAACGCAATGTCAAACCGTAACAGCAGACAGCCTTGCACTCGGCTGGATCAGCAGCGGCAATAAACAATGCCAAGGTGGCTATCAAGAAAAAAACATCGATTATTACCCAAGCGCACTGAAAGCACTGCAAAAGCATGCCATTAATATCAAAGCTGAACAGATTAATTTCCCACTTGAAGGCACGATTCATTTGCAAGGCAATGTCAAAATCACACAACCGGATCGACAATTACAAGCAACATCGATCTACTTACAGCGTGATAAACAAGGTAAATTGCAACAAGCCAAGTTGCACGGCAATATCCGCATTCAACAGCCAACTAGCTTACTTATCGGCGACAGTGCCAACGTCAATATTCGCCAACACAACGCATGGGTCGAACAAGCACTCTACCGAATCAACAGCAATCAAGGCTTGCCCGCCTGGGGAAGGGCAAAAAAAATAATTGCTTCATCAACTAATCTATTTGAAATCTTTGCCGGTAGCTACTCCACTTGCCCGCCGATCAATCCAGCGTGGACACTACGCGCGGCTCATATCAAACTCAATCGCAACACCGGTCGCGGTAGCGCGAGGCATACCCGACTCTATCTGCGAGATACACCTATATTGTATCTACCTTACTTTTCATTCCCGATCGATAAGCGGCGCAAAACTGGAGTCTTGTTCCCAACTATCAGTCATTCAGAAAACTCAGGATTCACAGTAAGCATACCTTTTTACCTAAACCTGGCACCAAATTATGATGCAACACTGACGCCGCACTACATGAGCAAACGTGGTACCAATTATCAAGCACAGTTTCGTTACCTCACACCAGAAAACCACGGCTCACTGAATATAGCCTACTTCCCGAATGATCGTGTGTTTCGTGACTTCATTGATAATAATGCTGACTCGTACAAGCAACATGATTGGTATGACAGACTGATAAACGCAAGCAATAATCGCAAAATGATTGCTTGGCAACATAACACCCGATTTGATGAGCATTGGTCATCTACAATTACACTGAATTATGTTTCTGACGACTATTACTACCAAGATCTCGCACATTTTTACGCCGAGGATTCAACTAATAATCAATTGCCTCGTATAGCTTCACTCACTTACCAAGATCAATATTGGGAAGTTAATGCCGCTATGAATGGCTTTCAAACACTCCACCCTGTTAATCAGAATGCAGTTGCCAATCAGTTTAAGCAACTGCCACATATCGTAGCGCATGCTAGCTACCCAACTGATTACCATGATTGGGATATCGATATTAACTTAGACTTGCAATTTGATAATTTTCAGCATGTTGATGATATCAGCGCAAGCAGCTTAAATACCGGCGAAGGGCAACGTTACTACCTCTCCCCAACACTTGTAGCAAGCTATAACACGATGGCTGGCTACCTCAAATCGAGCTTGCAACTGGAAACGATTGGTTATGCAGTGACTACACAAGGTAGCGGTGTTGCCAGCCATGTCTCACGAGCAACACCAATACTGAATATTGACAGCAGCTTAGTATTCGAACGACCTGTCACTTGGCTTGCCACGCATTACACACAGACACTGGAGCCCCGACTATTTTATTTACTTACTCCCTACAAAAATCAAGCTGATATTCCTGTTTTTGATACCAGCCGACCAGGCTTTACTTATGCCAGCTTATTTCGTACAAACCGCTTTACTGGCCTTGACCGCGTAAGCGATGCCAACCAAATTAGTGTAGCGCTTAGCTCTCGCTTTTTAGCAAACGATACAGGGGATGAAAAATTTGCCAGTGGCATCGGCCAAATATTTTATTTCCGCGACCGGGACGTCACCCTTTGTAATACTGACGGTTGTATCAACGATGAGTACCCCAACTACCAACACAAGACCTCACCATTGGTTGCCGAGGCAAGCTACCACTTTCATCCAGACTGGCGCTTATTGGGCAATCTCAGCTGGAACCAGAACAATAAGAGCTTGATTAGTAATAGCTTTAGCTTCAGCTATGTAAAAGATAATGATCGGGTTGCTAACTTCGGTTACAATTATAGCCGAAGTGACGATGCGGTGTACCAAACGACCGAAGAAAATAGTGACTCTGATTTGCGTGAAAGCTATTTCTCCTTCGTCTGGCCAATCAGCAGTAAAGCAAAAGCACTAGGACGTTGGAACTACAATCTACAGTCCGGCCGTGTTAAAACCTACTTTTATGGGGTCGAATACAACGCTTGCTGTTGGGCGCTACGCTTTGTTACCGGACGCAGTTACCACGGCACCGAAATTATTGCCGGTGATCCGGCCAACAAATATGACACTGCTTATTATTTGCAGTGGCAGCTAAATAGTTTAGGTAGTTTTGGCAATCGTAAAGCTCGCGACTTAGTCACAGAAAATATCACAGGATATATTGATAAATTTTAGGTGGAACTATGATACGTTTTTTAATTTATTGCTTTTTTATCTTCACAACAACCTCTGCTATTGCTCAAAACGAGCTTGATGGTATTGCCGCAGTGATTAATGATCATGTCATCACCCAAACTGAGTTAGATAAAAACTTCCAAATAGCCAAAATCCAGCTAACACAAAGACACCAACAGTTACCACCTGATGCGGTACTCAGAAAACAAGTACTCAATCAAATGGTCAGCGTTGAACTTCAGCTACAAAAAGCTCAGCAAGATGACATTAGCCCAGATGATGCAACAGTTGCAGCAGCACTACAAGCAACCGCGCAACAATATAACATCAGTATTACTCAACTTCATGATCCCAACGTCACCGGCATGCATTTTGAAGACTTGAAAAGAAGCATCATTGATCAGCTTACCATCAACGAAGTGCAGCAACGTAATATTGCAAACAAAATTTCAATTACTGAAGCCGAGATTGAATCTTTTCAAAATCAGCAAGCCAGCCCCGCCGACCAAACTGAGTACCACGTGAAAAATATTTTGATCACGCTACCAGATGCACCTTCATCGGCGCAAGTACTTGCTGCTAAGCAAAAAGCACAAACTATCATTAAACAATTAAATAATGATGCTAATTTACAATTCAGCACCAAAGCAATCGCTAGCTCAAACGATTACAATGCATTGCGTGGTGGCGACCTTGGCTGGCGTAAACTAAATGAATTACCGGATCTATTTGCAACAGCTATTAAATCGATGAAGCTTGGCGATATCGCTGGACCAATCCGAGCTAGCAACGGCTACCATATCATTAAACTCGACTCAATCAAGAATTCAGCTAAGTCTTATGTTACCGAAACACAGGCAAGTCATATCTTAATCAAACACAAATCGAACTTAACTGATAATGAAATGCAAAAACAAGCTAGCGCGATCCGCAAACAAATTATAGATGCGCCATCCTTTCGACGAGCAGCAAAACGGTATTCGCAAGACCAACGTACAGCAGAGCGTGGTGGCAATTTAGGCTGGTTGCGTCCTGGTGACTCTGAACCAGCAATTGACAGAGCATTGCGCCAACTTAAAGTTGGCCAGATCAGCCAACCGATCAAAACTCGTTATGGCTGGCATATCATCCAAGTCGACGCTAAACGAAATATTGATAATACTGAACAAATGCTAAAAGCACGGGCTAGACAAGCACTATTCAGGAAAAAATTTGAGAAAAATGCGCAGGCTTGGTTACGCAAATTAAAAAATGAAGCTTATATTAAAACATTGAGTTAATCACATGGCATGGCATAAAGCTCGTAAACGTTTTGGCCAGAATTTTTTACACGATCAAAATATCATTGCTAAGATTGTTGCTGCGATTAATCCACAAGCTAACCAACATATCGTTGAGATAGGCCCTGGGCAAGGAGCGATCACGCAACATCTTGTTGCCAATTGTCAATCGTTTAAAGTCATCGAAATTGACCGCGACTTAGTCCCGTTACTGAAACAGTCGATTACACAACTGTCTGATACTGACATTATTCAAGCTGACGCCTTACAAGTTGATTTTTGTAAAATACGTAGCACTTCTGAGCCTTTACATATTGTTGGCAATTTACCTTACAACATATCGACACCGTTATTGTTTCACTTGTTCAACTTTGGCGATTGCATCGCTAGCCTGCATTTCATGTTACAAAGAGAGGTTGTCGAACGTATCGTGGCAACACCAGCATCAAAAAATTACGGCCGTCTTAGCATCATGACTCAGTACTTTTGCAAACCAGACTATTTATTTCGAGTGGCAGCTGGCTGCTTCAAACCGATACCGAAGGTAGAGTCAGCATTTTTGCGCTTAACACCACACTCATCACCTCCCAGCATCGCAGACGATTTTTCTCGGTTTGCAGCCATCGTTAGACTGGCTTTCAACCAGCGCCGCAAGACGTTGCGTAACGCCTTGAAAGACACTATAGCTGAAACCACATTCGACGCAGTGGGGTTATCACCCAAACAACGCGCCGAAGAATTAACGGTTGCTGATTTTGTTAATCTCAGTAATTACAAGCATTAAGCTAACACTGACTCAGTTTATGATGGTTGCTCCAGCAAACTAGATTTTTTTATTGCTTCAGTAATAGTATTGATTGTCATGACCAATGACATCGGTTGCAATGGTGACTGAACAAAGCCACCTGACACATAGAACTACTGCGCTTACTCTGATAATGCATGTAAAAGTAGGGCGAACACACCGGTCTGGTGTGAAATATTAACGGCTCACAGCTCTCATGAGTACACTAGCTAATCCTCTATTCCAATATCTTTTATCAATCACTAATCGACCAAGTAACAGCACGAGCATAGAATCTAGTATATTGCGACAAAATTTTTTTGTTTTAGCTTGCCGCACAATAGCACCTGCCGCTAAATGTTCGCAAATCACAACAGCGTGAGACACCGGCAGCTTGATTTTTCATAGCAGGATTTTTCAGCCAATTATACAGCGACAGATCGCCACTATCAAATTCAGCTAAACAATGATCACTCGACAATGATGTAGGCAACAATAGATTAGAGAGACCCATCGTGCTCCCATGGTGCTTGTGTCGATAGCAATTCTAGCTGATTGATTCAATTGATTTTGTAGGAAGCATTAGCGATTTGCTACAAGCTAAATAATGTTGACAGTGAGATCACGACCGCTGATAGATTTTTCTATCAATAAAGATTTAGACTTCTCACTTTAGCTAGCATAAAATCAAACATCTTTTGATTATCGGAAATATTACCATGTGCCCCATACTCACCAGTGATGCTGCTAGTACCGATAGTGAGACGTCAGAGCTACTAGCCAGCTGCCAACAACGATACAATCTTCAACAAACGGTGATTGATGACTTAACACCACTCATTAGCCGAGAACAAGCAAGCGAGTTTGCTCAACGTTGTGCAACACTTCCAACATCGATCAATTTAGCGAAACTCGATAGCTTTACATTTATTTGTTTAATGGATGATGCTATAGCTTTAGAAGCTTACCTTACTGCATCTCGATTTATCGTCGAAGAAAAACATCTACTAAAAGCATTATTTATCTGCAGGCTAAATATTCTGGCTTACCTAGCGCAGAATTATCCTAGCTTATTCAAGCCTAGTCTAGTGACTACTGTTATCCGTCATTCATTTGATTGGCAGGCACTACAATTCCTCGATCAAACGCTTAAGTTCAGTGCCTCAGAGTATAAACAAGAGCAGCATAATCTATTAACTGAAGCAAGCTTGGTTGGCAACCTGAATGCTTTTTGTTACTTAGTCGGACAAGGCGCTACCTTGAGAAAAATTGGTGCTTACAGTGTTCCTCGAGTAGAATTCGATTCGATACCAGCAATACCACTAGAACAAACATTAAAATATATGATTGATGAGCGAAGCGATGGTAAAAAACAACAACCAAACTTAGACACATTACACTTATTGTTAGCAACAGCACCAGTTGGGGCTATTGAGTACCTACTCACTAAAGTTACACCAACCACAACATCAGTCGATATTGCACGATGCAATCCTGATACACGCGTCCTTACTAAAGTACAACAACAAATACACGGTACGCATGAGCAAGCCAACCCAGTAACAACACTTACCCTGCAACCACATTGGCTTCACCAAGGCCAGCAACAATCATTATCTGGCCTTTGGTCGTCTGGTTGGTCATCTGGCCTTTCGTCATTATCTTGGGGTGGGTCGGCTTGACCTTGTTGGGCTTGCCCGCCAAGAACAGGTGTAAATGTTACTGATCCTGTTGATGGAATTAGCGGTCGCTGTTCTTCAGTAGCCATGCCTTCGGCTGCCGCTGCCAGTAAAGCTGCTGATTGACCACTTGATACAAACAAGTCAGGTGCCATAGACCTGACAACCCAGTTTTCTGGTGGTGGTAGTAACTGTGCCTTTGAATCACGTACAAGCTCTTCATCAGCTACAGCAGCAACCTGACTGAGTGGCTCTGGCAATTCATAATATTTTAGCAAACTTGGCTCAGCTGAATTAACACCAAAGATGTCTCTTGTCACTGCTGCAATAGTCCAGCTTGGCAATGCAACGCAATTTCGTGCTTCCACTGTATATCCCCAACAGCTTCCCTCGGTAGTTGTCATAAATTGCATTGACCACCGCACCTCTTTTTTGACGACTGCATTTCTAATCAGGTAACTCACAGCAACAGCACGATCTATTTCTGGAAGATTTGCGCCGTCAGGTTGATCATAGATTGAAAATGACTGAGGTAAATCTTCAGTGGCACCAGCAGTATCATAAAATGGTGAGCTTTCTGACGCCGTATCAACTGGCTCTAGGTTGCTCTAAATCTGTCATGTAGTGAGGCGCCACACCATCCCAGC
>CAWUKA010000059.1:0-12177 GCA_963922965.1 uncultured Gammaproteobacteria bacterium | reverse complement strand
ATATCTTCTCCGGCTTAAACAATGTCAAAGTCTATTCGATGTTGCATGATAAGTATGCCAGCTACTTTGGCTTCACTGAACTGGAGGTTGATGAACTACTGACAACAGCCAACTTAAGCGTTGATCGCGATGCCATCAAAAACTGGTACAACGGTTATAGCTTTGGCAATCAGCTCATTTATAACCCGTGGTCGATCATCAATTGCATTGCTGAGTCCGGTAAGCTGATGTCCTACTGGATCAACACCAGCGATAATCAACTCATTCAGAATTTAATCACCCGGGCCAGCAATGCGGTGCAACACAAATTACAAACTTTGATGACCGGTGGCAGCCTCAAGCAAACCGTCAGTGAGTACGTTACCTTTGAACACCTCAACACGGATCAGACCGCACTCTGGAGCTTACTGCTGATGTCGGGTTATTTACGTGGCGCCAATATTGAAACCCATGGATTGCTATTGAAGGTCGACTTGTCGATCCCCAATCAAGAGGTGCTGGTCTTTTATCAATACGTCATTATGGCCTGGCTATCGGCGTACCGCGGCTCGGATTGGTACGATCAGTTTATTGATAATTTGGTGATAGGCAACATCGCTGACTTTGAGACTGATTTACAGAGCTTGATCGAACATAGCTTCAGCTTCCGCGATGTTGACAAGAAAAACGGTGAGCGCTTCTACCACGGCCTCATGCTCGGCTTGGTCGCGAGCCTACGCGATCGTTATGACATTAAATCCAACCGCGAATCGGGTAAGGGTTTATTTGATGCCATGCTGATCCCGAATGACAAAACTGACAACGGTATCGTGTTTGAGTTTAAAGTGGCGCCCAGTGAAGCCGAGCTCGAGGCGACTGCGAAACAAGCGCTGCAGCAAATCATTGCCAAAGAGTATATGAAAGAACTGCAGCAACAAGGTGTCGACAACATCATCAAGATCGGTATCGCCTTTGCCGGGAAGCAGATTAAGGTGGTAAGTGAAACCTAATCGTGTAAGTGTTATTAGCAATTTTGATTCTCAGCCCATAGCGAGCATGGCAACCCAGCAACACAAACTACTAGCAAGCACTAACCTTAGATTCAAGCACTGCCGTTCATTGCAATGATGGTGTAAAAAAAATTCATGAAACTATGCTTATCTACACGCAACTGGACTGCTTCGGGACTGATGTCCCTCGCAGTGGGCTAAAGAGAGAAGACAACCTAATCTGATCAGCCTAGCTACCACGCCGCTGATGCGGCTCGGAGTAAAAGGGATCTGAAAATTATCATAGCGCTGATGATGAAAAACCAGGCTAACCCGAGCCACCACCCACTCCGGGTCCTAGTCTTGACGCTGGCCCTTCCTCTTCCTCTTGCTCTCGCGCTTCGCATCCTTGAACCATCTGACTATGTTGTTTTGCAAGCTGTAGCTGACTGTGCACCTCATGCGCTTGGCTTAAGGCGCTATCAAACTCTTGTTGTACCTCCGTAGGAATCTCTACCCCACGAGTTTTATAATCATCTAGTTTAGCTTCAATAGCTTTGTATTCGGCATAAAATTTATTGTATTGCTCAAACACTTCCACATATGATGCTTTTGCTTGATCACATTCTGCTCGGGCTTGCGGATAGTTTTCCCTCCGCCCGTCTCCAAGCTTACTCACCATAGTACGGTAACTTTGTTCCGTCGCTTGCTCGCGCCTCGCTACCTGCTCACGTAGCCCTACCCAGCCCGTAAGATCAATACTAGTTCCAAACATACCCTGGCCTTTTGGCTGAGGGCCTTTTTTATCTGTATCAAATAGTAGAGTATCTGCCTGTTTAGAAATCCTAGCCTCTATGTGATATCTTTCTGCATTCTCAAAGCCAGCAGATTGAGCAGCTGACAAAGCCAACTGTAAGCACTGATCAATTGCTGCTAGCTGTTGCTTAGAACCACCCCAATCTTTCGATTGTTTGGATGCAATTTGTTGGGCACGCTGTATGGCGTTGGTAATTATTAAGTGTGCTTTATCTTGGACCTGGGTCTGATAACTATCCAGAACGCCAATATAGTCCCTGTAATCCTGGATTAGCTTGGCTTGATCTTCTTGAAGATCAGATTCTTCCAGCTGTTGAATATAGCCACGATATGTTGCTTTCGACGCTGATAGATATGCAGTTGCTTGTTTAAGAGGAGTCAGCATTAACTGAAAAGGTTTTAAATCCATCAGTTCAGCGACCTGTAGTTCAACGATCTCTCCAAGCGTTCTTTGATACACTCCCTCAGCTGATAAAGCAAAACTTCGCTGAGCGATTTCAAGCTGAAATTCAGCACAGCGAACTGGATCGACGTCAGTTTTCAGCTGGATTGCTTTGGATTCGTTGTGAGCAGGTTGAGATGCATTAACATATTTCACTACTTGTTCTAACGCTTTCGCAGTTGGTGTGAACACTGTCTGTGCTGTATCTCGCTCTTGTTTAGGAGTCCGTGAGCTAGTTTTTAAATCGCGGTCTAGATCAGCTGCTATCAGTTTTTGCCTCATCAGGCGTTGGATTGGTTGTGTTGTTTGACTAGTCAATGGCAGACCGTTAGATTGTTGCTGATGCCACTGAAGAGCAGCAGCAATCTCAGGATGACGTTTTTCCAATGCTGTAATCTCAGCATCAGCTGTGGCACTGTGCATAGTAGCCATGGCAACATGATAGGCAAAATTTTGCATGTAAGGCTGGTCAGGATTATATAATATAGCAAGGCCTTCTGGCGCTAACACGATCTTTTGCCTGCCATTAATTGTAGCTTCAACAGCAGTGGGCTGACCAGCTGCTAACAACGCATCACGTGCGCGCTCGTAGTCGGCTCGTATAGCCTGAATGCCCTCAAACTCAGCCAAAACTCTTTTTATAATCAATAACTGGTCTGAAGACACCTTAGCGTTTTCTGCAAGGTTAATAACAACCCGCATGCCTTGAATCGCTGAATTGATAGTATCAAATGAGGTTATCTCGGTGGTCAAAAACTCATCGCATCTTTGGTGTAACACATCCAAAGCAACACCTTGATCTGATCCTTGCATCGCCCCTCCTTGCTCATCTATCAAAACAATAAAATGAACTATATGTACAAATTTAGTACCAATATGGGCATATTTCAATCATTTTTGTTGATTTTTTGAAAATATTGCTAACTGTTTGATTCAATGAAGTCGGTTAGTCAGCGCGTTGGGCTGTGATATACTGAGACACTACTAATAGCGGTGGAGAAGACCAGTGGCTGAATTACGCAGCGAGCAACTTGCTAAAACTATCAATGGCCTGACCATCGTCAGTGACGTATCGGTGAATGTGCAACAGGGTGAAATCGTCGGCTTACTCGGCCCAAACGGCGCTGGCAAAACCACGAGCTTTTACATGATGGTTGGCTTGATTGCATCTGATCAAGGCCGCGTCTATCTCGATCAAACTGATATTACCCAATACCCCATGCACGAGCGTGCTCGACTCGGCATTGGCTATCTACCGCAAGAAACCTCGGTATTCCGCAAGCTCAGTGTCGCTGACAACATCCTGGCAATCTTAGAATTGCGCCCAGAGTTAAGCAGCAAACAACGTCAGCAAGAGCTTGATAAATTACTGCAAGAATTTCATATCGAACATATCCGCAACTCACTTGGCATGAGCTTGTCGGGTGGTGAGCGGCGACGTGTCGAAATAGCTCGCGCCATTGCTCGCGGACCAAAATTCATTTTGTTGGATGAGCCGTTTACCGGTGTCGATCCAATCTCGATCATGGATATCAAAAACATCATTCACCACCTTGCCGAACGTGATATCGGCATCCTCATCACTGACCACAACGTACGCGAAACCCTAGCCATTTGTCAACGCGCTTATATCGCCAACAAAGGTCATATCATTTGCCATGGTGATGCACAAAAGGTTCTCGACAATCAGCAAGTACGGCAGGTCTACCTCGGCGAAGAATTCAGCATTTAGCTAACCCCTACCATCAACCACCTAGCGCTACCTGGTTAAGTGCAGCTCTCATTATGGATATTTTTTAGCAAAATATTTAGCTATCGAATCAATTATTAACCAGCAACAGTTGGCATTATAGGGAACAATAAGCTCATTATTTAGTCAAAATAATACCGATATAGATTTAAAAATGTCCATTTTGAACTAAAATGAGTAAATATGGCCACTAATTAACCAACAGGTGTACTGATGAAACAATCCCTCCAAGTCGGTCTTAGCCAGCAACTCACCCTGACACCGCAGCTACAACAAGCGATTCGTTTACTGCAATTATCATCAATTGAGCTGAGTCAAGAAGTGCAAGAAGCATTGGATAGTAATTTAATGCTCGAACTACAAGAACATAGCAACAATGAAGACTTACCGTATCAAACTGAAAATCAGGCGATTGAAAATAGCCATGATGGTGACGTGGTTGCAACTGAAGCGAGTACCGAGGAGTGGGAAAAAAGCTACAACCAGACCAGCGCTAAAGGTGAAGCTGTCAGCCAAGATTATTTAATTGAGCACAATACCAATCACGATCTTTCCCTGCAGGAGCACTTAGTGTGGCAAATGCGGCTGTCTAAATTAAGTGAACCTGATATGGCGATCGCAACCGCATTGATTGACTCGATCGATAATAGCGGCTTTCTACGGTCTAGTTTGCAAGATATTTGCGATAGCGTTAATGGCGATGATACTGAGGGTGAGAATGAAATTGAGTTTGATGATGTAATTGCCGTGTTAAAGCTGATTCAACGCTTTGATCCGGTCGGTGTTGGCGCACGGGATTTAGCAGAATGTTTAAGCTTACAGCTACAAGCACTCGACCATAGTACGCCCTGGCTTGAGACGGCAAAAGAGTTGATAACCAATCACTTTGCATTACTTGCCGGACGCAATTACAAGAAATTGACGCGCGAATTGAATATTTCTCAAGATGAATTACAAGAGACTCTGAAATTGATCCGCTCACTAAATCCAAAACCAGGTTTGCAAATTTCGCGAGAAGAACCTGAATATATCGTACCTGATGTGATTGTGAAAAAAGTGCAAAACCGCTGGTTAGTCGAACTGAATCCTGAATTGATGCCAAAGCTACGCATCAATAATGATTACGCTGGCTTGGTACAACGTGGTAAGCAAACCGATGATAATGTTTTTTTAAAAAATCAATTACAAGAAGCACGCTGGCTGCTGAAAAGTTTACACAGTCGCCATGACACTTTGCTCAAAGTAGCCACGTGTATTGTCAAACATCAAGTTGACTTTTTTGAGCATGGTGAAGAAGCAATGAAGCCACTGATATTACACGATATTGCCGAAGCAATTGAAATGCATGAATCAACTATCTCCCGGGTGACCACGCGAAAATATATGCATACCCCTCGTGGCGTTTTTGAGTTAAAATATTTTTTCTCTAGCCATTTAAGCACCAATAGTGGTGGCGAGTGCTCTTCAACCGCGATCCGTGCGTTTATCAAAAAGGTTATCGGAGCAGAAAATAGCATGAAACCACTGAGCGACAATAAAATTGCACAACTGCTAGCAGAACAAGGCATCAAAGTCGCACGCCGGACTGTGGCTAAATACCGAGAGGCGATGGCAATACCACCATCAAATGAGCGCAAGTATTTAACCGAGGAGTAGCCGATGGATATTACGTTTACGGGTAATCACATCACTGTCACCCCAGCCTTACAGCAGTTAACAACTGAAAAATTTAGCAAATTAGAGCGACATTGCGACCATATTCAAAATGTGCAAGTCATCTTTAGCGTTGAACACCTTGACCAAGTGGTGGAAGGTATTATTAATGTTCCCGGCCAACGCATCGTCGCTAGCGCAAAACACAATGACATGTATACCGCAATCGATCAGGTGCTTGAAAAACTCGATCGACAATTAAAAAAATACAAAGAAAAGTCAAGTGCACACCGCGACTAAGTCACTTTACCGCAACAATACAGAAGTAGTCGGCGAGCACCAGGACAATCATAATTTGAACAGATCACTTTTGGCTGTTTTGCTACTCGCCGATTAATGTTAATTATCATTATTGCTATAAAATGTGGTTTTTTTTATACTTTACGGCCTTCATAACGGTATGAAAAGATATTACGATGCAACTTGCTGATTTATTTGCAATTGAGCGCTGTCGTAGTCAAGTCAGTGTAGCCTGCAACAAAGCAATATTCCGGCTAGCGAGTCAATTGTTTGCCATCACCGACCCATCTGTTGAGCAAGAAATGATTTACGATGGCTTGTATAGCAGAGAGCGCTTAGGCAGCACCGGTATTGGCTTTGGTGTTGCCATCCCCCATACTCGGTTAAAGACAATCGTGAATCCACTCATTAGCCTCATCCAGCTTGAAAATCCAATTGCATTTGACGCCCTCGATGGTAAACCGATTGACCTCTGCTTCACTCTAATCGTGCCCGATGAAGCCAACAAACTGCATACAGAGATATTGGCCAAATTGGCAAAACAACTTAACTGCACCACCGTCCGTGCAGCGCTGCGTCAATGCCAAACCGATCAAGCCTTATTTAACTACACCCAACAAGCAATGGATTTGTCACTATGAAAACCTCACTGCACGGTGTTTGTCTAGATATCTTTGGCATAGGCATCCTGATCACTGGCAAAAGTGGCATTGGTAAAAGTGAACTTGCATTAAGCCTGATTAGCCAAGGACATCGTCTGATCGCAGATGACATGACTGAATTGTTGCTTGAACACAATAGAATACTCTGCCGCTGTCCTGAGTTACTACAAGATTTTCTTGAAGTGCGTGGATTGGGTTTTTTAAATATTCGCGCAATGTATGGTGATATCGCTATTAAAAGAATCATCCAGCTACAACTAATCGTGCATCTGATCGAATCAAATGGCAAAGATGATGGCATTAACCGAGCCACTGGTTCGCACTGCTATCAAACTATATTAGGCTGCGATATCCCAGTAGTGACTATACCAGTAGCCGCTAGCCGCAATCTTAGCGTTATGATTGAAGCGGCAGTACGCCATCTATTACTCAAAGCCAAAGGCTACGATGCGGGTGCTGATATTATTAAGCGCCAGCAACAATTACTGACAGGTGAGACATCATGAGGCTCATTATTATTATTGGGCCAATAGCAACTGGCAAAACCATCGCGCTACGCGCGTTAGAAAAGCAAGGTTACCATTGTATTGATAGTTTACCAGTTGATTTGTTATTAGCGTTTCTTAAGCAAACCAGCAATAAACAAAATACTGCAATTAGCATCGACTCATTGAGCTTGTCTAATAATAGCTTTGAGCAGCTTAAACAAGCACAATATGATTACCCAGCGACTTACTTTATTGCATTTACCACTAGTAAGGCCACCCTAGAACAACGACTACAACAGACCAGTCATAAAAATCGTTTTCCTCATAGCAAAGATATCATGTCTGATCAGTTTATTACTCAGGAGCACTTCGTCAGGCAACTTCTCGATTGGGTTGATTTACACATCGATACCACTGACTTGAATGATTTGCAGCTCAATGAACTTGTGAATCAACGTATCGCACAAGAAATTTCAATGCCATTGAGCATTCATATTCAATCATTTGGTTACAAGCACGGGATACCGACTGACTGCAATTACATTTTTGACGTGCGCTGTTTAGCCAACCCCTACTGGCAAGCGGAATTGCGTGAATATAGTGGCAAAGATACAAATGTGATCGCATTTTTAAACCAGCAGCCTCTCGCTAATCAGCTATTAATCCAGCTCAGTGATTTTATCAGCACCTGGGCTCCGATTTTTGAAAAAAATAACTATCAGCAGTTAAAGATCGGCATAGGTTGTACTGGTGGTCAACATCGTTCAGTATATATCGCTGAACAGTTATCGCAACAGCTTTGCCAAAAACTCGAGCAAGAAACTGTGCTAAGCCACCGAGATATCCCATGAAATTGCAATTGTTGCTTATAACGCACGATAATATTGGCGCTGCATTATTACAAACGGTAACAAACACGTTTGAGCGCTTACCCGTACCAACGAATACAATAAGTATTGACTATAAAACCGATCTTGAAGAGAAATTAATTGAAATACAACAGCTCATCAACTCAGCAACTGAAACCAATGACGTGTTGATCGTCACCGATATGTTTGGCTCAACGCCGTGTAATTTAGCTAATCGTTTACAACTCAACAAACGCACTCGCTTGGTTACTGGTGTTAACTTGCCGATGCTGATTCGTATTATGAATTATCCTAACTTATCGCTAGACGCGCTAGCAAAAAAAGCCATTAGCGGTGGGCGTGAAGGCGTGATAAGCTGCGAGTTTACTTAACTAATCGCAATAACACATGTCTATTAACCAACAATCAAATACAAAAACGTTAACAATTATCAATAAGCTTGGCTTGCACGCGCGTGCCGCCGCCAAGTTTGTCGGTTGCGCTGCTCGCTTCGTCAGTCACATTGAGGTCAAGCGTGGTGATCAAACTGTCAATGGCAAAAGCATCATGGGGATGATGATGCTTGCTGCAAGTCAAGGTAGCAAAGTCGAATTGAATATTAGCGGTGAAGATGCCACCGACGCGATGAATGCCTTGGAAACACTAATTGCAGATCGATTTGGCGAAAGTGAGTAACCCAGATTATTTAACCCTATTGAGTTAAATCTATGACTGGTGGTTTCTGTTGCCGGATTGACGCGCTCGCTACACTCGCTCACAGCGAGCGACTTTATTGTCGATATCACAGCTCGCAACGACCATGCCATCAGCGTCACGAAACTGCCAACGCCAACCTTGTTGCAGTGGTGTTACTGTCGCATAGCCAAACCGAAACAAATTAAAGCCCGCCTTGACTCGCAAGCCATCTAACTTTTGCTGGAGAAATTTAGCAAATTCAACCGGCTGATGTAACTCGGTACCACCATTACCAGAAATAATTTGCGGTGGACGCGGACTTTTATCAGCATCAGTAGCAGCAAAACTAAACACGCTAGCTTCGTGAAAGTGACCAGAAACAATGCCCTCGATAGTCTTCGGTACACCGGTTGCGCGCCAGGCCGCTTGTAACACAGTATTCGTTGAAATGTTAAGGCCAGCTTTTTTAAACAACGCCCAAATGGGTTGATGGGTAATCAGCCAGCTCGGCTCAGTGGCTAGTGCCGCAACCTGCTCGAATTGCTCACTGTAAATATCATGCTGTTTGTCATTGCGACTGTATTTCGCCCCCGAACTATCGAACATCACTAAGGTTAAGCCATCGGCAACTACCCGATACGGCGGCGTGAAGTCGGTACATTTTTGTTGATACGGGTACGGGTCCAAAAAACGAAACCAACCTTCACCGGCGCGTTGACAACTTTCATGATTACCGCGTGCAACCACCCACGGTGCTGCTGCCATTAGCTGTTGAGCCGGTTTAAAAAAATCCGCTTGCCAGGTTTGCCAACGTTGACCATAGCTTGAGCCTTGACAACCCTTGTCACCATTCGGACAAGGCATCTCGCGGTAAAGATAATCACCGACATGAATCACTAGGTCAGGTTGCCAAGCTGCAGCGTGTTCGACAATTTTTTTAAATGGCCAGGCATCAACATCATTGCATGCTTGAATCGAACTTTCTTTGAGACGACAACCGGTATCACCAATCACCACAATCTTGCTTGGCCTTGCTTTCGGTAATGGCAGTGCACGATCTGCGAGACTGACTGATTTGACTTGGCGGGAGAGGGTTAGCTCGCAACTATTAACGGCATAATGTCGGCCAGCTGCCGCGCGCAGCAACAGTTGACGCTGATCACCATCGACTAACACCTGTGGGCAAGCTTCATTCTCAGCAACAATCGCCCGCACTTGTAATTGTTGCTCTGGGCCAAACTCAACCCAGCTGGCGTAAGGTGCAGCATAGAGATTACAACAATATAACAAAACAAAAATAATCGATAACAGTCGCATCCAATTCCTCACTAAACAGGCATTGATTCATAAAATATCCGAGAAGTTGAAAGTCAAGAGTGAGACCATAAGCCGGGTTCTGTCGTGGACAGTCATTCATCTACGTGAAGAATCACTTCATCACTTTAGCGACCTACCCGAATCTTGTATACCAGGCAATACTTGTCTCGCGACGAAGATTCCTATTTGGTCTTGCTCCAGGTGGGGTTTACCGTGCCATTCGTGTTACCACGAACGCGGTGCGCTCTTACCGCACCTTTTCACCCTTACCTCGCTGAGGCGGTTTGTTTTCTGTGGCACTTGCCGTAAGCTCACGCTTCCCAGGTGTTACCTGGCACCTTGCCTGTTGGAGCCCGGACTTTCCTCTCGTGCAATTGCACCAGCGACTGTCTGGTCCAACTCTTGCTAACAATCAACCCGGATATTTTATCAACCAACGCACACATTGGCGTTTAATGATGTTGAGGATACGTGATTTTAAGGCTTTTTTCCAGCTTATTGTAGCCTTTACGTTGCTATTAACTATAGAGATAACCGTTAAGTGACAGGTAGTTGCGCGGTTTTTTGCAGCTCATCTATGGCAAGCGGATGCAACCACTTTTTTTCATCCAAACAACTGCGCCATTGGTTGAGCAGTAGAGGTTCTTGTTCAGCCTCGGCTGCAATAACAACCAGAAGCTACTGGTTAATGTGCAACCGCTTCAACATCAGTAATAGCACTCACATCTGGCACAATGATGTAGGCAATACGGTACTGCTGATCGGCAGTATGCGAAAGACATGCCAAGCAGAATTGAACATATGCCAAAAAGAATCTATCGATTATCATATCGAATGCCATATCTCTCTCACTTCAGCGTCAGATAACACTGCTCAGTCTGCTGCAAAGCCCAGGCATAAAGACGGTTTTTCTTTTCGCCAGTCAGGTCAGCGGTTAAAGCAGCAGCTTTTTTCAATGGTAATTCGCGCGCGAGTCGGGTCAGCATCTCGCAAGCTTCAGTGGCCAATTCAGCATCGGTACTGGCTTGATAGCCCTGTAATAACAGCACAAATTCACCTTTTTGCTGCTGCTGGTCAGTTTCGATTTTGCTGAGCACCTCGGCGATACTGCCACGCAATACGGTTTCGTACTGCTTAGTTAATTCACGCGCCACCACCACTGACCGGGCACCACCAAGCAGCGCTTGCATTTGCTGCAGCGATGCCACAATGCGATGTGGGCTTTCGTAAAAAATATTGGTCTCAGGCCGCTTTGCAACTGAGTGAAATAACTTCGCTCGCGCTACCGTTTTGGCTGGGATAAAGCCATGAAAGGTAAAGCAGTCGGTAGGTAAGCCGGCGATCGAAAGCGCAGTGATCACCGCACTTGGGCCGGGTATTGGTGTTACCGGCAACTGAGCCGCCAATGCTGCTGTCACCAAACGATAGCCTGGATCGTTGATCAGCGGCGTGCCAGCATCACTGACTAAGGCGATGGTTCGGCCTTGTTGCAACAAACGTATGGCTTTAGCACTGGCCTCAACTTCATTGTGGGCATGCAAGGCAAAAGCTGGGGTTGTAATCCCATAATAACTGAGTAGTTTAGCGGTATGGCGGGTATCTTCAGCCGCGATGTAATCGACTTCGGTCAGTGTACGAACGCCACGCTGACTGATATCATCGCGATTGCCGATGGGTGTCGCGACAATATAAAGCTGACCGGGCTGAATCATTTGCGTCATCTTTAAAATCCTGAAGTAACTAGGTTATAAATGTATACAAAATACACAAATTTAGCGCTGTTAGCAATGATTTTTTTGTCTGGCTGCGTCAGACAGCGCTACAGCTCATCTGATCACCTCAGCATCAGTGATCAATTTAATCCTCCGGCTCATTATTTACTCGATAAAGCCGCGGTTACCCAGTCCGGTACTGAGAGCGAGTACTACAAGCTTGCTGCCCTGCAGCAGTACTTGGCAGACAACGATGGTCCGCGTGCCAAACGTGCTTTAAACCGCATCAAGATCAAGCGCTTAACATCAAATCAGCAGCTCACCCTAACACTCTATCGCGCCAAACTAGCACTCCTAACACACGAGCCTGAAGTGGCTGTCAGCACCTTACGGCAAGTCGACGAAGAGCAGCTATCTGGGCTTGGTGAGCGTGATCAAGTACTGTTGTTCGAAACTCGTGCCGAAGCCCTCAAAGCACTCGGTGAAACCGTTGCCAGCATCCAAACCAGGGTCTATCTCGACAGC
>CAWUKA010000058.1:0-12501 GCA_963922965.1 uncultured Gammaproteobacteria bacterium | reverse complement strand
CTGGCCCCGGCACTTTAGCAAAACCATCACCTTGTCGATTCTGAGGGATTTTCTCAGTCGAGAAATTGATGATAAGCCGATCAAACAGTGGCATCAGCGGCGTGGTAGCCCGGCTGATCAGATCGAACTGGCTTCCCTTTTCAGCCCGCTGCGAGGGATATTAATCCCGAAGCAGCCCAGTTGTGTGCAGATAGGCACGATATCATCTTTCCCCTCAGAGCCATTATTTCAATTAATAGCAGTGATTCATTCGTATCAATGCTCATAGTGATTGCATTTGCTGGGTTGCCGCGCTCGTTTCACTCGCTCGCAATGGGCAAGAAGGCAAACAAGCACAATGATATGAATTTTATCTGAACCATCATTTTATTTAATAGCGATGCTTGAATCTAAGATTAGTGCTTGCTGGCAGTTTGCGTTACTGGGTTGCCGCGCTCGTTTCACTCGCTCGCAATGGGCTGAGAAACGCACAGTTGCCAAGCATTCTCGTTACGCTCAAATGCTCGCAGTGGGCTAACAAAGAAGAATTTTAGTAGATCAATTAGCGACTGGATTAGCAAGGCAAATGCGAGGCTGGTGCCGGAAAGAGGAGTCGAACCCCCGACCTACTGATTACGAATCAGTTGCTCTACCAACTGAGCTATTCCGGCGTGAAAGTTATTATAATAGATGCCAAATATTTGGCAACCTGAGTAAAAGCTCATGATTCGGCTGCGCTGGCACCAAACCTACAAACGCGGCATCAGCTTAACTAAAGCCAAAGTGAAGACGACGCCCCAACCCGCTTGAGTCAAGAGTAGACCCACAAGGTCCAAATGTGACGTCAAGGGTCAAGCTAATGAGTCACATCGATCACAAACAAGACTTTTTCAAACCGATCAAGCAAGCAAACCAGCAAAAACACACTAAAATACAAAGAGTAAACTGTATTAAATCCATCCAACTGTAAGGATAACAGTTGGCACGATACTTGATACAGCAGGGCTTAGTTGGTCTTCGCGTAACACCGGATGAGTTGCACCAAGATCAAGCCATGTCACACTTTATCTTTACTTTAGGAGAACAGCAATGAAACTGACCACCACCCGTAAGGAATCAGGTTTTACACTGATTGAATTAATGATCGTCGTTGCAATCATCGGTATCTTGGCTGCAGTCGCTATTCCTGCATACAACGATTACACGAAGCGTGCACGCTTTACTGAAGTGACTGAAGCAACACTACCACTGAAAAATGCAGTTGCAGCATGTGCACAATCAAACGGTGCCTTAACAAACTGCACCAGCGGCACTAACGGTATACCAGTTGATAAAACATCTTTGACAACTGGCCAAGTTAGCTCAATCGAAACTGCAGCTGGCGTAATTACTGTTACTCCACGTGCAACTAACGGTATCGAAAGTGATGCTACTTATGTGTTAACACCAACCTATAGCTCAACAACAGGTATCGTTACTTGGGCTGCTACTGGTGGTTCTGTTAGCACTTATGGTTATGCTAAATAATTAATTGGCTTAATTGATAATTGGCTTCCATTAACTTGAGAGCCAATTATTCTTTCTTACTGCCGGTGGCTATCATGCAACTTACAGATAAGCAACAACAAACTGGCTTTACCTTAATTGAATTAATGGTCGTGGTTGCGATCATTGGCATACTCGCCGCAGCCGGCATCCCTGCCTACAACAACTATCTTAAGCAATCACGTTATACAGAATTAACTGTTGCAACTATTCCATTAAAAACTGCAATTGCATCCTGCGCCCAAGCAAATGGTGATTTATCAGCATGTTCAAGTGGTGCTAATGGGGTACCAACCAACAAAATTGGTATGACAGCTGGACAAATCAATAGCATTCAAGTCTCTGCAGGCACTATCACAGTAACGCCAAGAGCAACCAACGGTATTGAGAGCGATGCGACTTATATCTTAACGCCTTCATATAATGCTGATACCGGCATTGTAACTTGGGTATCTAGTGGCGCTGGCGTTAGCAACTATGGCTATGCCAAATAATAACTAAAAAACCTTAAATTACAGTAGCAAAGCGCACGAAAGATAATTCCAGCTATGCATTCTAGCAGCATGGTTTATTATTAATATAAGCATACATGGCATCAATTAGTTGACCACCAACACAAGCTGAGAACAATGTCTGAACCAAAGGATGGTGACAAAAAGATTGTCCTACATGGATTGGCAAACTGTTTAGTCACCGAAGGTTTGCTCACGGAAGAAGCCGCAGCGGAAGCAGCACAAAAAGCAAAGTCCGCCAACAAACCCCTAGTTTCATACATTGTTGAACAAAGTATCTTAAGCGCAAAAGAGATCGCTTATTCGACTGCTAACCACTTTGGTTTGCCGGTATTTGATATCGACGCTATTGATCGAGATATTTTACCACATGATTTGATTAGCGATAAACTCATCATCAAAGACCACGCATTACCACTTATTAAACGCGGCCGCCATTTGTTTGTTGCAGTGTCTGATGTTGCTAACATACAAAGTTTAACTGAATTTGGTTTTCAATCGGGTTTGCATACTCACGCCATCATTGTTGAAGAAGATAAACTTAGTAATTTAATTGATGAATACTTAAATAACCATGATTCTGAAGAATCACTCGGTGATTTATCAGATAGCGGTTTAGACGAACTCGACATTCAAGATGGTGATGAATTAGAAGAAGATGATGATGAAGGTGCTGATGTTGATGACGCCCCGATTGTCCGCTTTGTTAATAAAATATTACTTGATGCGATTAAACAAGGTGCTTCAGACTTACATTTTGAACCCTATGAATCACTATACCGGATCCGTTTTCGTGTCGATGGTGTGCTACAAGAAGTGGCAAATCCACCGATTAATCTTGCTTCACGAATTACAGCACGAATTAAAGTCGTATCAAAACTCGATATTTCTGAACGTAGGGTACCACAAGATGGTCACTTTCGTATGAAGCTTTCAAAAAAGCGGTCTATTGATTTTCGTGTCAGTACCTGTCCAACTGTTGGTGGCGAAAAAGTTGTTATGCGTATACTTGATCCTTCTAATTCAAAAGTTGGTATTGATGCTCTCGGTTATGAAGATTTTCAAAAAGATTTATTTATCGAAGCCATCCATAGACCACAAGGTATGGTCCTAGTTACAGGGCCTACCGGTAGTGGTAAAACAGTTTCACTTTATACTGCCCTCAATATTTTAAATACAGCGGAACGAAACATATCAACTGCAGAAGATCCAGTCGAATTGAATTTAAACGGCATTAATCAGGTACACGTCAATCCAAAAACTGGCTTAACTTTTGCTAGCGCACTAAAATCATTCTTACGCCAAGATCCAGACATCATCATGGTTGGTGAGATTCGTGACTATGAAACAGGTTCGATTGCGATTAAAGCTGCGCAAACAGGCCACTTAGTATTATCAACTTTACACACCAATAGCGCACCAGAAACCTTAACACGTATGGTAAATATGGGTGTTGAGCGGTTCAATATTGCAACCTCAGTCACATTAATCATTGCACAACGTTTAGCACGCCGCTTATGCTCACATTGTAAAATCAAAGCTGAAATTCCAAAAGAAATTTTGCTCGAAGAAGGTTTTATAGAAAGTGATCTTGCCGATGGCTTTGAAATTTTTGGTCCAAGTGATGGCTGTAAATTGTGTATAAAAGGGTATAAAGGTCGAGTTGGTTTATATGAAGTATTAAAAATGTCTGAAACGATTGGGCGCATCATCATGGACGGTGGCAATTCAATCAATATTCTTGATCAAGCAATGCAAGAAGGTATGCAACCCCTGCGACGCTCAGGGATTCGAAAAGTCTTAATGGGCTTAACATCAGTAGAGGAAGTCGTTCGAGTAACCTCAGACTAGGACAAAGCAATGAGCAATAAGGCAGACTTGGGTTATATCTGGAAAGGCAAGTCAAAAAATGGCACTATCGTCAAAGGCCGATCGACAGCAGCAACCACTAATCTTGTTAAAGCCGAATTACGCAAGCAAGGCATCGTCCCAATCAAAATCAGAAAATACCGCCCTTCGTTGTTTACTGAGCGCAAACCAAAAATAAAACCACAAGACATTGCGATTTTTAGCCGTCAACTAGCAACCATGATCGGTGCTGGTATCCCACTGGTCCAGTCTTTCGACATCATTGCCAAGGGTGCTGAAAATGTCTCTATGCGCGAAGTGGTCATCGCAATCAAAAATGATCTTGAGTCTGGTAGCCCACTTGCAGAAAGTCTTGCCAAACACCCAAAACACTTCAATGAGTTGTACTGTAACTTAGTCGCAACTGGTGAACAATCAGGTTCACTCGAAACTATGCTTGATAAAGTTGCCGCTTACCGCGAAAAAGCAGAATCAATCAAAGGTAAAATCAAAAAAGCGCTTTATTATCCAATCACAGTTGTTGCGGTATCATTTCTAATCACGGCCGGTTTGATGATTTTTGTTATCCCAAAATTTGCTGAGATGTTTTCAAATTTTGGCGCTGAACTACCAGCATTGACGCAAAAAGTCATGGCGCTATCTGTATTCTTTCAAGCCTATTGGTATATCATCTTTGGTGCTATTGCTGCAGGAATCTATGGATTCAAAGAAGGCATTGTGCGATCAAAAAAATTTGCTGAAATGGTTGACAAGACATTACTAAAAACACCAGTAATTGGCGCGATCTTAAATCAAGCGGCGATCGCTCGTTACGCACGTACTCTAGAAATTACTTTTGCCGCCGGATTACCATTAGTCGATGCCTTGCAATCTGTCGCTGGCGCGACTGGTAACATCGTCTATACCAAAGCCGCATTAAGGATTCGTGATGAAGTAGGGACCGGCCAACAAATTCAACTCGCCATGAAGAATGCCGGCTTGTTTCCAAACATTGTCATTCAAATGATATCAATTGGTGAAGAATCGGGTTCGTTAGAGCTGATGCTAGGCAAAATTGCTGATATGTATGAAGAGCGTGTCGATAACGCAGTCGACGCCTTGAGCAGTCTGATTGAGCCAGTCGTTATTGTCATTATTGGCTCGCTAGTTGGTACAATTATCATTGCAATGTATCTACCAATCTTTAAAATGGCATCTGTGGTTTAACCTCAATTAGCAAGCTAGCGGGATTCATTGCATGGCAGAATTCATATTTTTTTTACAACAACAACCAAGACTCAGTTTATGTTTGATAGCACTGTTTAGCCTGATGGTTGGTAGCTTACTAAATGTAATTATACATCGACTACCAATCATGATGTTTATTGATATGTATCAAGAATGTCAATCATTTATCGCGAATAACCCCACAGCAGAGCATGAACTACCAAAACAACCTTTTAACTTATTTATCCCACGCTCGCGTTGCCCAGCGTGTCAACAGATGATTGCGAGCCGCGATAATATCCCAGTCATCAGCTATATACTTTTAAAAGGTCGCTGCCGCTACTGTCAGACGCCAATTAAACGACGCTACCCACTGATCGAATTACTAACCGCATTATTGTCTGTAGTAGTGGTTTATCAACTTGGTTTTAACCTTGCAGCACTAGCAGCCTTGATCTTCACTTGGAGCATAATTAGCCTAGCTGGGATTGATATCGATCATCAAATTTTACCTGATGCGATGACATACCCGCTACTTTGGCTCGGTTTATTACTGAGTTTAAACCATACCTTTGTTAGCCCGCATGCCGCGATTCTTGGTGCCAGTATCGGCTACCTCTCACTTTGGTCTCTTGCCACTCTCTTTAAACTTATTACCGGCAAGATCGGCATGGGCAACGGTGACTTTAAATGCTTAGCCATGCTCGGTGCCTGGCTGGGTTGGCAATCGTTACCGCTGATCATTTTACTGTCTTCATTCATTGGCATCTTGGTTTGGATTCTACTGTACGTCAGCGGCCGACTGTCGGGTGATACTGCTATTCCGTTTGGCCCCTATCTCGCTGCGGCCGGTTGGATCAGTTTGCTCTGGGGCGACACTATTATTCATAATTACTTACATGCACTCGGTAGGTTCTGATGTTGATCGTTGGTTTAACAGGCGGTATTGGCTCAGGAAAATCAACAGTTGCCAACGCATTTGCCGCACTCAGCGTTAATATCATTGATGCTGATGAGATCGCTCACACTCTTGTGCAACCGAACACAGCGATCCTAGCGGCGATCAGCAAGCAGTTCGGCGACGACGTCCTGCTTGCTGATGGCAGCCTCAATCGGGCCCACTTGCGCGAGATTGTTTTTAATGACAGGGCGGCACTAACCTGGCTTGAATCCCACCTCCACCCACTGATTCAGGCGACGATCAACCAGCGCATTCAACAACTGAACAGCCATTACTGCCTAGTTGTGATTCCACTCTTAATTGAGAAAAAAGCATTACAAGCTACCGTTGATCGCATCCTCATTATCGATTGTCCGGAAGCACTCCAAATCAAACGTGCTAAAATTCGTGATGGCTGTAATGAGCAAATGATTAAAGCCATCATGCAACAGCAAGCTAGCCGAGCAGAACGCCTGGCCCAAGCTGACGATATAATAGAGAACAATACTGACCTGGCATCACTCGAACAGGCCGTGCTGTCTCAGCATCAACGCTACTTACAGTTAGCTGAAAGCAAGCTGGCATAGCTCGATTCACTGCTAATTGCCATCGATTTGTGCTCATAAACCCACTCGTGATAACATGATGCCAATTTATTAGTATCTTTGGCCACCCTAGCGTGAACATCTCTTGGAAAAATACGATTCAGTATGAACAACCACTAAATGAGCTCATCAGAGTCTGTTTAAGGCTCGAATACCTGTTTGCACGCTGTGACTATTACCTCAGTAAGACTGAGCGCTTCGATAGCGTCACTACCATTGAAACTTTATTTAGTATTCTCAATGTGTTGAACCGGCCAGACTTTAAATCCAAACTCACCCAAGAGCTCAATCGCCACCAAATCACCTTTAAACGTCTCGAACAAACACCAGAAATTGATCGGGATAAATTATCAGAAGTTTCGCGCGAGATTGATTATGTCTTAGCCTCGTTTTCACAGGCCCAGGCAATCATGACCAGCGTGTTAAAAAACAATGAATTTATTCAACATGTTAAACAGCAGCATAGCCTTGTCGGCGGTTTGATTGGTTGTGACTCAACCGGTTTTCACCATTGGAAACACCTCAGCAACGAACGCCGGCAGCATGATTTAACAGCCTGGCTTGCTGCGCTACAAGGTATTCGCACCGGTGTCGAATTGCTGTTGCGAATTATACGCGACAGTACGGTTGCGAAAATTCAAACAGCTAAACAAGGTTTTTACCAAGCCAGTCTTGATGCCCAACAGCCTAGCCAGTTGGTGATTGCGTCGATCCCTGAAAACCTCACCGTATTCCCCAATATCTCAGTTGGCCGCCACGGGCTCTCGATCACGTTCTACACGCCTGAGTTTCAACAGCGACCGCAGCAAACGCAAGAAGATGTAATCTTCATGCTGGCCATTTGTACGATTTAGATAAACCAGCGATAAGCCACTCATACGGCTAAGTACTAACAAAACTAGGAGAATGAGATGCCTGCCAATTTGCAAGACTATCAAGAATTAATAGCATGCTACGCGCAACTACCTGCAACTGTATCAGCTAGTGTCAGTGCACAGCTAGAAACGCTCTGCGCAGAACCAAAGCTAACTGCTATCAGAATCCGCCTAGGCGATACGCTCAGCGAAGTTTTACTTTGCTTAATCATATTAGAGTGTACGATTGATAAGAATACTTTTACACGGCTGGCACGCTACCAAGAACAGGATCGTCTACAGGATTTAGTTGCTTGTCTAACCACTCTATCAGCTCAGCAATTCACTATCAATTCGCAGTTGATAAAAATCATTTTGGACAAAACACCTGCCAAGCATTCTTTCTTACCGACCATTAAATTACTTGGATACGCGCGTCAATTGCAATTGATCGATGCATCCAATTATAAAACTGACGAAAGACTTAATAAATTATCGATTAAGCAACTTGCCCAGTACGATACGCTCAATGAAGGTGGGCTATTGAGCGCCGAAATTATTCAGAATCTTAATTTTAGCGGATCACGGGAACAACTGACACCAGCCTGCGTTGAGTTAATTCAAATCGCCACGACTACAGGTGTTATAACAAGACTCAATGATGAAAGCAAAACGCGTACCGCTATCTGTAGTAGCACACTGGATCAAACAGCAATTGTTAGCTGCTGCAAAATGCTGCAAGAAAAATCCTGGCTAACCCCAAACACTTTGCTGATCGCATGCAAATTGTCGACAGAATACCACCAGTCTTTACTCTACATGATACAGGGTTTAACAACAGCTAAAGGCATAGCCTGGCCAGAATTAATAAAACGAATTGTCAGTGACTATGTCTCCTCTGACAAACTGCAACTGAATGAATTGATTTTTACATTGAGCGCTATTGTACGTGCAAACATAGCGCTGACGATCGAAATATACAACCAACTCATGACAATCAATCAGCAATTTATCAAGCTGGCCGGTTCACTGAGCTATCTTTTACAACGCACGACACTGAATCCAACCACACTGCAAGCGGTAATTGAATATTATCGACACATTGAAGAATATCAAACACTACAGCCAGCAAAAAAAGCTCGCACCGGCTACCAGAGTCGCTCGAGCAGTTCTATTAGTAGCTTCTTTGCAACCAGCTCTAAGCCATCAGCAGTCGTTGAACCAGCTCAAGCATTCACTATTTTACAAGAAACAGATTTAGCCAGATATATCGATCAATTAGCTATCTACTTAAACAGCAGTTTGCTCAATTTTATAGTTCAGCTGTACTATCTTGGCGAGTTGTCTGAGAGTCGGATTACATACGCGATCGATGCAGGTCACTATGAAATGAGTTACCTGGAGCCTCAACTGATTCTTGCGAGATCACATATCCATTGCGCGGCTCTTCCTCCTCATTTGTTAACTGAAGATCAAGCAACTGCAGCAGCATTCGCAACAGCACTACAAACATTAAAAGCAAACCGTGTAGAGATACAAGCCGAAGCTACGCGGTGGATACAGCAAAGACCGGCAATGCTGATTAAGCTTGTGGGTTGGCTTGAGTCTCAGGCGCAATATCAGCCTGATGCTGTGAATGGTATCTTAGCTGCAGTGATGGCGAGCGAAAATCCGGAACAAGCTATCGTGTCCCAGACAATAGCTCATCTGTTAAGTTGGCCGATTTCTACTGTAGAGGTGTTAGGTGAAATCGATGATCCTGAACTATTCATTAGCACAGTAACAAAATTAAAAAGCGCTGGCGTAGCTATCGAACCAGCACAGCAGAACCATTGGTTAACTACTAGCCTCACTACGAATGCATTACAAAGCACTGACTATGAACTCATCATCCTACTTTCACACCATCAGCAATTAAACCAAACACTATGGCAAACCATCGCAACACTCGAAGACCATCAAAAACATGAACTCCTAAATGGCTTACGCGCACTTGCCACCATCAATCGCTGCCAACAACCAGAGCTCACGCTACTCGTCGCAGCACCCAATATTTCAGTTGCTGCCGAAGTCATATTGCAATTTGGATCAGCTGATTTAGCCGCGGCAACATACTGGACTGAAATAACAAAGCATCCGACACCCAGTTTATTCGCTAAGGCTATACTAACCTTACATGAGGAGAGGCTGTTGTCTGACGAGACTTTACAGCTCATTAACACATCGTTCCGACCTGACCTCGCTGCACTTGCATACATTAAGCTAAAAAAAGCCGATGTTGTGATTGAGCATTTTTGGGAACAAGTTATTGTAGCAGAAAATCCAGCAGAACAAGTAGAATTATTACTCACATCAAACTTACAACAACAACTAGCATCAGCATATTCACCAGCGATTCAACACACAATCCAACAGCATCAACAACCGATACAAGCTTTGGAGCAAGTGGGTATGCTTGCTGAACTAGAAGGGCTATCTGAAACTGACATAATCGCTATCTTAACCAAAGCAAACGCAGCACAGATTATTGAAGAATTAAAACTATTGAGAGAATCAACTGATTTAACAGCACCGATTGTTAATGCTATCATTCATCATACTGATCGCGCCAAGGCCATCCGAGCCTATGCACAACAGGCTGAAGCTGACTCAGAATTATTACAGAATATTTGTGCAGCACGTGACTCAAATTCAGCGACTAACTTACTAAGGCTGAAAACCTTGCAAGCTCGCTTTCCCGAGCAGAGCGATCAACTTGCTAGCACCTACCAAGTTAAAGATTCCCATCAGCGCGGCAGCTATCTACGCGCACTAGAACAATTAGCTGAAGCTGGCTTGCTCAATACAGCATCGATTATGCGGCTAGCACAGGCTAATGACACCAGCCATGTGGCAACCATCATGATCGGGCTAGAACAAGCTGGCTTACATAACGAAGATAATCTTCGCATCATCCTGAATAAACATCATCAACATATCGCGACTATCGCTAAGGCTGTAAAAAAAGCGCCATTCACCCAACACTTTATCGATGCAATCAGGCTAAGATGTGGCAATGCAACTGAAGTGACCTGCCTTGCTCGATTTGCTAGTCATTCAGATGTTAGTAAACAGCATGTGGCTTGGCTACTGGACAAGCTAGGAACTATCAATCATGACAAAAAAAATGATTTTGTTAGCTTAATAAATGCGTTACTAGACAGCAAGACTTTGTCACAGCAGTTGCTTGAAACCATGATGCCATACGATGAATCATCGCTAACTGATGCTGGCAAAATGGCGCGATACATTCCGATCGATCTCTTAGACCTAGATATTATCAACATGCTGTTAAATGCTTTAGATATTTGTTTTTATGATGATTACCAAGGCGTAGATTACAACCCTTTTCAGCATTTCCACAATAATGAAGCGCGCCACTTGCTGACAAGAGAAGTTGTCATCCTTATTTTGCAGCAAGATTCCGTCACAGTTGAATCAGTTTTTCATAGCATGCGGACGCTAGAAGCTGCTGGCATATTCAGAGCTGATATCATCCAGGACTGTAGCAATGATAAAATTGCAAAGGCTTATGCTGAGTTGACAAAGGTTCAACTACTTACTAGCGAAAACCGTCAACTGCTGCGTGCATCACACGCACCAGTTGCTAGCGCCAAGCTCATCATAGAGCTAAATACTCGACAGCTACACACTAAACCGATCCAAGACTTACTGCTTCTACAAGAGCAACGTCAGTCTAGCGCAAGATTTACTCTTCAGCACTATGGTGCCAGCATTACTCAGTTACTAACAAGATGTCCATCCATGACAGAATTAAGCTTAGTGCTTGTGCTCACCCATACCAGTGATTGGCCACTGTTAAATCAGGTCATTGCAAAGTTAAGCACTGACGCGATTAATGAAACATGTATTCGACTAGTGGTTACGGCTAATTTAAATTATCTAAATCTATTTTTGCAGTATATAAATTTAGGCTATAAGCAATCAGCAGCGTCGTTTTCGGACCTGATTCGACTTTGTCAGTACCAAGAGATCTTGAGTTCACCACAAGTACTACAGCAGATTGCCTCTGCAGCAGATTACAGAGCACACGACAACTTCGATTGTGCTAAAATAGTTGAAGCTGTTGAACGCCTATGGCCTTTGTGTGCAACAAAGCAAATTGATGCTATCATCGAGTTATTGGCAAACACCAAACTCACTGCTGCAAGTGAACAGCAAGATATACACATGCAAGCAGCAAAAAGGCCAGGCATTTAAACACAATCATCACAGTTGAGACTACGCCGCAAAGAGATTGAAGTAGCAGAACCCACATAAAACTAACGCCTTTAATCAGTAAGATCACAGGATTAGTCACAGTTACATCTGTATGCAAATTGACTTATAAACCTAATGCATACCGGTAGCAAAGCTTGGAGGCCGTGCATCGCTTCCCCTCGAAGTCCGGTAGATACGCCGCCCAATGATTTGAATCTTGGCTCCACAGTCGATTGCGTTGTAGACCTGGACCAGACAACGCTTGCCTGCAGCCGTGTAGGATGATTGCCACTACTAATGGCTGTGCCTCGCGATGATACAAGTGCGTAACAGCAGCAGAGCACACACATTACTCCAAACTTTGCCACAAGATCAGCGCAGACTACCACAAAGCTAGTAGCGAAGAATGTACCAAAATACGGGAGTAAAAAACTATAAGCCTGTGGCCCAGCTAAGAACCCAAGGCAAGCAGCAAGCGCTAAATTGAAAAAGACGCAATTAAACGAAACACCTGGTGACAAATCAGCTAAAGCGTCATTTCTTAAAAAACCAATACCTACAAAACCTAGACCACTGATTAAGCCACTAATGAATGGTCCAAATAACCACCAAACAGCCAAACTCACTAAGGCATACAACCAACTTATGTTAGATGCTAGCGTAATAATACCGAAGGCCGCACCCACAATTGGACCAAACAACAACTTCATTAACAAACCAAGCCCAAAAAA
>CAWUKA010000057.1:0-12638 GCA_963922965.1 uncultured Gammaproteobacteria bacterium | reverse complement strand
ACAGCAACAACCACATTCCAGCCGAGAAGTCGATTTTAGCTATTGGCGTAAGCGTGGTATTGATGCTTTACTGGTGGGTCAAGTTCATCGAACTGGACGCGATCAATATCAAATTGATTTTGAGTTGCTGAGTATTTTTCAAAACCATCAGGGTCAGCAAAATGTTGATGATACCTTACTCGCGAACTCATTTACTATTCAGCCGAGTCAGTTACGCCGGCTTGCGCATCGCATTGCCGATGCTAGTTACCAAAAACTCACTGGTGTGCGTGGTGTTTTTTCAACCCGTATTGCCTACATCAGCGTCAAGCGAGTACCGCGTCGGCGGCACCTATACAGCCTCGTTGTTGCTGACGCCGATGGCCATAATCCGAAACCATTAGTAATATCACGTCAACCTTTGATGTCGCCAGCCTGGTCACCTGATGCTAGTCAAATTGCTTATGTTTCATTTGAGAAGAAGCGCGCGCAAATTTATAGTGTGACGGTTGCGACTGGTGAGCGGCAGTTGCTATCGAATTTTTCTGGTATTAACAACGCGCCAGCTTGGTCACCGGATGGCAAGCGTTTGGCGTTGGTGTTATCGAAATCGGGTCAGCCCAATATTTACTTACTCGATTTATCTCAGCACGCCTTGCAACGCTTGACTTACGGTTGGTCGATTGACACCGAGCCAAGTTGGTCGGCTGATGGCCAGCGTATTTTATTTACCTCCGATCGCGGTGGCTCGCCACAAATCTACGAAGTTAGCGTCAACGATAAAAAAGTTAATCGCTTGACCTTCGATGGTCGTTATAATGCCCGAGCCTCATACACACCTGATGGTCGCCAGATTGTCATGTTGCATAGTCACGACGGCATGTATAATATCGCCAAACAGGATAAAGTAACCGGTCAGCTTGATATTTTGACACGTGTTATTGATGGTGAGTCACCGAGTCTTGCTCCCAATGGGAGTTTAATTATTTACGCGAGCCGGACTGGGCGGGGTAGCTTGCTGAATATGGTATCAATAGACGGTCACGTCAAGATACATCTGCCCGCAATCGGTGAAGATGATGTGCGCGAGCCAGCTTGGTCGCCTTATCTTACTAGTTAGGCATATTGTCTAAAGGAGTTTAGTGTATGAAAAATATAGTTTATCGATGGTTACCCCTCTTGTTGTTGTCAGTGTTGTTGGCTGGTTGTTCCTCATTGTCGAAATATCGACATCGCAGTCAGGGTGCCGATTTGGACGAATTCGGCGATGCCTACACAGCTGGTGTTGGTGAGCAAGATGAGATCAAGGATCGTAATCAATTTCAGCACGCCACCCTTGAGGCGCCTGCCAATCAAGTTTATTACTTCGGTTTCGATCAATACGATTTGAAGCAAGATTATCTCGCTTCAGTCACTGCCCAGGCGCGCTATTTACTCAGTCACCCTAGTGCCAAAATTCGCCTAGAGGGTCACACTGACGAACGCGGTAGTCGTGAGTACAACATTGGCTTAGGTTGGCGCCGTGCACGGGCAGCTTTAGCTGTTTTTAAAGCCAATGGCGTTAGTCAAAGTCAGCTTGAGGTGGTAAGCTATGGCAAAGAAAAGCCAACCGCATTTGGCCACGATGAAAGTGCACATGCCTTTAACCGACGCGTTAATATTGTTTACACGGTTTATTAATTATGAATAATTCTGTTTGCTACGCAGCGAGTGCCGCGTTATGTGTTGTGAGTTGTCTGCTGTGCTCACTGTCAGCCTCTGCTGAGGCGCCAGTTGTCGATGCCTCTATCTATGCGAGTCAGCCGACTACCCAGCAAGACTTTGTCACTGCTGCAGCACCAATACCAGCTGAAGAGTCTGTTGGCTATGCGACGTCGACTGTGCCGGTTGGCGAGCGAATAGCAAGGTTAGAGCACATGGTCTCTGATCGCAACATGAACCTGATGTCGCAATTGAATGCGTTGCAAGATGAAGTGCGCACACTACGCGGTCTAATTGAAGTGCATGAGCATGATATGGCGCAACTCAAACAGCAACAGCAACTTATGTACGGCGATCTCGATCATCGCTTGGCAAATAAACAGCAAGCAACGGTGCTGAATGATAGTGTCAGCAACGCGGTAAACCCACCAAATCTAGATAAACATGCTGCTATGGATGGGTTGGTCGCGCAAGAGAAAGATTATCAGCAAGCTTTTCAATTGCTACGTGACAAGCATTACAGCAAAGCTGTCAGTGCGATGAATGATTATATTGCGCATTATCCAACAGGCCATTATGCCGCTAATGCACATTACTGGCTGGGTGAGTTGTTTATGCTGCAAGGTAATACCGATCAAGCAGTCAAGCAGTTCAATGTTGTGCTTAGTGACTTTGCGAGTAATCGCAAGGCGGCCGATGCGCGCCTTAAGCTTGGCTTTATTTTTCTTGATCGCGGTGATTACATTGGTGCTCGTAGCCGTTTTGATGAAATTGTCAAACGATATCCTGGTAGCTCAACGGCACAATTGGCGCAAGCGCGTCTCGATGATCTGAAAAAGCAAGGTTTGTAATTTGGACCGATTGCGCATCACCGAAATTTTCTATTCCTTACAAGGTGAGGCGAATACAGTAGGTATCCCGACTACTTTTATTCGCTTCACTGGCTGTCCTCTACGCTGTAACTATTGCGATACTAGCTATGCTTTTTCTGGTGGTGAGTGGCTTAGCTTCGAGCGCATTATGCAGGCGGTCAAGCAATACCAAACTGATTATGTGACCGTGACAGGTGGTGAGCCACTGGCACAGAAGGCATGTCCGGCCTTGTTGCAGCAGCTGATCGAGGCTAGTTATCAAGTGTCATTAGAGACCAGTGGTGCGTTGTCGATTGCTGCCGTTGATCCCAGGGTGGTGAAAGTGATGGATTTGAAAACCCCGAGTTCGCATGAGTGTGACCGCAATTTGTTCAGCAACATTGAGTACTTACAATCCCATGACCAAGTCAAGTTTGTCATTGGTGAGCGTGCTGATTACGACTGGGCCAAGCAACAGATTGCCGATTGGCGCTTGCATGACCGTTGCCAAGTGTTATTTTCACCGAGCTACAGTCAAGTTGAACCATCGGTGCTTGCTGACTGGGTGTTGGCTGATCAATTACCAGTACGCTTCCAGCTTCAGCTACACAAGGTGTTGTGGGGCGATAGTCCAGGTCGTTGATCTCAGTATTTTTCCTAAATTGTCGAAAACGACTTGAGCTTTTGGCGTATTTCAGTATCATGCATCTTTCTGCCGGGCCGTTAGCTCAGCTGGTAGAGCAGCGGACTTTTAATCCGTTGGTCGAAGGTTCGAATCCTTCACGGCCCACCACTATTTCAATAAATTTTCCTCTCACAGTACTAGATGTAATGCTCGTGTACGTAGAGCCGATTTTCTACATACTTTACTCCGAGTTAGCGTAGCGAGCGCGACCAGCAACACAGCAATTTCAACTACTCAGAAGTACCGATCATGGTTGTAATCACCAAATTAATAAAATGACAGCATGCACGAAGCAAATAAAATCGTATTTGTCTCACACAACTGGGTCGCTACACCGCTGATGCGGCTCGCAGTGGGCTGAAGAAGCATCAGCATTCTATAGCAGATTGCTGTCACTCAGTATAAGCAACAGATTGTTCCGAGAACTTAGCCTGCTGCAACGATGGCTTTTCGAGCTATAATACAAGCATATTTTTCTTGACTTCTGCCAAACCCGGCTTATTTTTTATTACACGTCTGATGCTGTGAGTGCGCATGTTTTGCTATGCTTCATGGCACTTGCGATTGGAAACTTTCTTGAGATCAAAATAGGCTTATAATTGCGTAGAATATACGACATCGTTTGGAACGTACAAGAGACCCATATTGAAGATAATTTGACCGGAGAACTCATTAATTCAAGAATAGATCTAGATAGCTATCAGCAGAATGGGGTACATCGTGTGCTAAAACCTTGCTAATTGGCAGAAGTCGGGAGTGTTAGTGGTAAAAATTCTCACCAAGTTTAGAAAGCCAAATAAGTTCCTTATAGACTTCATTATTAAGTAATGTTTTATTTCTGATGAATGTTGATATCAAATAATCTCTCTTTCTCATAATCTCGAGACTATGTTCATATAAATCTTTATCAAGTATTTTTTCTGCTGTTGAGCAGTAAAGAATTTTATTCCCTATGCTTCCTTAAAAGCAGTCAATGCTACTGAAACTTCAGTTAAGTTTACAATTTGCCACACTAGGCAAGCAAGCCGAACAAGAATTCCATGGTTCGGAATGCGGAAGGGGGAGCGTAAGATGGGGAGATTATTTTCTTTAATTGTTTTCTTTTCCTTGCTCAATCGGTTTTTGCCAGTTGTGGTTTTGTTCTTAGTGTTTTTCATCGGCTCTATCAAATCAAACTAGCTTCTGACTATAAAAGTTATTTTTCAATTTTACATCATACAGAATTTCTGATCAGTTTTAAAAATCGAGAGTTTCAGCGATGGCCGTGTTTAGAATGTGTAGCTACCTATTTTTATTCGTGGGAATATCTTTATCGTCTCGGGCGCTCAAAGAAACTAGTAATAAATCTTTTAAAAGAGTATGCTCATTTACTGGAAAATGTTGTTTAGTTTAACATTCTTGTAAAAAATAAATCTTATCTAAGAGGTTACAGCTATGTACGTGCGACAAAATTTTTCTAAAAAATTCTTGTTTTTGTTAGGGTTATTGCTTTCTCAAGTTACTTTATTTGCTGCAACTATTAATAATCCTTTTAGCCGCGAACGACGTCAGCATGAGTTTGATGTTGGTTGCGACTCACCAATCAGTCTCGAGTCTTATTCTGCGATAAGAGATTGTTTTATGAAAAAGATTCACTATGGTGCTCCTGATAAGCAAGCTAGGCCAATGATAAAATGTGATAATGTGCTCGACCAAACCAGGCTCAGGCTTGGTAATGACGGTAAATTCTGCGGAGGGTTTTTCAGCTGTAGGTTAACCGAGGTAGGGGAAGGGTTGTCTGACAAGGCAAATGAAATTGTAGCTGACTGTATAGGTCATAGACATTATCATGATGGTTTATAATTGCTTTTTTACCGTTGAGAGCATACCTCTGTATCGGGTCTTAATTTTAGAGAAAATCAAAATTTAATTTGCAAACATTAAGTCACAGTCGAGGTAGCATGTGAGTAACTGGTGCCTTGACTGTTGCCGTCTACTGATGAGATTTCCATGACTTACCAATGAAATTTTTTGCTTGCTAACTAGGCCTATTTAATTATCAGCCACAATTAATTGATAACCAAGAATCAGCAGAAAGATCAAGGTTCCATCCATTTTCTGAACAGGCTCTGACTATTTTCTTCTGTAAGCACGCTCAAATTCATCAAAAATTGATGCAACGCACTCACTTTTTTTATCTAAGACATCAATATCAATTAATTTTAACAACATTTCAGGATTATCTGTTATTGACAAAGGATTTGGTTATCCTGACTTCTGCCAAACCCGGCCCAACTGAAGAAGCGTTAAAAAGATAATTAGAAATAACAATCAGCGATATATTTTGGTGGAGCGCTTTACTTATGGTTTTTTTAATAACTGCATCCAACAGTGCGATCTTAGTCATTTAAGTCAGCTTTACCAGGATCCGGTTTTAATGCGGATTATTGAGTCAACCTCTAAATTACGCAGCCTTTTTAAAGCATTATTTTAAATCCCATGCAGAAGAGCGTACCGCTTATCGACTGCTTCCCCGGCTAATGAAGCACAAGGCTGATATTGAAAGTGCCGCCTATGCTGTAGCAACTAAACACTTTTGCCAGACATTTACTTTGGCATTGTACGATGTTACTACCCTGTATTTTGAGAGTCACAAACCTAATGATGAACTTTTAGCAAAAGGTTTTTCGAGAAATGATAAATCTAACAGCCACAAATTGTTGTTGGCTTACTAGTAACACATGAAGGGCTTCCTTCGATGCATGAGGTTTACAAAGGAAATACCTTTGAAGGGCACACTTTCTTAGACGTCGCAAAGTCTTTCCAAAATCGTCATACTGAAACTCAGCCCATTACCGTTACAGTCGCGGCAATGCTTTCAAGCCAAAACATGCAGGCATTTGAGGCTGGGGGCTATCATTGCATTGTTGGTGTACCATTGGCAAACACAGCAATCTCTTTCATTCACTCAATTGATAATAACGCCGCCCGAGAAGATGGCGCAATGATTCGTTTGCAATATCCTAATCACAATTACGAGGTACCGACTCAAATAAGCGATATAAAAAAGATAAGCATCAATTTGATAAGCAGCTTAAAAAAAGCTGAGGAATTAGTAACGCCAAAAGAACCTGGCAAACGCGCGAAGTTTATAAAAAAATCAGGGGACATAGATTTACTCTATTCGTTTGATGAAGCGTTGAAAGCAAAAACAAAAAAACTGCTCCGAATAAAATTGCTAAGTGGTTTATTCAGCATTGCTACCGCTAGGTATATGTAACGAATTTTTCAGAGAACTTGGTTCGCCGCAATGCTCGCATTTCAAGCTACAATACAAGCATATTTTTCTAAGTGGTTGTTTTCGTCATATAACCGACTGAGAAGAAATACCTATTTTTTAAGGCTTTTTTCTCTAATTGTATTACACAGACAACAAGCGTTTGTTGCGACCGCTCTGGATTTAGAGTACTATAGTTGACATTAGCAATTTTTTTTGTTATTTCAACAGGTTTTTGTTTGTGATCATTATTTTTTTTGCTAAAATCATTCCATCATAAATTGAATCGTGTTTTTGTGAGTAATCAAGCTAACGCGAGCAATAAAAGAAGTGGGTCTTTTGTTTGTATCGTGTAGCCATGGAAGGAAGACTACAACAAGGTAGCGTAGGCCCGCTTGGTTAAGTCATGTTTCCCACATGAAGTGAAACAAGATGATATATTGCGATGAATGCACAGACTAAAGTAGAGTTACTCGAACAGGATAGTTGGGGCTTGAGAAAAATATTTTTTTCTCATCATTATTATGATTCTATCCGCTCAACCACTCCTGACCATCCTAACGCACCCCTTCCAACGAATACCGCTTACACCACATATGTTAAGGGTTACCCTTACAAAAGGCTTGTTAGAGAGACTCGTCGCTATCTGGGTTTTCCACTCGCGCTTATTTGCCCTTGGTTTTTACAATTTGCTGGTAAATCGATTTCGTTTACTTTATTCAATGTTGGTTTCGCGCTTTATTTTGTTTACGAATCATTAGCCAATCTCTTTTACCAACGTGTCAGCCCGCGGCAAGAGTTAATTCGCTTAGCGTTATTTGCCATTGGCATTGCTATCGCTATTTCGCTGGCATTCAGTATTGCACCGGCTGGCTACTTTACTGTGATGTTAGTCAATTATATCGCAGCTGCTATTAACGGTATTAGTTGCTTATGCCGTTTATTCTTGCCCCACTTGGATCAACTAATCGCTTCAATCTGGCAGCAAAAACAGCTTGAACCTGGCGATGTTGGATTTCTGACTGACTGTGAGCGGCAATGTCCAGCCTATTATAAGTTTGATTTACAGCGAGACCGTGTTGTTTGTCAGCGGATTCGAGTCGCTACATCAGAACAATTATCTGAAGTTAATCAAGCTATCGGTTTCGCCCACTATGTGCTTCAGAGCTATAGAGGCCATGGTTTGTTACGCTCCGAGCCTGAAGTAAAGGCTTGGTCAATTGCTATAAAATGCTTTAAAGAGACTGGTAATCCTGTTCTCCTGATTGGGTTGTTAGAGGATATGCATACTCAAGAGCTTGGCCAATATGATTATCATCGGCAGCGTTTGGTAGACTACGAGCGGCAGGTTGGAGCGCTGTCAGTTACGCAGAAACAAGAGTTTGAACGCCAAGCACAGCAACGACAAGTCAGACTGCAATTATTACACCAGCTCTCTACTCGATTAAGTGCAATCGGTCGTGAGCTTGAACATGAACTCGCTACTGAGCCAGCAACAATGGCGGTAGATGTATCAGCTCAATCACAGTTTGGCAACTTGTTTCGTGACATGGCATTGAAACCGGACCTCGCTAAGGATCAACATGTCTTCGTTTCATCAGATGCCGAGGCCGTTGGCCTTTTGCGAGCATTGCGCCGCTTTCCAGCGCGATTCCTGATGATGGTATCACCATACGTCTTACTTTATTTTTATCGCTCGCTGTTAGTGACAGTATTTAATATAGCATTCGCCGCTTACTTTCTCAGCGAGCCTTTGATGCAACTGCTATACTATCGTATCGAGCGTACTGAAGCTTTGATACGACTAGTCCTGGTTGGCTTGGCAATCGCGGCAGTCATGCTGTGCATACCTGCAGCCATCTCTACTTCTCCCATCAACCACACACTACTGCTACTGAATTGGATTGCGGTCAGTATCACGAGTGCCAGTTACTGCGGTCGCTTTCTTGCACCTACTTTACACCGCCTTTTTGATCGGCTGTTAAATTTCTTTGGCTTTTCTACAGCGTCTCAGCTGCCAGCATTATTTCGTTTTGATCCTCAGGCTGACGGATTGGTCTTACAGTTGCTGGCTAAAAAAGATTTGTCCTTAGAACAGGCAGATGACTTGCTCGCGTTTTTGTATGATCGGATTCGCTCATTACAGCAGGCACCGTTTGGCGCCATTCTACACGCTAAGCAGATTCAGCTCTACTTCCGCTGTGCTAGCGAGCTCAAGTCTGGCCAGCCTCAATTTGCCTTGGCAGCTGTGGCGGATTATCACGGTCTTAAATTGGCACAGTACAAAACTATACATTCAGTACTTGGCCAAATTCGAACACTATTCAGGCAACTCGGTGACGCGCGCCAACGATCCCAGGCTCTGGCAACACAAAACCGTATTTTAGAGTTGGTTGCTTCGATTAGTACGCTGGATGTCAATGCGGCCAAGCAGCGCTTAGTCAGCCAGGGTTTGTCAGAGCAGCAGGCTGTTGAGTGTATTGTCGCATATACCGAAGCATTATTGCTGGAGCCGGAACAATCATCCGGTATCGAGTCTACAAGTGTCGCGCGGCGGCAAGTGCAGGCACTAAGAGCGAAGCTCCGTCAACTTGCTCGGCTAAAACCACAGCCCGACCGCCAAGATAAAGAGACTTCGCCGAATGAGCAGGACATTTTAGGATCAAGGGGTGAGCTGGGTGATGTGATCTTAGATAAAATGCCTAATTTAATACGCGGTATCCCCAGCATTTATTCAGAGCTTACAGGGTCACCGCAAATATATGATGCTGCTTCAGCCGGAAGCCAACCAGAGGCAACAGGTGCTTTTCGTTTACGTGTACAGCTTCCGTTGCGCTGGAATACTCAACTTGAGTCCTACGCAGCCTCGCTAAATAAGCCACCCGAAACTATCATTATGCGTAGTTTGCAGCGTTATCTGATGCCACTCGCGATATCAGTCACCAGCGTGTTCCTGCAATTGACGGCGGCTAATGTTATCTTCACCGCATTCAATCTTGCCTTTGCCGCTTCGTTTGTCGCAGAAATGATGCATGACTGTTTTGCCGCCCGCGTTAATCCGGGTGTTCATTTGGCACGCTTATTGATTGTTGCTGTAGTCACTGTGCTAGCATTACCCTTCTTAACATCAGTAACAGCTACAGGCTCACTATTTTATTTAATGGCTCTCAATGTTGTTGCTTCTGTCGTTAATATTGCTAGCTACGCTAGTGAACTGCTCTTGTTAGCAATTGAACCTCGATTGCGGCTTTTAGCTCAATCAGTCGGCTTAACCAACACACTAGGCGCCTTGGCACTCGATGAGGTAGCTGACGCCGTTGTCATTCATCGACTTCAGCAGTCGGAATGCTCTAAACAGCACGCCGAACGCGTGATTGCGCACCTCCACAGTGAGGTGCTTCGTTACCAGCGTTGGTTTGGTGGTGTCTTTTACCGTGCACGAATTAAAGAACTTGAAGAGGCTATCGATCAAATTAAATCAAACGGCTCCATGGCAGCAGCAGTAAAATTATTGCGACGTCAGTTTGACGTTGCCGTTGCTAGACATGCCTATAATAGAAAATCCTTGACGTCTATTATTGACATGCTGGATCAGCTGCAAACAGCTGAGGCACCAGCACAACCATACATTTCTGAGCAGTTTCCGCTGCCTTGTCATGCTTTAGCACTTGATGAATCAGCGATTGTCGCCGCTCGCGTACCAGCAAACCCTGGTGAGCGCAGTCAGACATACAGACAGCTATACGCAGTATTGGTTGACGTATTAGATGATGCAACCTGTAAACGTCAGTTACCGGAGTTGCCTGCCACTGAGCATTTGTCCCAGCCTGTGCAGCGGAGATTGCTTTCGGTTGCTAGCAAAGCGTCACGATGCTTAGAGCGGGAAGTTGTAGCCAACCGTGATGTTGCTATAAATTTAGGGCAGTTGTTTTTTGAATTAGACAAGGGTGGTGATAAGCCGGAGGCGCTGCATCATCAGGGACAAACGTCTGCCTTAGCATAATGTAAGGAAGGGCAGTAACTAACAACTTGAAATTTATAGTGAAAAATGACAAACTCGGTCAATTTATATTTGTTGCTAATAAATTTTTTGTTAACTAGGTTAAGTAAGTTGATTGAATTTTATTTATTAGGTTTAAGTCTAATTTATCTATGCTTTGCCGTCAAGTTTAGTCAACCATTTTATGCGTTGAGTGGGTATTTCAACGTCGTTGTCCAAATGGAGTTGGACCGTAATAAAAGATGGAAATAAATGTTAATGTGAAAAAAGAGAGGTAACACAACATGATAACAGATCAAGATTATCGAGAACCCCCTAAAGAAGGTTACGTACACTCACAACTCCGAGGACAGTATGCTCGTCACAATATGCAACTGATAACTACTCAAGTTACTAGGCATCGAAATATATTTCGAAAATATGTAGATTTGGCTTCGCCTGGTGCATCACCTTTCAGCTCAGAGAGTAGATATCAGCAATGCTATCAACCACTGGCGGAAGCAGTTAGTCTGCTGGCTAGGGTTTTCGAAGATACTTTTGTAGTTGATGATCCTGCTGTGTCTGGCGCAACACATGATCACGATTTGATTGCTAGGTTAAAATCTTTTCTATTTGATACAAATCTATATGCCTCAGCCATGAAGGAGTTTGTTAATACGGCACGTATCACACCTGCATTTGAGTCAGATGGGCTCACCCGAGACTTTGAAGTACCGTTTAAGCCAGATGAGCACACCGGAGAAGTTGAAGCATTGCTTACCAAGCTGCGAGATATATCCGGTGATTTTATTGTTTTATTAACCCGTGGTATTGAAAATTTATTAGAGCATAGACAGCAACGTCAGCAAATGCGAGACGCTAGTGCCGCAGCTGAGCAGCAGCCGGATGACAGAGCAAGAAGTTCGTCACCGACTTGCGTTGCTGGTACACCTGCACAACAACCTAGCTCGCAAGATTTGCAACAGCGCTTGTTATCAGCTGCAGGGGCAGGTGGTGGTGCTCCTGCTGGTCAGCCACCAAAGGAGCTGGCGTCAGGAAACGGCTTTGCTTCACCAACAAGAGCAACAGCTCAGCGACAGCTATTTCCAGGAAGTGCTGATGATAACAAGGCTGATTTACCTCTTCCTGTAGCTGGCCCGGTAGTAACTGCTACTCCTTGCTAGTCATAGTCTGCTGAGGTTATTGTTTCTACGCTACTGAGTTTTTGTGTTTTGATCGGGTGAGTTGGTTGACAGACAAGATGGCTACATTTATTGCTGACTACCCCGATGTTGGGTTTGGCTACAGTTTCTGGCAAGTCACTTTGTTGTGGCAGCGTCAAGTTGCTCGCGCCTTGCAAGCTTATGAACTGACTCATGTTCAGTTCATTCTGCTTGCCGGTATCAAGCATCTGACCCGGCTATATGATGACGTGACCCAAGTGCAATTGGCCGGTTACGTCAATACCGATGTCATGATGACTTCAAAAGTGTTATCGACCCTCGAGCAAAAACGTTTAATTGTCCGAATGCCGCATTTAACCGATACCCGTGCTAAGACAGTTAAACTGTTGAAAGCCGGCGACGACATGGTTGGACAGACTATGCCGATTGTGGCCGAGGCTGACCGGCACTTCTTCAAGATTCTGCAGCTCAATGAAGCCACTTTTCAGTATGGACTAAGAAAACTACTACAAAAGCACGCCATGCCTGCTGACACCACGACGGTAGAATAATTTTTCTTTACCACGTTTATCATTGCGCTTGGATTTTGGTAAATCAATTTATTTTCAGTAGGCTAACCGTTTATTAAGCGATGAGGGTTGTGGTTTGAAAGTTATTGCTACTGTGTTGACTTTTTTTGCGTTGGTGTCCTTTGCATTTTGGTCCTGGACCTGGCCGATTAAGAAGGCTGCGCAGATAATGCGCTCACCACATCGGAGCTACGGTTGGGCGTTTGCAGTTGCTCTGGCAACGGTTATTATACTTGTGTTAGCGCATCACCTATTGCTGCCGCTCGGCGTACCGAGTTGGCTGCAGTATCTACTCGATATACCATTGGCAGCTGGTGTTTACGCGCTTGGCTTAAAGTTTTCTTATTGGCGCGGTTTGTTGGCCTTGCTGCTCAGTTACGTTTTTTATTTTTTAATCAGTCAAATTCAGAAAGGTCATACTGCGTATTGACTAT
>CAWUKA010000056.1:0-12824 GCA_963922965.1 uncultured Gammaproteobacteria bacterium | reverse complement strand
CGCAACTAAGAGCTAGTGCAACTGAAACGGCAAGGCATACACCTAGGTGTGTTGCATCAAGGCCAGATGTAGCATCTACTACCACATCACCCAAGCCGCTAGGGGACGGTGGTACTGGTTTTGGACCGGTGCTTGCTGCTAGAGCTAGCGCAGCTGCTGAGCCATATTCACACAAATCACCAGCATTTGATATGACTGGGGAAATTGGATCTGAGATGAATCAACTTGACTAAACTTCAGTCTGCTTACACTCACTACTCAACTAAAGCAAGGCCGGACGAACCCGTCTGAATGAGTCGTATCGAGTGTGTTGAGTAAAAGCTAAATTCAGTTAAGCGTAATAATCAACAATACCAAGTGCAATGCGCTCGGCAACACTGTCGTGACTTGATTGTTGTTCTGATTCATCATCGCCATCATGCTGAGTCTGTGCGGTATACTGCTGGCCGTGGTCAGCGGTTCCGCCAGCAAGGCGATCTTGTGATTGTTGGTCTTTCGATTGATCAGACACATCAACATCAGCTAACTGCAAACCACTTTCTTGCAGCATTTCACGCAAGCGCGGTAATGCTTGTTCAACCGCTTCACGTACCACACCGTGTTGACTAGTGAAGATGACATTAGCTTTGTCGTTATTCATTTGAATACGGACATCGAGTGGGCCTAATTCGGGCGGGTCTAGCTGAATCGATGCGGTTTGAATACGTTGATTAGCTAAGACTAAAATTCTTGAATTAAATGCTTCACTCCATTCTTGACTATTTAGATGTACATCGACTGCAGTTTGATGTTTAGGCATATTCAGGGTTTGAATTTGATTTAACTGTGCTAAAGCATTATTAATCGCTTGGTTTGATTGATTTTGCTGACCGGGCGTTAAATTCATTGTCTCTAGCATAGTTGCCAAACGATCACCAACCAGTTTACCTTCTTCTAACATGTGATCTTTAACATCAGCCATGTCAGTTGGTAGTAGTTGTTGCAGCAACGAACTAGTATCGAGCTTAGCTTGATTAATCGTCTCCTGCGCCTGGCTTATTTGTTCCGGCGACAATTGCAAGCGTTGTAACACGGTATTGCGAATCAATTCTAAACTGGCTTGATCGGGTGTCAGCTGACGAAATTGCGGTAGCTGCGCGCCTTCTTCATTCAGCATTTTAAAGTAGCCAATCAGGTCAAATGGATTAGCTTGATCTTGCAAGGCTTCGACTGGAATATCGTATTGCGCTTCAATGGCTTGGCCACTGAGCATGCCTTCAATCTCATCTTGAGATAGATTTAAACCGAGCTGTTGCGTGAGATGCTGTAAAAATTCGACTTTATCGCCGATACTATCGAGTTCGACACTTGCCGTATTTGGTCCTGCTTGCCCCGGCTGACCTTTGAGACCTTGTGCCTGGCCAAGCATTGATAATACTGATGTGTTTACTCCCGCCATTATCCTCTCCAACACATTTATGGTTTGTTTGCAGTACCAGCAGCAAAATCCATGCCAGCCTTAGTGGGGCACTCACATAGGCATTAATAATGCCGAATCAGTGTGTTATAGCAGTTGATCAGCGTCGCGGAAACGACTCTGTAGATTAAAATCATCCACTTCCGCCTGTTCGCGCCTACTAGCAGTTACTTGTTCCTCAACCTGGATATCCTCAATCACACGTTCAAGTGCTTGTACGCGCTGGTATTTGCTATGCCAGACTTCACGCGCTTCGACAACTTGGCTTTCCGCTTGTTTGATTTTATCGTGCTGCTGCAAGATTGCCTGATCAAGCCGCTTCAGGAAAACCATTAAATCTTTTAAATCAATTGCTTTGAGCCCAGTCTCAGCTTGAGTTTGCACTTGTTGGCGATAATCAAGCCGAAATTGCTCAAGTTGCTGTAAGCCTTGAACACAACTAGCTAATTGCTGTTGCCGCACACCAAGCGCGATAGCCGCACGCTGCTCATTTAATTCAGCAAAGCCTTTGATTTTTATCATCCGTTGTGAGCGCTGCATCATGATTCACCGCTTGCTGCTGGTTAGGTTTGCTGAGCAGTAGCCAAGCTGCTAGCCGGGGACATGATATTCGCCAATTCTGCTAAGGTGGTATCAAATGATTCTTGCATCTGTTGTGGTTGGCGTAAGAAATTTAGAATCCGCGGCATCTCTTTAATGGCTGTATCAAGCTCTGGATTTGAACCGGGCATATAGGCGCCGACATTAATTAAATCTTTATTTTCTTGATAGGTGGCATAAAGATGGCGTAAGCGTTGTGCAAGTTGTTTTTGTTCATCAGTGATAATACTATCCATCACGCGACTGATAGAAGCTTGAATATCGATTGCAGGAAAATGACCAGCATCAGCCAGTTTGCGTGCTAACACGATATGGCCATCTAAGATCGCTCGCGCCGAATCAGCAATCGGATCTTGCAAATCATCACCTTCGACAAACACGGTATAAAAGGCAGTAATGGTACCACTGTTTTCACCACCACAACCTGCTCGTTCAATTAATTGTGGCAAGGTAGTAAAGACAGAAGGTGGATAACCTTTAGTGGCAGGTGGCTCGCCGATCGCCAGGCCAATTTGCCGTTGAGCTTGTGCAAAACGAGTGACCGAATCCATCAGCAATAAAACTTTTTTACCTTGGTCACGAAAGTATTCTGCGATACTAGTCGCGCGTAATGCAGCGTGGGTACGTACTAAAGGCGGAGTATCAGCAGGTGCGACCACAATACAGGATTTTTGTAATACTTCTGGCCCTAAGGTGCGCTGAATGAACTCTTGCACCTCACGACCCCGTTCACCGATCAAACCAACCACAATTACATCTGCATCGGTATAACGCGCCAGCATACTCAACAGCACACTCTTACCAACACCACTGCCGGCAAATAAACCGATGCGTTGGCCTTGGCCTATGGTAAGCAAAGCGTTGATTGCGCGCACACCTACATCAATGACTTTGTCAATTGGGTCGCGTTTCAATGGATTAATATGTTGGCCATAGAGTGAAACCGACTGTTCGCATTGTAGCTTTCCTAATTCATCAAGCGGCTTGCCATTGCCATCAATGACCCGACCTAATAAGCCATCACCAACTAGTGCGGTTGCTTGCGCATCAGTGGCTTGCATACGTGCACCTGGTGCTAAACCCATAGTATCTCCAATTGGCATCAGGTAAATTTTCTCACCAGCAAAACCCACCACTTCACATTCAACCGGCTTACCGGTTTGAGTGTATGCATAACAACGCGAGCCAATTGAAACGTGCAAACCGACTGCTTCTAAGGTTAAGCCAACCATACGAATCAATTTGCCATACGCAACCAGTTCGGTAGGCTGCTCTATTTTTGGCTTATAATCCGCCAGGCGTTGAACTAAAGTTGGTGGATGATTAGTCATTGGTTGTCTCACAGCTATCGTCGGTATCATCAAAGATATTGGTAAATAACGTTTGGATTTGCTCCTCGATGGTTGCATCGATGGTAATGGTATCCGATTCTATTTTACAACCTCCAGGAGTAAGATTTGCATCAGGCACTATGGTCCAAGCTGCTTCAATCAAATTCGCATCAGCTTGCTTGATAAAATCGATATCAGTTGGATGCAAAGTGATAGTGACTGACTTGATCAGGGACGGCAACAATGGTTTTGTTTGTTTGACAACAGAGAGAATCAATTGATTATCGAGTTGCAATTCTCTTTTGATAAACTGTTTGGTGATGATCTTAATCATATCGACAAGCTCATGTTCTAAGTCATCATCTAGTCGTTGAATTGGCTCCGCTAGATGACAGATTACTTCTGATAAATTCTGTACTGCAGCGTTTATTTCTGACTTACATGCAGTTAAACCATCCTGATAGCCTTCAGTAAACCCTTGTTCTTTTGCTTCTGCTTTTATCCGATCAATGTCTTCTTGTGACAAGTGCTCACGCGTTTTTTTTCGACTCTTAAACTCATTATTATCGACCATCTTTTTCAAGATGCGAAGATCAGAACTATTCAAAACCTTCTTTTTTAGCATTTCATAACTCATGACACTCTCCTTAGATCATCTCTTCGCCTTTACTCGCTAGGATAATTTCACCTTCGTCAGCCATGCGGCGAGCAATGGCAAGAACTTCTTTCTGCGCGACTTCAACCTCACTGATACGTACTGGGCCTTTAGCACCTAAGTCATCCCGTAATAGCTCAGCCGCACGCCTTGACATATTTTTAAAGAATTTCTCTTGAATATCACTTGTTGCACCTTTCAATGCTAATAGCAAGGTATCTGAAGGAATTTCTCGCAGCATTAATTGAATACTGCGATCATCAACATCGAGGAAGTTATCAAAGATAAACATAAGATCTTGAATCTCTTCACCTAAATCAGCATCGACTTCTTTAATACCACCAAGCACCTGCTGTTCAATTGATCCTTCAAGAAAGTTTAAGATCTCAGCGACACACTGGACACCACCGATTTCGGAAACAGTCGTTGTTTTCTTACCAGCAAAATGTTTTTCAACAATATAATTTAACTCTTCAAGTGCAGACGGTTGTACGGTTTCGATTGAAGCCATACGTAAAGCAATATCAACCCGCTCCTCTTCAGGAAACTGTTTCAGCAGTGAAGCGGCTTGATCACTATCTAGATAAGTCAATATTACTGCCTTAATTTGTGGATGCTCAAATTGAATCATATCAAGCACATCGGGTGCTTCCATCCATTTCAACGTCTCTAATCCTTGCTGACCAAGACCAGTTGTAATGCGATTGAGTAGACCAGATGCTTTATCTTCACCTAGAGCATTGACTAACATATTACGCACAAAGTCTTCTGAGCCCATACCTAAGCTAGTGTGTTTTTCTGACTCGTCAACAAAGTCTTGAATTACAACCTCGAGCTGATCTTTATTGACGTTACAAATATGTGACATCGTCGAACCAACTTTTTGTACCTCTTTGTGGTTCAGGTGTTTTAAGACTTCTGCTGCGAGATCTTCACCAATACCAAGCAGTAATATCGCTGATTTTTCTACACCAGTCACGACTCTCTCCTCTTAGTCCTGTGCAATCCAGTCTTTAACCACTTGCGCAACCCGCTTTGGATCAGTCTGTGCGAGCTCTTTCACCGCTTTCATTTGTGCATCATGCTCTTTTAATTGTGATAACTTAGTTGATGTCGCGCTATTTGGCCCAGCACCACCAGCGATAGATGGCAGCATGACTTGACCATCTTCACCAACTGCCATCGATTCACCATGCGCATTTGTCATTACCAGTCGGCCGGTATCATCAGAAGCTTGTAGCGAGATATAGCGAGCATTTTTGCTTAACATTTTTAAGGTTGGCTTCAATACACCAAAGATAATCAAGAGGATGAGTAGAACACCAACACTTTGCTTCGCCAAATCTTGCGTTTCAGGTTTTTGCCACAGAGTTGGTTCAGGAATCTCTTCAAGATCTTGTGGCTTGAAGAATGAACTATTAATCACTTGAACACTGTCACCACGTGCCACATTATAACCAATCGCACCTTTAACCAAGTTAGAGAGATTAGATAATTCATTCTCAGTTAGTGAGATAGTTTCAACTTCACCTGTTTCTGAATTGATGGATGTTTTATTGTCGACTACGACGGCAACGGTAATACGTGTTACTGCACCTGATTTTTGCTCAGTATAGCTGACCGTTTTATCAAGCTCATAATTTCTAGTCGACTGTAGAACAGAATCCCCACCTGGTGCTTTCTCATTACTAGCGACTTTGACATCCCCTGGTGTATTGGTTAGTGAACCTGGTACACCACCTGCGCGAGTACCATTTTGGCTCACTTCTTCCAAGCTCTGCTCACTGCGGACAACTTTTAAATCCGGGTCATACGATTCACGTGCCAAAGTTTTATGAGTAAAATCGATATCTACTGAAACCTGTGCTTTGACTTTACCAACACCGAGGATAGGGGATAAAATACCTTCTATTTGTTTTTTATAGTTATTTTCTACCGACTTAATATACTTCAGTTGTTTATCTGCCAAAGCAATATGATCCATACCGCCTGCTTCATGTAAGACTCGCCCCTCTTGATCAACTACAGTCACTTCATCTGAATTCAGGCCTGGCACACTTGATGAAACCAAGTGTGCTATTGCATGCGCCTGCTCAGATGCCAAACTTCGACCTGGATAGAGATCTATTAACACGGATGCAGTTGCGTTGCGCTTATCTCGAATAAAGACAGATTGTTTTGGTACTGCTAGATGCACTCTGGCCTTACGCACTGATTTAAAGCTAGTGATACTACGTCCTAGCTCAACTTCAAGCGCATGTCGATAACGAGCTTGCTCCATAAATTGGCTGGTACCAATCCCTTTTTGCTCTGCAAGCAGCTCGTAACCCATACCACCGCCATTTGGCAAACCTTGTGCTGCAAGAGACATTCTTGCCTCATAAAATTTTCCACCTTCGACAGAAATCGTGCCAGTATTACCATCAAAACGAAATTTTACCCCTGAAGATTGTAGCGCTTCAGTTACTTGATGAGCATCACGTGGGTCGAGATTGCTGTATAAGGGACGAAAATTGGGTTCTTTTGCCCACAGTATAACCCATCCTGCCAAAACGATGCTCGCTGCTAGACCAACTAGCAAACCTATCTGTTTAGTAACTGGTAGATAGCTAAAAGTCAACGCAGCTTTTGAAGCATTATCATTATCCTTTGGCATGGCTATTCCCTCACTCGATTTTCAACTCGTTAAAGTGGCATATTCATAATATCGCGGTAAGCATCAATAAAGCGATTTCGGACGTGTAAAGTCGCCTGAAATGCGATGCCTGCTTTTTGTGATGCAATCATTACTTCAGGTAATGTCACGCCACTTTCACCTAACTCATAAGCTTTCTTCATTTCGGTTGATTCTTTTTGTAAATTATTAACCTTGTTAATTGATTCAGTTAATAAATCTTGAAAGCCATCACTTGTTTTAGCAGCCTCAACAGTTTGTGATGGCTGAACTTCAGTTTTTGATTGAATCTCTCTGATTTGTTGTAAGACTTTTTGTACGGCTAAATCGCTCACTGATCACCTCGCTAAACTGTTTCTGTGCCGGTAGTACGTGGTAACTCAATACCAGCTTCACGCATTTTGGCTAATTTATACCGTAGTGTGCGAGTACTAATACCGAGACGCTCAGCAATCTCTTTGCGGGTTTGATTATTTTTTAATGCAGCAAGAATCTGGTCCTGTTCGTTTGCTTTAATAGCTAAAACTGAATCATCACGTTGTTCGGCAGTCGTTTTGACGGCATCGCTGGCACAATCAATTTGTAAGTCTTCAGCTTGAATTACATTACCTTTTTGCAGTATCAATGCTCGCTGCATAACATTCTCTAGTTCGCGCGTGTTTCCTGGCCATTGGTATGCTAGAAGTTTTTCTTCGGCAGCCTCGCTCAAACTAATATTTTCTCGATCACACACTTTATATTTGGTCAGCATAATATTTGCTAACGGTAAAATATCAGCAGTGCGGTCACGTAGTGGTCGCCATTGCAGTGGAAAAACATTTATACGATAGTATAAATCTTCTCGAAAACGTTTCTCTTTAACTTCAGTTGCCATCTCTCGATTGGTTGTGGCAACCACACGTACATCAAGTTTTATCAATTTATTACCACCTAACCGTTCTACTTCTTTCTCTTGCAATACTCTGAGTAGCTTTGCTTGTAGTGGCAAACTCATTTCTGAAATTTCATCTAATAGGATAGTGCCACTATTGGCGAGCTCAAATTTACCTACTGTTGTTTTATAAGCACCAGTGAAAGCACCTTTTTCATAACCAAACAAAGTTGCCTCTAACATATTTTCAGGTATTGCCGCACAATTTATCGCAACGAAAGGCTTGTCACGACGACTGGATTGATCATGAATATAACGTGCTAATACCTCTTTGCCGGTACCACTCTCACCACAAACCAATACGGTAGCATCACTATTAGCTACTCTTCCTGCCATCTCTAGCAAGGCTATGCTTTTCTCATCTTCTGCAATTGGTGTGATCGATTGATTAAGATTAGTGCGGATGTATGAAGCTATTTTTTCAATTAATAATGAAGCTTTAAATGGTTTTTGAATGTAATCGACAGCTCCTTCGCGCATAGCACGTACTGCACCATTAACATCACCATATGCTGTCATTAAAATAATCGGAATATTGTTGCCACTCAGCTGCAATGTTTTCAACAATTCGAAGCCATTCATCTCACTCATCTGCACATCAGTAATAATAATATTTGGCTGATGTGCTTTGACAGCGGCAAAGGCTGACTTACCATTATCAGCAGCAATGCAATCGAAACCAGCAAGTTTTACACTTTCAACCAACGCTTCACGTAAATTATTATCATCTTCTACTATCAGTATGACACCTTGACTCATGATCGAACCTCCTCGTGCTTTATATTTAACTCATTGTTTTTATCAACTGGCAATCTCATACCAATCATCGAGCCTTGATCGATAGCTGATTTTATCCAGAGATCACCGTAATGGGCTTTTGCAACTGCTTTAACTACTGCGAGGCCAAGTCCAGTACCCTGTTCTTTAGTTGTAAAAAATGGTTTGCATATTTTTTTCTGAATAGATGCTGACATGCCTGGACCCTCATCAATGACGATCAAATCAAGCATGCCAGTATCTGTTGCCATCACCGTCACACAAACAGCTGTACCATTGCCACTGGCTTGAATAGAATTGTTTATTAGATTTTGTAGCGCACCCAAAATCGCATCACGATTACAGTGCAAACGGGTGCATCCTACTGTGTTTCGAATCACAAGTGTTGTATTGCTGACTTCAAGTTGAGTTTCAAGTGAATGTTCTAGGTCGGCTAGTAACTCAGCGACATTGTAATCTGCTTTAATGGTGTTACCACCTTTGGCAAACACCAACATATCTTGAATTTTGGTTTCTAACTGTTTTAACGCATTCACAATTCGACTAGAAAATTTATCGCGTTGTGCCGCACTAATGTCGCTGTTTATTAAATTTTCAGCGTAGAGTAAGGCAGCTGAAAGTGGTGTTCTGATTTGGTGAGCAACTGATGCAGTCATCTTACCCATATCAGCAAGATGCTGCTGACGATTCATGCGTTCTTGTAGTGCACGAGTCTCAGTCAGATCAGTTAATAAAACGATTTGGCCAGGCTCTTTTTCCAATGCACGAGTTGACAAACTGACCCGACGACCGTCTTTGAGAGAAATCTCTGCACCGTCATCTTGCCGAGGTGCAAACGCTTGCTCAATCACATCGATCCAGCGCTTACCCGATATACCTTCGCCAAGCAACTCTTCGGCCGCAATATTGCACTCTTCAATCAGACCCATCCGATTAATCACAACCACACCGGCAGGTAAGATTTTTAGCAGACTCTGCAAACGATCGTTTTCAGAAGTTTTCAGCAATGACAATGAGGTCAAGCTTGTTGTCACCGTGTAAGGTTGCTCGGGTTGTTTGACATCGCTGTAAAGTAGATTTGACATAATCCTCACCAACACGACAAAATTTTGAATTCAACGTGTACAGAGCAAAACCAATGCCAACAATTATTTGCAAAATTTTCAATTAGTTAGTGCGATTTGGTAAAAAACTGTCAACATTCTGACAATTTGATCTGGGTTGGAACCAGCTTTTAGTGTCAAAAATTGATAGTGAGAGCAAGAACAACTGTCAGAGCTAATCACCCTGCGCAAAGCACTATTGGTCTAAACTTAAACTTAACCAGCTATAAATCCGGCACTGATCGATGTCTACAGCAAACTCCGCACAGCTTATTCAGCATGCGAATCTGTTCGCAGAACGTCATGATTTCAAGCATGCTATTCAGTATGCTGAACAGGCAGTTAAACGGGGTTGCAATGATTTACAGCTCTACTTAAACCTCAGCCAATGGTACCTACTGACTGCTAACTATAGTAAAGTGCCAAACTTAATCGAGAGGCTACTCGATCAGTACCCTGAACACCCGCTACTCTGCGAACGGTTATCCTCAGCTTATCTTTATCTACAGGATATAGAGCGTAGCCTGGGGTATGGCTTAATTGCAGCTCGGCAAGCCTACTTAGTTGTAAAACGGCTACTAACAGAATTCATTAAGCAGTTTAACTCACTTAAGCTGGAAGCTTCACTTGCAAACTACTATGCCGTCATAGGTTTAAATACCCAAGCTAATGAAATACTACTCAAACTGAATTATTGGAAATCTTGTTTCAATCAATTTCATAATAATTTGCATGCGGTTCACTTCGCTAAAGATACAGCTGATAATAATAGAAACTTTAAACTTGCACGCTCACATGCTGAATCGAGATTGAGCCCATTAGAGTTATATATGAAGACCTTGACGAAATACCGTTATTGGCGCGGTGAAACGCTTATAAGTAAGACTATTGTTATTTTACCTGAGCAAGGTCTTGGTGATGAGCTACTCTATGCTAGTGCTTACTACCAGCTAATTAATCAATGTCAACACTGCTATATCTTATGTGATCCAAGACTGACGATGCTAATGCAACGTAGTTTTCCTACAGCAACATGTATTGGTATTGATCGTCAAGATGATTCATGGCAGCAGCAAATTAATCAGGTTGATTATATCGTACTAGGTCTTTCACTCTTATATTACTTTTCTGAGAATGTACAATCGCATCAATCGAGCCAGCAATGGCCACGATTTAAAACCAAGGATACCGAGCATTGGCAGACATATTTGAATCAATTACCAGCTGGAAAGAAAATTGGTATCGCTTGGCGTAGCATGCGAGCTTATACAACAGTTAATGGTCGGAGTGAATTTTATTACACATTAGATGAGTTAAGTGAAGTGTTGAAACTAAAACAACTCTATTTTATAAACTTACAATATGATAAAGCTGAACAAGAGCTTGATCAAGTTTATAAGCAATATAAAATTAAGATTCAACAGCCACCGCTTGACCTCATTCAAGATGCTGAACAAGTCATGGCATTGATGTCATGTTTAGATGCTGTCATCACGCCAGAAAGCTCAAGTCATATTATGAGTGCGGCAGTTGGTTGTGAGACATTGGTTTTAAAGCCAGCAAAGCCTAATCCACCGATTCCGATATATTATGAGAAAAATAATGGTTACAGTCCGATGTTTAAGACTGTGAGGTATTTTGCTAAGCAAAACCATGATCAATCTTGGCAACAGCCAATCAAAGCGTTAACAAAATACATCAAGCAGTATTATTGTGAGTAAGCGATGACTGATAGTGTAGAAAAAATAAAATGTTATTTGCGCGATGATAACCTTGATCAGGTTAAATCTGAGTTGATCATACTAAAGCAATCTAATGCTTCAGAAGCAATTATTCTACACATTGAAGGATTAATTGCAGAAAAGAACAACCAGCTAACAGTAGCAATTAATTATTATGAACAGTCAATCGCAGTAGTTAACGAAAATATTAGCGTCTATCTAGATCTGAGTCGATGTTACTTTTTGACCCATCAGTTTGCGAAAATAATTCAATTACTTAAACCTATCCGCCAACAGCTACCAAATCATATTGATGTGCTTCATCACATCAGCAGTGCTCAGTTTCGCTTATCGGATTTAGCGGGTTATTATCAAACTTGTAAACAAGTAGTTGCATTGAAAAGAAAAGTGCTCGAAACAGAACTAGTAACATTGCAATGTATCAATATGGCTACTTGTCTCAGTACGATTTATAGCTTTAAGCGACAATTATTAGCATTCATTCACCTAATCAAACAAATAAACGAAAGTTTTTTTAGCTATAAAACTTATCGAACTAACTTGGCATTTGCTAAATTGAGTTGTTCAGAGCTTGAATCAGCATGGATTAATATGGAAGCTAGAAGTTATCCCGAGAGCTATCCTAAAACTTATAACCATATCTTTAATCAAATACCGTATTGGCGTGGTGAAGCATTAGAAGGGAAATCATTATTAATTCTAGCTGAGCAGGGTATAGGTGACGAACTCATGCATTCAAACACTTATTCAGAAGTAATTAAGCAAACTGAGACTTGTTATATCACTTGTGACCAGCGATTAGGTAAGTTGTTTCAGCTCAGCTTCGGTAATGCCACAATCATACCAACCGAGCGTAACAATGGAGTGGCGAATGATATTTTGACACAACTCGACTATGTCATGCTCGGAGGTACTGGATTATGCCATCTTCGCAAACAGTTTGAAGATTTTCCAACCAAAAAAAGCTGGATTAATCTCGATCAGACTAAATTAGCTGAGTGGCAAGCATATCTTGCTGACCTATCTGGCAAGCACAAGGTTGGCTTAGCTTGGCGTAGTGTTAAACAACGAAATAATATGGAACAAGATTATTTTTCGCTAACTGATCTGATACCCATTCTGCGACAGCCTGATGTAACGTTTATCAATTTACAATACGATGATGTAACAGAAGATATTGCCGTAATTATGGATCAGTATCAGATTGAGATTCATCGACCACCGATTAATATTAAACAAGACATTTACGATTTGGCGCATATAGTTAAACAATTAGATCTTGTGATAACACCATTTAATTTTAACCATGCCCTTGCCGGTTCACTTGGCACACAAACCTGTGTACTTGAGCCTGCGTTGCTATTTCCATTTAAATTTGGTCTAGAACACTCAGTATTTTATCCTACTATGCGATTCTATAAGTGCCGACAAGGCCAGCGCTGGCAGCAAGCAGTGGCAGAACTAGCCATTGATATGCCTCAATTACTCCAAAATGAAACATGACTATCAGCAAATCTAGTGAAAATTTGTTTACAGAATTGAGTCATTTGTTTGA
>CAWUKA010000055.1:0-13063 GCA_963922965.1 uncultured Gammaproteobacteria bacterium | reverse complement strand
AACATAATTGATATACCTCCTGTTATATAAAAATAAACATATGATTATAGCCATTTAACTATTAAAGGATTATGGTGTCAGCCTTTAAAAAGCGCTAGACACATCACCAAAACTGTCATTGCTTCTGCCGGTAAACAAATTAGAGTTGTGAGTAAGATTTGATGATATAAGCCGTATATACTAGCCCACTGCGAGCCAGTGTAAGGAGCGCGGTAGCCGACAAAATATAAAAGATTGCCCTAATCCTGCTGCAAAGCTGCAACGATCGCATGATTAGCATTCGGGAAAGTATATTGCGTTAAATCACTAATTGGCACCCAACGCAATTCTTGCCCTTCAAGGCCTTTTGGCTCACCAGCATAATCAGTAATCCGCCATACCTGCAAACAAACCCGACGCTCTGAGTATTCATGCTCGACTTGCAAATAAGGCTCGGCGGATAATACCTCGATACCAACTTCTTCTTGATACTCACGCTGCAAAGCTGCCATTGGTGATTCACCAGCTTCAATTTTGCCACCAGGGAATTCCCACACACCTGGCATATATACTTGTGGTGGACGCTTGGCAATTAGAATACTGTCGGCACTGATAACTAAGCCTACAGCAACATCAAAAAATGGTTTTATCATGAGAGCTTACCTTGCTTGTAATAACTGGGGGGATACTGGTAGCGATGCCAAGCTTCATCTTTATGATACTCAATCTGTGCTGCAACCCATGTTGTCAGCATCTGAAACAATTGTTGATGACGGCGATTCTGTTTATCGAAATTAATTGACTGCTGCTCTAGTGGATCAGCAGCTAAATCATATAAAAAAGCCCGTTGGCCACGTAAGTCATAAATTAACTTATCGTTACCATCAACGATCGCGTAGTAATAAGCAATTGGTGACTGGGCAACAAGGAAAACTGGTTCAGCATGCGGTTTAAGCTTATTTAAGCCTTGAAACGAAGGATGAGCTGGCAAACCTAACAGATCAAATAGCATTGGTGGCAAGTCAATATGTTGAGTAAGTTGATTAATACGCTGTGGTGGTTGGCCAGGTACATGAATGACCATTGGTACACGCACGACTTCGTCAAGCAACACAGCGGCGTTGCCATAGAACTCATGCTCACAAAACGCGGTCGCCGTATCGCCACTTACTACCAAAATTGTATGCTGCCACTGTTGAGTTTGCTTAAGGGTTGCGACTAGTTTTTCAATTTGCCGATCGATGTAACGCAGACTATCGGCGTAACGATTTTTTAATAGCACTGTTGTCTGATGTTGACATTCAGCAATTTTAACTGGTGGCTCAACGTTATTTGGATCATAAAGACGTTGAAAGTGCTCTGGCGTAACATATGGATAATGGCTATTCTGCAAATTCATATATAAAAAAAATGGTTGTGCGGTAGTTTTTTTAATCCAACTTAGCGCATCTGCCATGGTTTCTGCATCATCAACTTTACCATAGCGGGTTCCTGCCACCATGGATTGGGCATAGAGCCGAGTTAAATTAGTTTTACCCTTTAACTCATGTGTCATCAATTCACCGCTGTAGGTTGCGGCATGAAATAAATGATCAAGGTGACCAGCATGCAAATAATTTAGCATATTACCCCAGTTTTCATTTTGGGATGAAATGATAGCTGTCTTATAACCAAGCTCATGTAAAATACCATGCATCAACACTCGAGGATAGCTTACTTTCGCAGGGTAATAATACATTTGTGGTGAATACAATGGATAACGCGACGTCAGCGGACCCAAATCGGCATAATTGGAATGGCTCGACTGTGAATAAACTCGACTAAACTGTAATGATTCACTCGCAAGTTGATTTAACTGCGGCATAATATTGTGCTCACCACCAAAAACTGGAAGCACATCAGGTCGCAATGACTCAATCAACAAAACGATCACGTTGTAGCGACTAACATAGCCCGGCTGGATTGTCGCAAGATACTGACTGATAGGAATAATATCACGCCGTTTTAAACCCAAGTATTGCTGCTGAATCGTATGATGGCTTAGATCGCGCCAACGAAATTTCAGCTCAGCAAAGAGATAGCTGATCGGCCCAGTATGCTGATCACGCATGCGGGTATAGTATTCAGGAATACGGTAAGAGATTTTATCTTTGCGCGATATTAAGAAACCGTCGAGACTACTAATTTTATTGGCACAAACGAGATAAAAGACCAACAAAGCTATCAATAGCAATAACGTCAATAACCTGATCAAACAAGCTAAGCGACAAGATAGGCGTAACGAAATAAAATACAATAGCCGGATAAAGTAGCCAGTTAGCAGTAGTGCTGCTAGGCTTGCGAACACTGGTATCCGCCAATTCATTTGAAAAAAGTGCTGAATGATTTGTGTCGGATCATTTACAAACATTTCTAGACTGTTAAAGCCAAGAAAAAAATCAGCAAAGTAAAACATACCCCAGCTGATTGCCATAGCTAGCACACTGAAGAGCATTAGCGGCCATTTAATCAAGGCTAAAGTAAAGCTGCGCTGCCACATGATACTAGCCAGCAACAAACAAACTGGTGCGACAAGTAAGGCTTCAAATGCGATTAATGAAAAACGAAAAATAGGGCTTAATTGCTGCTGGTATATAATTGAATTTTCGATAAACACTGTCAGCAAACCATAACCCATCAACCAGCTTAACCAAAATAATGCAACATAGGTCATGAATTTTTTTTTTACCGCTATCATCTAACATCCTTTTGCTACCGTTCGATGACATTGACACCGACTACAGTCATGCCTTACTCATTAATCACCAAAGTTTGGCCTTGATATTGAAATTTAACTCGCGACAGAAATGACATACCCAATAGTGGTGTCACTGGCATATTACCTTCAAGCACAATACCTTGAACTCGCTGCAAGCGAATATGTCCAATAGCAACATCATCAAATAAGACACGGTAAGCATGCATGACTTGAGCAGCTGTTGATACTGCTGCCAACTGACCATCACGTTTATAGTTAATGCCCAGCGATTGCGCCAATGCAGAACTGATGGTCACCATGGTCGCGCCAGTATCGACAACAAAGCGTACTGGCAGTTGGTTGATGACACCATGGGTAAAATACATCCCATTGCCAGTTTGAGTAATTTTGACTGTGCTTGACTCTTGCTTAAGCAAGGTTGTTTGCATACCCGCCTGCCGATTGTAGTGGTAGACGGTTTGGCCAGATTTTAACTTTACGTCGCTGCCGGCTGCTTCAAGTAACTGTAAACCATCAACACTTTGGCCAACCGAAAGCACTTGAATACGGCCATTAATTTTCAACATGGCTCTATTGTTTAAGATACTGATTACCTCAATATCAGGCTGTGCAAAGGAGGCGGGAGATAACAGCATCAGGGATACAAGCAGTAAAATAAATCGATTTCGGCATCCATGCTGTTTAATCAGAACCATGATCTAACTCAGTTGGCCACAGCAATGTTTGAATTTTTTACCAGACCGGCATGGACAACTATCATTGCGACCGACTTTTGCCTCCGAGCGTTCAGCGCGCTGAGCTGGCTTTGGCTCTTCATCGTCATCACCATCAGCAAGTGCTGGTGCACTGGCATGCTGAAACCGCAGATCCTGTTGCCGTTGTGCTGCTGCCCGCTGGCGCTGTTGCTCAAAAGCAGCGATTTCAGATTCAGACTGCACTCGGACTTGAGCTAATAAGACAGCAACATCTTGCTTGATCATTGTTTTCATATGTGTGAATAATTTAAACGATTCACGCTTGTATTCTTGCTTGGGATTTTTCTGAGCATAGCCGCGCAAATGAATGCCTTGGCGCAAGTAATCCATATTAGCTAAATGCTCTTTCCAATGATTATCTAACGTTTGCAGAATGATCGATTTCTCTAAATCGCGCATGACTTCCACACCGACTATTGCTTCTTTTTCTTCGTAAGCAAGTATCATTGCACTCAGTGTTCGTTCAACCACAGCAGCATGATCAAGCTGGTTATCTTGCTCTAACCACTGCTGAACCGGCATCTCCAAGCCATATTTATCACGCAATGCAACGACCAGCTGATCAATATCCCACTGCTGTTCAAAACTATCCGGCGGCATAAATTCAGCAACTAGCGTTTCAACACTTTCACGGCGTATCGATACCAGCATCGCTTTGATATCCTCGCCAGCCATGATTTCAGCACGTTGTGCATAAACCACTTTCCGCTGTTCATTGGCAATATCGTCGTACTCAAGCAATTGCTTGCGGATGTCAAAATTAAAACCTTCAACTTTACGCTGTGCGTTTTCAATCGCCTTGGTTACCCACGAATGCTCTATCGGCTCACCTTGACCTAAACCTAATTTTTCCATCAAACCAGCAACCCGATCCGAAGCAAATATCCGCATCAGATTATCTTCAAGTGATAAGTAGAATCGTGAACTACCCGGGTCACCTTGCCGACCAGCACGACCGCGCAGTTGGTTATCGATACGACGTGACTCATGACGTTCAGTACCAATGATATGTAAACCACCTGCTGTTAACACTTGCTGATGGCGCTGTTGCCAATCAGTTGTCAAACGCTCACGCTCTTGCTGATCAGTAACAACAGCAAGCTCTGCTTCAAGATTACCACCAAGGACAATATCGGTACCACGGCCAGCCATGTTAGTGGCAATAGTGACCGCACCAGGTCGACCTGCTTCAGCGATAATTTCAGCTTCTTGCGCATGAAACTTAGCGTTCAAAACCTTATGTGGAATGTTTTCTTGACTCAATAACTGATCTAAATATTCGGATGATTCGATGGAAACGGTACCAACCAAGATCGGCTGACCCTGTTCACGTCGTGCTTTGATGTCGTTTATAATTTCGGCATATTTTTCGCCAGTGGTGAGGTAGACCAAATCAGCATGATCTTGCCGCACCATCGGTTTGTGTGTTGGAATAACAATAACTTCTAAACCATAAATCTGTTGGAATTCGTAGGCTTCAGTATCTGCTGTACCAGTCATACCAGATAAGGTTTGGTAAAGCCGAAAATAATTTTGGAAAGTGATAGTTGCTAAGGTTTGGTTTTCAGCTTGAATAGTCACACCTTCTTTCGCTTCGACTGCTTGGTGCAAACCATCAGACCAACGCCTACCAGATAGTGTCCGGCCGGTGTGCTCATCAACAATCAAGACTTGACCATCACGGACAATGTAATCTACATCTTTTTGATAGATTGCATGCGCTCGTAAACAGGCCATAGCATGATGTACCAAACTGATATTACTTAAATCATAGAGGCTTTCATCGGCTTGCATAAGACCTTGTTGTAGCAACCACTCTTCGATGGTTTGATGACCCTGCTCGGTTAAATAGACTTGGCGGACTTTTTCATCAATTGTATAATCGCCTTCACCCTCTTCATCAACTTGGTGTTGTAGTCGCGGCACCAACTCATTTAATTTCTTATATAGTTCTGAGCTATCATCAGCAGCCCCAGAAATAATCAGCGGGGTGCGCGCCTCATCAATCAAAATTGAGTCGACCTCATCGACGATAGCAAAATTTAATTGGCGCTGAACTTTTTGCTCCGGAGAAAATGCCATGTTGTCACGCAGGTAATCGAAGCCATATTCGTTATTAGTACCATACAGAATATCGCAAGCATAGGCTGCACGTTTTTCCTCACGCGTCAAGTCGTGTACATTAACACCAACTGTTAATCCTAAAAATTCATAGACTGGACGCATCCATTCTGCATCACGCCGAGCAAGATAATCATTGACGGTGACGATATGTACCCCTTCTTCACTTAAGGCATTGAGATAAGCAGGCAAGGTTGCTGCCAATGTCTTACCCTCACCAGTACGCATCTCAGCGATGTTACCGGCATGCATGACCATGCCGCCGATCAATTGGACGTCAAAGTGACGCATGCCAAAGACGCGTGAACTCGCTTCACGCATGACCGCAAACGCTTCTGGCAACAAATGGTCCAATGTTTCACCGTCAACAACCCGTTGTTTAAATTGTTCGGTTTTCTGCCGCAACTCAATATCGGATAATGCCTGCATGCTAGCTTCGAATTGATTGACCAAGACCACACGTTTTTGTAAATTTTTGACCATTCTGTCATTACGACTACCAAAAAGCGTTTTAAATAGACCCATGTTTCCTTCCAAACTTTACTTTTGCACAATATTTTTGTACTCTTAGCTTACACATCGCCAAATGAGTTCACTATTATGGCATATAAATCCAACACTAGCATGTCCCAAATTTTATCGGCTGGCCATCTTAGACTTCGCCAAATTATGTCCAACTGTGGCAAACTGTTACGCTACAATGCGATCGTGCAACAGCACCTCGATAGCGCACTGCGACCACACATCAGAGTCGCAAGCTTTAGCGACAACCACTTGATTCTGTACGCTAGTTCAGCCGCCTGGGTGACGCGATTACGGTTTCAGCTGCCAGAACTTAAGGCAGCACTACAACAAGAAACCGAGTTGCAAGACTTAATACAAATAGACTGTCGCGTGCGGACAGATACGCAAGCTACTACACCTGGACAACTGAAACATCGCACCACACAAAAGCAACCAGGCCCAGCCAAGCCAGCAAAAAAAACTAAACCCAACGAATCGCTGACATCAGCATTGCAGCGCCACGCCGATGACTTGAATTTGTCGGAGTAAAATTTTCAAATAGTTTTGTTTGGGCTTAAAAAACCATCTTTTCTTATGTACTGTGCAGCGGAATTCATCAACGATAAGGGTTAACACTATGCTGCCACGATTTAGCCGACGCTTGATAAAGCACCAAAAGCTGCCTTCAGCCACAATAAAGCCAATAACTCGAACAACTTCGTCAAATCGTGGTGTTATAGAGCTCTATCAAATGCTCGCAAGACTTTCAGCGACAGACCGGGTACTGAAGTACGCTTTTTTTGGCCAGTCCATTGTTTTTTTAGCAGGAATATGGTCAATCCGAGAGGATGTTGATAGAACAGACGATTTGATAAGTAGAGTACGTGAAAATATCGACAATTACAGAAACCAGGTAAGATCAGACCCACTAATCCGCCGTGACAATGCGCAGCATAAATAGGTTAGTTATCAATTATTTAGCCGCCCATTATCGAATAAATTTGGCCCTCGCTCGCCAGTAGGATTAGCATCATCCTAGAATGATGCAATGGTGACAAAAAAGAATAATAATCAGCCGGAAACTAGAAATAACCAAGTCAGCCTAATCGCGCTGGTTTGGTTGATTTTTGTTAGCATTCACCTGAGTGCGCAATATTATCTGAGCGGTAGCATCATACACGATCTGTTACTACCAGGCTGGCTTCGACTCGCTGGCAGTAGTTATGAGATGCTGCTGCTTGTGATTTACGCCACTATTTGCGCGATCATGCTCAGGCTTCCAAAGTGGTGGCCACTTACTCTGGTTAAAATTCTGATTTTAAGTTTTTTGATCGGCATTTACCTGATGAGCTCGTGCTTATTCTATCTTGACGATTTATTTCTTGGTCTCGATAGCGTCCTGATATTTGCTCACAACAAACTCCAAATCATTCAACATCCAACTGATTTAAATATTAAACTGGTGACAGCAATTCCAATTGGTCTGATTTGTTTTATCTGTTTTTTGCAATATCTACTCATGCCTCTGATTGATCGACTGCCTAGCAAAATTTCGCGCAGCATTGATCTATTGTTTTTAGCCGCTATATTTGGCTTGGCAAGTATATTTATTTATGCGAATCACGCCAGCCAACAACAAGGTCAACGCGTCTTTGCTGAAAAAGAAGGTGTCTCCTACAGCCTGCATGAGCGCTTTAGTCAATCACGCGATCAACGCGCAGGTCCTGTTGCGTTTTGGTTATGGGACTTGAGCAACCAATTGCGTCGTTATCAATTTCGTGATCAGTACAACAAAGCCGATATCCACATTACACGGCCAGCAATCTTGCCAATGACCAGCTATCTACAAGCCGTCGATCAAGCTCATTTAAAAAAATATAATGTGATATTAATCTTAATCGAATCGTTACGACGCGATTCATTACCGAGCTTTGGTGGTCATCGCAATGCAATGCCTCACACCAATGCCTTAGCGGAACAATCTACCCGCTTTACTCGTGCCTATGCCCAATCTAGCCACTCTAACTACGCTGACATCAGCCCAGTTGCAAGCCGATACCCATTATACGCGATGCGTGCTTACTACTACCCAAAACAACCAAGCTACCCGCGTCGTGTACTGATCTATGACATTTTACATGCAATAGGCTATCGCACTGCGATCATTTCGTCCCAAAATGAAACGTGGGGTGGTATGAGCAACTATCTACAAACCGATGGCTTAGACACTCTAATTCATGCCGCAAACTATACTAGTAAACTTGAGAATAAAACCTTAGCCGGCTTGCAACTGAGTACAACACAAATACAACACGACGTGCCGATGCTAGCTGGCAAGCGTGCTGGCAAGATCGACGATAAGATCAAGCGTAGAGCAATATGCTACTGTCAGTGATCAGTTTAAATTAATTTTTGACGCCAATATGAACCGCTATTTCCTCTTCTAAAAGCTGAACTCGCACCGATGTCCTTTTTAGTGATGGATGATGCAACCTATATCGATGGCTTGATCGGTATTTATGAATTAAACAATATCGCACTGCTCAAAGAAATCTACATCGATAGCTATCTTGCTTCAGCAGAAAAACATCGAGTGCTGCGTGCCGAAATCGATAATCCTGCCAAAGCTGCACTCAGCTATCGTGAATTTGTGCGCGAAGCTGTCCGCTTTAGCGTGTTAACGACAAAAGCATTTAAGCAGGATGAAATAATAGCAATGGCCAAGCAACACAAAATACTAGAAGCTGAACGAGAAGCAGTGATCGACTATATCCATCAACAATTTAGCAGCCTACACGAAGGCAACCTGATTCGCTACCGGCTCAAACTCGATGATCTCACCGGGATTGATCTCAGCTAGCGGGTGAGGAGTGGAGAAAACGCTACCTCAATGAATTAGTTTCATCCTATCTATTAAAAGATATATTGGCGGTTGATGGCATTCGACGCGCCGATGAAATAACTTCTTTGCTGACACTTATGACTGAACAACATAAAGAAACTGTTACGACATCAGGGTTCATGATAGCGGTCTTCCTTTATTATTACGTTCATCCTCAACTCAGGATCCTGTAGCAGTAAAAACACCATTACCAGATCGAGCCTCTTACGCCAACACGATTGGCACTCGCTGCTCAGTAGCAGGCAGTAACCCCTTACAGTTTTGTGCTCTATCGCCTCAGCTATCTTATGTGCACTCGACTCAGAGAGTTGATAGCACTCCCTTAAATGCTCTTCCGCTAAAAGCCTCAATTAAATCTCAGCGCATCATACAGAAAGCTATGCTTTTCTCAATTTAAAATGTGATGGCAGTACTCACTATCGGTATCCGGTTAGGCTGATTTCACCGCTCATGCTGGCCATGGTGGTACAGGTGGGTTGGTCGGTGTGTGTGGCAAATCTACCAGTGTGGCGAATATAGCAAACCTTACAGTACATATTTGGCCGGCTGTTGTGATGCCGGTAAACGCGGCGCTTGGATTCTGTGTAACCATTTGCAGATATCGAAGCAGTCAATTATACCTCTTAACGGCAAACGCTTCCAAATTAAGGGATCTTTTCATGGTTGCGCCCAGGCTTTGGCTTAAGTTGGATCGGATTAATTTCAGCAAGTAGCATGGCTTGCGCCTGCTGCCGACCTATTTACCGCTCAGTCCCTCACGATGCTACGAGGTCAAGTGATGCGCTCAAGCCGACTGGCTAGGCGCCTACCAATCCCTCCCACCAACACTAACGCTAGTGTCTTCGTGCGATCGTTCTTACTATTGTTGACAGCGCAGGCACTGGACCTGGGCTGGTGTTGAACACGCTGTTCCATATGCTCAACAAGTCCGCCGCTTGACTTGGGTGGAGTCAGTTTCGGGAGGACTCCGGGAAACTCCGTATTGTTTTTTAAGCCATTTTCAACTAGATTCGATAACACTTGCACATGATGCCCTACTCAAATGAACCAAGCTTATGTCTCAAACGTGCCTCACACTCAGATCGCTAGAGGGGACGTAAACGTGTTGACATAAAAATTAAATGGTACTGTAAAGTCTCAATCACGCACGAGGAGTCAGGTATGGAATCAACGCTATCTTATGCCAGCGTCAGTCATTCGCTATCAACCACTAGCCCAACCACTCAAGCCAGCCCAGCCACAACGACTGCCACCCTCACCGGTTATTTGCCTCCCACCCCATACGAATATGCCCTCATGAGCAGCGCTATCTATGCGCAGGATGACTGGCTAAAAGCCTGTCAGACCGCCACGAGCACCACCGTTGCTTCGAGCGCTGCGGCTGCAAGTAGCCCTGAACAGCATCAACGCACCTTGGAGGCGGCAGGGTGGCAGTTAGCCGCCTTTTTTGATCCGGGTAATGGCTATCGCGGTGGTCTTTATGTCCATAACGCCCGACGCCAAGTGGTGATTGCCCATCGCGGCTCACAGAGCGCCGACTCCTGGGTGACCGATCTGCAATCCATCGTGCAAAACAAACCGGGAGCTTTTATCAAAGCCACCCTGCTCGACGCGTTATCATCGGCCGTCCAGCTTTGTCAACTCCTCACCGCTGAACGTGAACAGGCAGCAACACCCGCACCGACCACCGCACAGTCAGCCGCTTGCGCAGCACCACCGATGGTGAGTGAGCCACACCGAACACCCTATCGATTGTCGACCACCGGTCATTCACTCGGCGGCTTTTTGGCACAAGTGTGTGTGTTCTGGGCACAGCGACCACAATTTCAAAGCACCTATCACCCTGACATCAGCGCCGTGGTGTTCGATAGCCCCGGCGCCGTTGATTTCTTAATGACCCTGCAAAGCCAATTGCTTGCGGAGCAGGCCCGGATTCCAATCCACCAGTTAGACATTCAGAATTTTTGCGCCCTGCCCACCCTCGTCAGCACTTTTGGCCGTCACACCGGCACCCTGTGGGATTTGTGCGTAGAAACCCGTGACCTTCAGCACGCCTTTATCAATGGCCACCGGCTGCACTGGATCATGCAAGGGTTTGATCCGCAGACCGGGCAGCCAGGCGCAGCGGCGCGTCGGATGTTAGATTGGCCACAAGCCAACTACAGTGCCTTTGGCAGCCTGACCGGTGCGCTTGAACAAACGGCTTGGGGCATCATCAAAGCACCGTTCGATGCACTGAATTATCTTTATAAGCAAGTGATACACCGATCATCGGGGCCTGAAACCTGGTATGAGCAAGCCTTTTGCCAGCAGAGTCAAATTGCGCCCTTTTTACGTGGGACGAGTGGTCGACACATTGCAATAGCTGATGTACAACAGGCGGTGACCCAAGCATTAGATGCGCACTATAGCGCTCAGTCAACACCCGCTGACCAGCAGCGCCGCATTGACATTCATCATTTTCCCGCCCCAGTGCAGCAGGTACTCACTTTTCTAGATTACATGCGCCAGCAAGGTGCACTCACCCTTGATCACGTTGCCATCCTTAGGGCCATCTACCCATTAGACGTCGCCACCTTACTGCAACAATTTAGTCTTGAAACGCAAGGTGACAAGATTGAGCTGCACCTGCAAGCGAGTCACTCCGACACGATTTTTCAGTTCCGTTCCGCTATCTTAGCTGCAGCGGCTGAGATTACTCGGCCGAAGATAGCAGCAACTTATCTTCAACAGTGCCTACAGCAACTTCCAGCGGCTCATCCGGCAACAGCTCGATTCAAAAATGTGACGATGTATGCTGCCATTGCAGAAGGAGAAAATGCTCGAGCCGCGAGAATCCTAACAGCGCATGATTACTCTGATGAAGCGCGACAAGCGATTAATCGTCTTTTAGAAGATTTACTAGCAAAAAGCTTAATTGATGAAGAAGCCGCACTGGTACTCAACACGGCGAAAGCAACTGGTAAAGGGTCAAGCGCGGTGACGATTGGTGTAGACATGCATACGAGCACCAGGGACGTTTTAGCGGGATTTTGGTCAAGCGCAGCAACAAGCCAAGCAGCGGCAAGGGAAGAACAAGAAGGAGGAGAAGAAGCAACCGCAGCCGCGAGCGCAAGCCCCGTAAAAAAGTCCTAGCTGAATCCATGGCACCCTTACACCAGCAGCCTGATTCAGACAATGATAAACGTGGTGCTAGCGCCGACTCAGGCGGCGCCAGTCTGAATGTCGGTTGCGCCTCGACACAAGGTGATGGCTCAATTGCGGTGGCAACGGGTCCGAATAGTACTATCGTCGTCAATCCACCTAACCAGCCTGACCCCATTCCTTATGCACACATCAAACAGGCCCTAAAAGCAAAATACCGTGAAGCACACATCACCCTGCTCGCCGATCAGCAACCGATTGACCTTGATAAGCTCTTTGTCAACGTCGCTATTGTCAAGGAAACCGAGCAGGAAAAAAAAGAACAAGCGTGTCAACGGTCGCACGCGCCAGCCGCGGCTGATGAGCAGGCGGCATCGTCATCCTCCGCCGCCACCTCGAGTCGGGAACAAACCTCAAACTTAGGCATCTTGCAACACTATGAAGATCTCCACCGCGCCAAGCAACCCATTGACCTTGCAGCGATTTTCAACCCACGTCAACAAGGTGACAAAACCATCAACCCTAAGCGGCTCTTAATGCTCGGCCGCGCTGGCATCGGCAAAACCACCCTCTGTCGTTACATCGCCCATCGCTGGGCGCACCAGGATCAAACCCAGCAACTTTGGGCTGACCGCTTCGACTATGTGTTTTACTTTCCACTCAAGGAGCTCATCACCCATTATGACCCGACAAAACATTACAGTTTAAGTGAAATAGTATACGAAGAAGTATTCAAACCACTTGAACTCACCCTGGAACAAGCCCGTCTTTTTTGCCAGCAGGTCATACTTGGCGAGGGTAAAAATAACGTCTTGGTTGTCCTCGATGGCTATGACGAAGTCGCTGAAGCACGCCATCCCGTGGTCAAGCTGCTGCTCGAACAAGCGCCCAACTATCTCC
>CAWUKA010000054.1:0-13152 GCA_963922965.1 uncultured Gammaproteobacteria bacterium | reverse complement strand
ACTAATGGTTTCGGTTGCTGGGTTGCCGCGCTCGTTTCACTCGCTCGCAATGGGCTTGCTGTGGTTTTTGAGCGAGTGCTAGTGCCTGTTTTTTCAGCTTGCTAGCAAATAATAGGTTAATTTATCTCATAAAGCTTAATTAATTTAGTATTTGCAGCTATGACTAATTGACTAAACAGCTGAAATTCTTGCGCAGACAAACTATCTGGTTGTGAACTATCAGCTAAAATCACACCGAGCTTTTGCTTGTCGGTACCAAGCGGAGCCATAAAAAAGCTTTTGCTATTGATTTTTTTCCGAAATGAATTCACCGAGTAAGCGACGTAACGAATTGAAGTTTGATCGTTAACCCAACAAATTTTATTTTCATCAAGCACATGCTTGACCAACGTGTTGTTGATATCAGTCAAATCGATATTAAAATTTGTCATATCATTTTTATCTCGAATAACTAACCGTGGTGTAAGCAATCTGTCAGTACCGGGTGAAAACATCATGATCACGATCCGGTTAGCACTACAAAAACGTGCAATTGCTTTTGCTAGAATACGTAATATGACTTTTGGATCAGGTTGATGTTCTATTGCGGAGATAACTTTTTCAACTAGCGCTAGCCTTTGCTTCAGCATGGCGTCCTTATCAACGCTAGACTGAGTTTGCTCAGCCTCAGCTTGCTTATTACGGCATATCAATTCTTCTCTAATATCTGCTGGATCCTCAAAGACTATCTTGAATTCAGTAACCTCAACAAAATTATTCATTTCTTCAACGACTTCATCATGTTGCTTGCGTAGCAACCATGCGGTATCAGCTATATCTCGCTCAAGAAAACTTGCCACTTCTTTTGTGACTCGCTGAATCGAAGATGATTTCCAGCCTTTACCTATTGCCGTGGTAAAATGCTCAGCAATATTGATCGCATTGACTGGATCAGAAGCTGCAATATCATTACTAAATGATTGACTCAAACAATTATTTACACACCACTGATTGGCTAGACGCTCCGATAGTTCGCACAGCTTAAAACCTAAGACTTGCACTTGGGCTTGCTCACAAGCCTCTTGATGCTGGCTCATTACCACACTTAATTCTTTCGAGTATGGATTTGAATGACACCAAAATGCCAATTCTCCAATGCGGTGCAATAAAGTCGCGATGAAAATTTGCTCTGCCTTTTTCCGATCATAGCGTTTCTCACGAATAAAACCTTCAGCATTAACGGCAGCGTGATACGCTTGCAATGCACATTGCAAGTAACGCACACTCTCAGGCCTGTTGCTTTCGATATCAACAATATCAACGTCTTGTATCATTCGTTTAATGCGATCATAACCAAGCACAACAACAGCTTGCGACAGTGTGCTGGATTGCATCCAGGTCTCTTGATCAAAGTGGCCGACACGAGCTGCCTCTTGCAATATTTTCAACGCAAATGCTGGGTCATGACGAATGACATTGACTAAGTGATGGCTATCACTCCTGTCATTTGTCGTTAATTCATCAAGACAGCGTACTGTATCTGGTAGCACTGAAAAATCGGCATGTTTAAGCTGAGAGGCCCAAATGATTGGACTCGCCTCATCGCTCAAATGAACATCATTCGCTTGATACCCCATTACATCTCCCTTGTCCACTTGCAGCACCAGCACAACAAGTGCCGGCCATTATCTGCCTCTGTCTGCAATAAACGTATCGGCATAGCACGCGATCACTACAATCAAAAAATTACTATATTAAATAGGTGATTAACAATTATGATAGTTACCAAAAAATATCCAAAAAGTTCTCTCCCAATAGTTGATGCCAGATTTTATTGTAGTTTTTTTTGCAATTTACTTACCAAATCATTAGAATGTAGAGTTTTAAATCGGTGAGCACTTTACTATCTCGTTTTGAATTGTGCTCAGATTGTTCAACAGTATGAGGATTTCAATGGCAGGTATACGGTTAAAAGAAAACGAATCAAACGATGGCGCATTGCGTCGATTCAAGCGCACGTGTGAAAAGGCAGGCATCCCAACTCGCCTACGACAACTCGAATATTACGAAAAACCAACCGAAGCACGCAAACGTAAAAAAGCCGCTGCCCGCAAACGCTACATGAAAAAACTCGTTCGTGAACTACCAACGCCTTTTGCGCGCGCAAAGAAAAAGAAGAAACGCTAGCATACACAATTTACTAAATAGAGATAGCTCATGACGACAGCGCCACTTTATGCACGCATTCAAGAAGACATGAAAAATGCAATGCGTAGTCAAAAGAAGCAACAGCTTGCTGCCATACGCCTCATCATTGCTGCGATCAAGCAATATGAGATTGACACTCGAGCCAGTGCCACTGACGAAATAGTTACCGAAATACTGGGCAAACAGCTTAAACAACGCCGTGACTCGATTAATCAGTACCAAGCCGCGGAGCGCCACGATCTTGTCGCACAAGAACAATTTGAAGCTGACATTATTCAAACCTATTTACCGACGCCACTCACTGCTACCGAAATCGAAGCCCTAGTAGCAACTGCCATTTCTACAACCAGCGCGACTTCGATGCGAGACATGGGCAAAGTAATGAGTCTGTTGAAACCCGAGCTACAAGGCCAGGCTGATATGGCTAGTGTTAGCCAACTTATCAAAAGCAAACTAAACAGCTGACAATCACTAACTTTTTATTTGTGTTGTTTACCTCATGGCTAAAATCCCACGGGCCTATATCGACGAACTCATTCAACGTTGTGATATCGTTGAGCTTATTAGTGCCCGCATCAAACTAAAAAAAACCGGTACCAATTATTCAGCCTGCTGCCCATTTCACGAGGAAAAAACTCCCTCATTTACCGTAAGCCCAAATAAGCAGTTTTATCACTGTTTCGGTTGTGGCGCACATGGCAATGCCATTAGTTTTCTTATTGAATACGACAAACTAGACTTCATCACCGTAATTGAACAACTCGCGGAAAAAGTCGGCATGCCAGCTCTCAACCGCGAAACAAAGCAGCAACAATGGCAACCGATTACTGAAGTTTTACAAAGCGCGCGCAACTTTTACCAGGCGCAGCTTAGGTCAAATAGTACAGCGCGACACTATTTTGCAACACGCGGCTTATCAGAGCAGACTATCGCAGCCTACAAATTAGGTTATGTCGGTAGTGGCTGGACTAATCTATTTGACCAAGTACAACAACACTATCCACTAGCAACATTACTGCAAACCGGCTTATTCATTCAAAAAGAACAAGAACAGAAGAAACCCTATGATCGCTTCCGCGCGCGAGTTATCTTTCCAATTCAAAATACTAAGGGCCAAACCATTGGCTTTGGTGGGCGCACCTTAGATGATAGCTTGCCAAAATATTTAAACTCACCAGAAACACCAATTTTCTACAAAGGCCGCGAACTCTATGGCTTATATGAAGCGAAACAAGCACAACGAACTTTAAACCAAATTATTGTTGTTGAAGGCTATATGGATGTACTAGCGCTGGCAGAAAAAGGTATAACAAATGCTGTTGCGACACTTGGCACTAGCACCACGCAAGAACACATTCAACAGCTGTTTCGCCATACTGATGAAATCATCTTTTGCTTTGATGGTGATAGAGCTGGCCGTGATGCAGCCTGGCGAGCTTTAACACATGCTTTACCGCTGATGAACGATGGCCGCCAAGCACGTTTCTTCTTCTTACCTGAAAATGAAGACCCAGACAGTTGGGTTAAAAAAGTTGGTCAACAACAATTTGCTGAACAAGCCAGGCAAGCAGCAACGCTATCAGCATTTTTCTTTAGCCATCTGATGCGGGATTGTGACACGCAACAGATCGATGGCCAAGCACGTTTTTGGCACCATGCCAAACCATTACTTGAAACGTTGCCAGCCGGCATCTTTCGCGAAAAGATGCTGCAAAAACTTGCCGTTCAAGTCCAGCTCAGCGCTGAGACACTCACCAAACAGCTCAATACATCACGAGCAAAGCCACCACTCTTGTCACAATCAAGTAACACTACGCTAAATAAAAAGCGCTCACCCATCCGCTTGGCGATTACATTACTGTTGCAAAAGCCAAAAATTGCTCAATCAGTGCAAGATATCAGCGCATTGAGAAACCTAACGACAAAAGGTGTAGATTTACTGGTTAAACTCATTGAAATGGCGCAACAGAACCCCAATCTCAAGACAGGTGGTTTGCTTGAACATTGGCGCGACCAACCAGAACAGCAAATTTTAGCAAAGTTAGCTGCCACCGATTGCCCAATTGAGAGTGACTTAGGCTTAAGCGCAGAGTTTATCGGCAGTTTACGTCGCATCATCGAGGCTGAACGCGAACAAAAAATACAGCAGTTGTTAACGAAAGCTCACCAGGCCCAGCTCAACCAAGAAGAAAAAATTTATTTAAATCAATTAATTAAACAGAAGCAGCAAGAAGTAGCTATTTAAAAATAGACGCAGCAAAACGACTAAAAAAATACAGTTTTGGACTAGACCGAAGCAGTATCTCAAAGTAAAATTGTTTGCTTAAATTTTCATCTCCTAACCAACAAGTAAAATACAGTTACCATGACAACAGACGATCAGCAGTCACGCTTGAAAACACTTATTGCCCGCGGCAAAGAACAAGGTTATCTGACTTACGACGAGGTCAACGATCACTTGCCCGATCATATTGTCGATCCTGAGCAGATCGAGGACATTATCTGCATGATTAATGACATGGGTATCTCTGTCTATGAATCTGTACCAGATGAAGAGCTACTACTGAACCAAGACAGCAATACCGATGACGACAGTGCCGAAGAAGCTGTAGCAGCACTGACATCCTCGGTAGAAAGCGACTTTGGCCGCACCACCGATCCGGTTCGGATGTATATGCGCGAAATGGGAACAGTAGATTTATTGACGCGTCAGGGTGAAATAGAAATTGCGAAACGGATTGAAGAAGGGATCCGTCAAGTCTATGTCGCGTTATCCGACTACCCCGAACTTATCGCCGATTTACTCGCTGATTACGATAAAATCGAGTTAGGTGAAGTACGCCTGAGTGACATCATTGCTGGGTTTACAGATGACGATGCTGAAGAGGGTACAACCAACGCTAACCCAACAGTACCAGCGGTAGCTAGCACCGAAGATAGCAACAAAAAAACTGACGAAGAAGAGAGTGATGATGACAGCAGTAGCTTCGAAATCGATGAAGGGCCAGATCCTGAAGTTGCCGCAGAAAAATTTAATAAGCTACGTAAGCTTTACGAGAAAGCAGCTGCTGCGCACAAAAAACATGGCTGGTCCCATAAAACGAGCCAAAAACATCGTGCTTCCATTTGTGAAGTATTCACTAGTCTAAAGCTAACACCACGCACCTTTGATAAGCTGGTCCGAAAGATGCGCACCATGCTCGCGCAGATTCGAACACAAGAACGTATTGTCATGCGCATTTGTGTTAACAAAGCAAAAATGCCTCGCAAGTTTTTTATCACAAGTTTTTCTGGCAATGAAACCAATCCTGATTGGTTAGCCGATATCATAACATCAGAAAAGCTCAAACAAGATGTTCTACAGCAACACCATCAAGACATTAAGCGGGCTCAATTTAAGCTGATCCAACTTGAAAAAGATACCTTGCTATCAATTGCAGAAATTAAGGAGATTAATCGTCGTATGTCAATTGGCGAGGCGAAAGCGCGTCGCGCCAAAAAAGAAATGGTTGAAGCGAATCTCCGCCTTGTGATTTCTATCGCGAAGAAATATACCAACCGTGGCTTACAATTTTTAGATCTCATCCAAGAAGGTAACATTGGCCTAATGAAGGCCGTTGATAAGTTTGAGTATAGACGCGGTTATAAATTTTCAACCTATGCAACCTGGTGGATACGTCAAGCAATTACACGCTCGATTGCTGATCAAGCCCGCACGATTCGTATCCCAGTCCACATGATTGAGACCATCAACAAACTAAATCGAGTCGCACGTCAGATCCTGCAAGAAACCGGCCAAGAGGCAACCCCGGAAGAGCTAGCAGAAAAGATGGAACTACCTGAAGAAAAGATCCATAAAGTATTGAAGATCGCCAAAGAACCAATTTCGATGGAAACACCGATCGGCGACGATGAGGATTCACACTTGGGTGACTTCATTGAAGACATCATGATTTTATTACCTGATGACTCGGCAACAATTGAAGGCTTACGTGAAACAATACGTTCAGTACTCAGCACACTGACACCGCGTGAAGCAAAAGTGCTACGGATGCGCTTTGGCATCGACATGAATACCGACCATACCTTAGAAGAGGTTGGCAAGCAGTTTGATGTCACCCGAGAGCGGATACGACAGATTGAAGCAAAAGCACTGCGCAAGCTGCGCCACCCAACTCGTTCAGAACACTTGAATAGTTTTTTGGATGATCAAGAGTAACGCGGGCCCATAGCTCAGTTGGTTAGAGCAGGGGACTCATAATCCCTTGGTCCTAGGTTCAAGTCCTAGTGGGCCCATTCAACATAGTGGTTTTGTAAATTATTTAGTTTTTTGCAATCCACGCCACATCACCCGCCTTGACTTCTCTGTCAGGCGTTCGCTGCGGTGCTCAGGCTTTTCTTTTCGTCTAGGTACAACAATCGACTTTCGCCAATGTTAATATTTATTCTCACGAGCCCCCTATCAAATATCAGGTTATTAGGAGAAAAATAGAACTATTTTGATAGTAAATATCTGATATTAGCGGACACCATAGTTGAGAAGGAAGATAAATAGGAGTATGCCTACATTTTATCAATCGAGAATAATGCATTACCTAATGATGATAATGCTGAAACCAAACCTGGAGCGGTGAAAAATGAAACGAGGAAATGCGAGAACTAGACAGTTGGACTTTGATTTCGTCAAAATAGTATTAAACTGGCCGCCAGAATAAATACTCAAACCGCTTGCCGAGGCAGCTTCACAACCACCACTACCTACAACGTGTAGAAGTATTAAAGATTATTACGATAATTTTAAACCACTCGTTTTAGAAGAAGCACGTGCGATCATTGCAAGCGGCTTAGATAAAGTCGAACAATATGAGCAAGCAATAAAAAATAGTCGACATTTATCGACGAGGCAGTTACGCAAAGCAAGCTTCTCTGATGTGCAACCTTTCACATTAAAATTAACCAAAGATGCCAAATTACCTCGCAATCCTGATAACCCACTCACACTCAATTTTTCTGGACAAATTCCAACGACCATCGAGCACAGTTACTCGATGAATGTCTTATTACTCTACCCTGCTAATGCCTCAACTGATTTTCGCTTTATCGGAATTGCGAGTGAAGCTTTAGCATCAAATCAGCTAAGTGTTAAAATTGTTATTGCACCCGAAATATTTTAATTGACCGCAGCACATTTTAAAGCCCAAAGTAACACTAGTCAGGATCAAACTTGGGTAGCACATTATCTAAGATCAGTTGTGAGCGAACAACGCATGTATGAAGCCTGCGTGAATGCGGTGCGTTTGGCTTGCTTAAAATCAGTCATTAGTGGAAATCTTGCTTTACCTAACATATCGAACAACCCATCTCATGACAGGCTTAATTTGATTCAATCTCGTGCCGTAGATAGTTTTGTTTTTTAAAAGCAGGTAAAGGCACCACAATGTTACTACAAGGACCACCAGGCACTGGCAAAACAACAACGCTTAGTGTGTTACTAACTCAATTAAGTGCAACTAAACAACGTAGTATGGTTTGCGCTCATTCTAATAAAGGAGTACAAGTCCTTGCTGAACGTATGGCAGCACGAACATCAGACCTGCCGATAATTATTGTCGGCGTTGAGAAAAAAATTCCAGAAGTACTTAAACATTTGTCACTGAGCAGTTGGTACGGTTTAATAGCAGGATATATCAACGCCTTACATCAAGCATGTACCGAATACTTATAGCAAACAGAACGGAGCTCTACTAAGCCAAGTAGTATAGACTTTGTTGCTGAGTTAAAAAAGTATTTTAGTCGACTCGATACCAAATTAACGAAATTTGAAGCATGGCCACATAATCCAAATCAGCTTGTTCAACAATTCGAATCATTACAACAACAAGCGTCAAGAGGCACACGCATCAAGCCTAAAAATGTAGAAAATTTTCATATTTCGGTCGACCGTTTACAAAGCGCGTGGGGTAGCCAAAGTGAAGCCGATATCCAACTATACTTACTCAACACAGCTCTCATCATATTTTCAACACTAGTCAGCTCAGGATGGCGGAGCTTAACAGAGATAGAACCAATTGATGTATTACTGATTGATGAAGCGGCGCAATCAGTTGAAGCAGCAACTTTAATTCCTATGCAATATCAACCAAAAAAATTACTCCTAGTTGGCGATCTGGAGCAATTACCCGCTACCGTGATTTCACCGTTATTAAGCCGAAAAAGTAATAGGCAAGCCGCTGAATCGAGCTATCATTACGATTGGTCGATGATGTAGCGGCTGATTAAGGAGTGCCGCGTGCCATACCTGATGCTCAGCATACAATACCGGATGCATCCATTGATTTGCCAATGGCCATCGGTACAGTTTTATAATGCACATCTAATGACAGCACCAGATATTTTACCAATACAACCACTAACAAGGCATGGCTTGGCACGCCGACCTTATGCGTTTTATAGTATTTCTGGCCAAGCTGAAACCGATGATAAAAGTGTCTTCAATCCTAATGAGGCCAATTATGTTACCGAAATCATAAAGCATCTGCAAAGAAAAGGTGTGACTAGTAAGATAGGTGTGATCACTCCCTACGTTGCGCAAAGAAACCTTATCTTACAAAATTTGCAGCGCTTAGGTATCACTGAACGCATTGAAGCTAACACGGTTGATAGTTTCCAAGGTGATGAGCGCGATGTAATTATCATCTTTTTTGCCCGCACTCATGTTACAACTTTCTTCCAAGAATACCGCCGCCTCAATGTCGCACTGACTCGAGCAAAACATTGTTTAATCATATTAGGCAACACACCAATGCTCAAGCAGCACGACATTGGTAGATTAATTGCGAATGCAAAACAACGTAATCGCCTTTATCAAAAGCTAATTTAAAACATGAATTGACGCAATCTGAAACAACAGTCTATCTGCCTCACCCACAACATACTGTTACATAACAATTACAATCAGTGGGTCAGACAATAGAAGCTGAACAAGCTTATCTAGAGGCAGCTAGAGCTAACGACCTAGGCGCACAGTCTGCGCTAGAAAATTTACTGTTAGCGGCAAACTCAAAAGAAAAAAAAGCCCAAGCAATGCATTGGCTTGAACAAGCTGCTCTCCAAGATTGGCCACAAGCACAATATCAATGAGGCCTGGCATTAATAAGCCGCGAGCAAGAAAATGGCTGGCTATACCTGCGATTGGCTGCTGAGCAAAACCACTCTGAGGCACAATGTGAGCTTGACCAACATTATCTTACTCAAGAGTGTCATATTCTCGAACGTAACACCAAGCTTGGGATAGCTCGGCTCTCTCACTCAGCAAAGCAAGATTGTCTTACCGCTACCATGCATTTAGCTAACTACTTCAAAGCCAATGGGGGTGATTTCAAAACAAAACAACAAGCATTTCGGTGGTTCAAATTTGCGGCTGATCGCGGTCACACAATCGCTTGTCATTAAAATGCTGGTTGCTACAAAACAAACTTTGGTATTAACCAAAATGTGCGAACTATGCTGCGACATTTAACACAAGCAGCAGAAAATAATCTAGCCACAGCTCAATTTGAACTGGCACGGCTGCTTGCAACCGGCGAAATGGGTATCCCTAGCGACAAAGAGCGGGGCGATTCATTGGTACTATCGCGTTGCAGTTAACGCACGAGCAGTAGAGCATACAGCAGCTTATTTCCAACTAGCAATATTATGCACTGAAATTAATGATTGGCAACAAGCATTGACTTGGTACCAAAAAGCAGCTGATCAAGGTAATAACCTAGAAGCGCAGTTATGGCTTGCTCGCTATTTTAGAGATGGCAAATATACTGCTATTAATTAAGCAAAAGCTAGGCAGTATTATGAGTCATGTGCCAGTCGTAACGTACAAGCTGCTCAATATGAACTTGGTTTATTATTTTTGGATTCAGCTTTCGCTGAGTGTGATGGAACCGCTGCTATGCGCTATTTTAAACAGGCCGCTGACCAAGATGACCCTCATCAAGATGCTTGCTATTGTTATGGTAACTATTGCTACCATCTGACTGACTACCATGAAGCTATAACTTACCTGACGAAATGCCAAAACGTATTCAATAGCAATGGTATAGATGAATTTCATTTAGCTGAAGCACACCTACAGATATGGCCACAACAGAGTGCTGATTACCTGCCTTATTATTATCAATCAACTAAGAAAGGATAAACACCAGCAGCAATTAAAGGTATATAACTCATGGAAACTAATGTTGTTACTAAGCAAGCGCAACCTATCGATGAAATTAACCTCAGCTATCGCTTGGCAGCTGTAACTGCAGACATGAAGCTAATCTATCATTGCGCACGGCACTTCCATCAACAAGTTAATACGGACATAACTGAGATTGTCAGCTGGTACCAGCAAACCTGCGATAGTATAGCTGAAGCTAATTACTATCTTGGCTGTATGTATATTGCAGGCTCAGGTTGCGTTAGAGACGACACTGAAGGTTATCGTTACTTAAGTGGCTATGTTGGAAAAGCATCGCAGCATGATGATCCACTTTATATTAACACTACCTACCGCCTAGCAAGGATGGCGCAAGAAGGTTACGGCACTCCTGCTAATATAGAAATGGCTTTTAAGTTTTATACTGCGTGTGCTACTTATGCTAGACCAGAACACGAAGAATATGCCGAAACGCAGTACCAACTAGGCTATCACTACCAAAGAGGGGAAGGCACAGCGGCAAACCCAGCGCTTGCAAGGCAATATTACCAACGCACTGCTGGCCAACAACACCAGCTTGCTCAAGTCAGCCTCAGTTTTAGTTACTCTGTTGAACGCTTCTTCACTCGCAATCAGCCCGATACAGTGCCGAGTGACGCCTCACCCGCTCAACAGCCAAGTTATTGTATAATTTGTTAATCCAGTATGACCTATTGTGCTGATTTGTATTTTAAATAATAGTTGTTGAGCAAGGATGTTATGAATAGCAAGCAAATTGGTGAATGATTTGGCTTTCTGCCGCTCACCATTGCCGCATGCTATAAAAAATCGATTAAGTGTGGGTTATTAAAGATAGCTGATGCAAACCCTAAAGCAAGACAATATCGCCCAGATAAGAAAGATAAAAAGCTGAAAAGTATAAAAAATTATTGAATGACTAATTTAGTCAACTCACAAAAAATTACTATTTATTCACACTGACCGACTACGTTTAAAAGCTGACTGACTCGGCAACGTTTGTTCTGGCATTAATCTCTTTTCGGCAAAAAATCTTTGAGGAGCTTGACTAGCTTTGTGTTTCTTAAGAAGTGCAGTTGCTTGACTTTCATCATCATGCTTTCGCTTGAGTGTACTAGTACTAGTCTGTGATTTTAAATGCTGAAAAAATAACTCAGATTCTTTGATATCAAAAGTATACTCTTTGTCAATGCTAGAGACATACATTGTTAACTGTTGAGTTGGTTTCATAACGAAATTCACACATAGAGCACGTGAAAAACTTAAAACAATATCAGCTCTTCTCTTTATTTCAGGTTCATATTGATAGCTCGGTTGAGACATCATTTTACTAATAACTTCCAAACACTGTTGCAGCCTAGCTGAGGTAAAATGTAAGCTCACTTTATTTTGACACGAAAAATATAAAGTCTGCTGCAATAAAGACAAGAACGCGGCTCGGTTAATATTGTGATTGCCAGCCTGAATTTGATCAAGCAAGCCAGTTAGTAGCTGATCAAAAATATTTTGCACATATATTCGGTGTCTACCGTCAAAAACTTCTTGCTTTAGAATACTAACGAAACAGGAAACGATGGCCTTGTTCAAGACTTGATTGCGCAAGACTAGCCGAATACCACTTCGTTCGAGCCAACGTAGTTCGCGATGATTAGGTAGAAGTAATTTTTCAAGCTGATTAGGTGACAAGTAATAAGTTGGGTAGCACCTGAGTAAATTTTCAATAAGTGATTCTACAATCGTCTGCTTATTGGTAAGCTTCTCAATTAAAAAATTAGTCACAGCGTTGAGTTCATTTGGATTTATAGAAAGCAGTAGTTGTTGGTAGTCTAAGTCTTTTTCAAAGCCATCAACATAACTGAATAGCTTTTCAAACTCTGCGAGAGTCAAAATGGCTCGGGTTAGCAAAAGCTGTTTCATCTGATTTTGAGTCAAGTCGGTTAGATCATTGATTGGAATTGATACTAAGCGAGTGTTAGTGCACTGTTGATGGAATTCTTGATAAAAACGCATTTTTTCAATGACGTGATTAACTCTCTTGCAATAGTCTTCGGTATCGCTGCCTAAGGGCTTGAGGAGTGACAATTTAGCAATCAGAATGATACTATCAACAATCGTTTGTTCGATAGGCACCCCGTTTTTTAAGCAGAGCTGATAGCTCCGCTCGATGAGGCTCGCACAAGCCTCAAGTTTTGCTACGGCAAGCAGGTAAAACCGAGTGTCTATTGTTTTTGCGAGCAGGGCTAAACAGTTTATCAAAAAATTTAGATCATTTTCTGACTGACAAAGATACTTTACTTCTTTTAGACAATCTAATAGTCGGTAAAAATCCCGCGCTTCAGTTGGAGATAGGGATGATAGATAATATGTTGATTTAACTTCAGGAATAGAATCCCATAACCCCCGAAAAGATATAATTTGGCTTGGCGTTTCCTCAACTACACAATCACTTATAGATAAGACAGCATCTTCTTTAGCAGTAGTGATGACTTGTGTAAGTAACCCTTGCCAAATAGCAAGCAATTTCTCGTCATTTTTCATGCCTTCTTCAATGAATTTAATAATCAAACCGTGTTGCGGCTTATGCAACTCAGTCAAAAATAGATCACGCATCAATTCATGACGCTTATCAGCACAAGGCAGGCGTAAACCACTAATAAAACCTTCTGCAAAATAATATTCAGCAAAAGTGCGATGAATAAAATCGATATTCTTGGGCTCGCCATTACGCCCCGTAAGCAAGCCAACACTAATCA
>CAWUKA010000053.1:0-13272 GCA_963922965.1 uncultured Gammaproteobacteria bacterium | reverse complement strand
GTATTTTTGCTTACGCAACCGGTAATCACAGTTTCGCAAAGTACTTAGCAATCCCCTATGTTGCAGGTGCGGGTGAGCTGATCATTTTTTGTGGGGCGATGGTCGGTGCAGGCCTGGGTTTCTTATGGTTTAATACTTATCCAGCGCAAGTATTCATGGGTGACGTTGGTGCTTTATCATTGGGTGCTGCACTTGGTGTGGTTGCAGTTATTGTTCGGCAGGAAATTGTATTTTTTATCATGAGCGGTGTCTTTGTCATGGAGACCTTATCGGTGATTATACAAGTCGCTTCATTCAAGTTAACTGGTAAACGGGTATTTCGGATGGCTCCTATCCATCATCATTTTGAGTTACAAGGTTGGCCAGAGCCACGTGTCATCGTTCGTTTTTGGATTATTACTGTAGTACTGGTTTTATGTGGGTTGGCAACGTTAAAGCTGCGGTGAGGTTATGTCTGAGCGAAAGCCGTTAATTATCGGTTTAGGTCAAACCGGCTTATCAATTGCACGTTATTATGCACGGCGCAGTATTGATTTTGTGATGCTCGATAGCCGTCTGCAACCGCCTCTAGTGGACCAGTTTAAGTCTGAATTTGCCGACACTGAACTACACCTCGGCGCTTTAGCAAGTAGTAAAATTGCTGCAGCGACTGAGTCTGTGGTAAGTCCGGGCATTGATTTGCGCGATTCAGCGTTTGCTGCAGCTAAAGCAGTCAAGACCCCATTGATAGGTGATGTTGAATTATTCGCGCGCGAGATAAGCGCTCCCGTGATTGCCATTACTGGTTCAAACGGTAAATCGACAGTCACTACATTGGTTGGTGAAATGTTACAGCATGCTGGTTATCGCGCTATCGTCGCCGGTAACATCGGTGTGCCAGTGCTTGATGTCGTTGAGCAGGATGCTGATGTGTTCGTGTTAGAATTATCGAGTTTCCAGTTAGAGCGAACTCATTCACTGCGTCCATTTACGGCTTGTGTCTTGAATGTCGCACCTGACCATATGGATCGCTATGATAGTTTTGTTGACTACGTTGCAGCTAAAAAGCGAATTTTTCATGCTGCCGAGCATTGTGTTGTGAATCGTGAGCAAGTGTTAACTGAACGCGCAGCGAGCGCTAGTTTTGGTTGGTCTGCACCTGGCCCTGGCCAATTTGGATTGCGTGATATTGCTGGCGAATGTTACCTTGCATCGGCGGATGAGAACTTACTACCTATATCAGCATTAAAGATTGTAGGTCGGCACAATGTTCTGAATGCCTTGGCAGCAGCTGCGCTCGCAAGTACATTTGCAGTATCATCACGCACGATCATTGAAACCCTGACAACCTTTTCTGGCTTGCCACACCGCTGCCAGTTTGTACGGCGATGGCGTCAGGTTGATTGGTATAATGATTCAAAAGGTACAAACGTAGCTGCAACAGCTGCAACGCTAACAGGGTTAGGTGGCGATAATTTAATTTGGCTTGCTGGTGGTCAAGGTAAAGGTGCTGAATTTAATGAGCTTTGCAATGTGGTTGGCGAGCATGTGCGCCATGCTATTCTATTTGGTGAAGATGCTGATCGATTGCAGCATGCTTTGGCTGCAAGCACAGATTGCCATCTAGTCACTGGTATGCAACAAGCGGTGTTGCTAGCTAGTGAGCTTGCCGAGCCAAATGATGTCGTGGTGCTATCACCCGCTTGTGCCTCATTTGATATGTTTAGCGATTTCGCAGCACGCGGTGCTGCATACATGACCATGGTTAACAGCTTATGAATCGCCTAGATAGGGAGTCGAAATCAACCTCACTTGTGCACTATGATCGTTGGTTTGTGTTTGCTGCTGCCGCGATCATTTTGCTCGGTTTGATCATGGTGGCATCGGCTTCAATGGTGGTGTCGGAACAGCAGTTTCATCAGCCGTTTCACTATTTCTTTCGTCAGATCATGTATTTAGCGCTGGGTTTTTTTGTCGCGCTACTGATTACTCAAGTTGAAGTTGTCGTTTGGCAACGGCTTAGTGTGTTTTTGCTGCTTGTCGCACTGTTGCTACTGATTTTTGTTGCTATCCCTGGTGTTGGACGTTCGGTCAATGGTGCCAGGCGCTGGGTTGGCGTTGGTCCATTCACGTTTCAGGCTTCTGAGTTAGCAAAATTGTTTGTGATAATTTATCTATCCAGCTATTTAACTCGGCGCAGTGAAGAAGTGCGTATGCATATCAGTGGCTTTGTTAAACCGATGCTAGTGTTAGCGTTGATTGCAGTATTGTTGCTACTAGAGCCAGATTTTGGTGCTACAGTGGTTTTATTGACTACTGCACTTAGTTTATTATTTTTAGCTGGTGTGCGTTTACAACAATTTATATTGTTATTTGGTTTGATAGCGTTAACATTCGTCGGTTTAGTTTGGTCATCACCCTACCGGCTACAACGCTTAACAGGTTTTTTAAATCCATGGGCAAATCAATTTGATAGTGGTTACCAATTAACACAATCATTGATCGCATTTGGTCGTGGTGGTTGGTTTGGTGTTGGGCTTGGTGACAGCATGCAAAAACTTTTTTATTTACCAGAAGCACATACTGATTTTTTATTTGCAGTATTGGCCGAAGAGCTAGGTTTGTTCGGCATTATTATAGTTATCGCGCTGTTTACGTTATTGATCGCAAGAGTATTTCGTATCGCGCATCATGCCTATATTACTGACCGAGTATTTGCTGCTTATCTCGCATTTGGTTTAGGCATGTGGCTTGGTCTCCAGGCAATCGTTAATGTTGGTGTCAATTCAGGTATGTTGCCTACCAAAGGCTTAACTTTGCCGATGATGAGTTCTGGTGGTAGCAGTTTGCTAGTGACCTGCATGGTGTTAGCCATTATAGTGCGTATCGATTACGAAGCGCGTCTTGCTAGTCAAGGTTTTGTAATCCCAACATGAGATAGCGTTAATGAGGAAAACAGGAAATAAATCAGTCTTGATTATGGCGGGTGGCACAGGTGGTCATGTGTTTCCTGGTTTAGCTGTTGCAGAAGCTTTACAGCAGCAAGGTATTGAGGTGAACTGGTTGGGCACAAGGCAAGGTTTAGAATCACAATTAGTGGCTGCACGAGGTATCCGATTGCTGCTGTTGCCGGTGCAAGGCTGGCGTGGTAAGCGGATCTTGTTTAAGTTGGTGACGTTACTGCTGCTTGCTGTCGCTATTGCTAAAGCAATTTACATCTTACTACGACTCAAGCCTAATGTTGTGCTCGGCATGGGCGGCTATGTTAGCGGTCCTGGTGGCATTGCTGCTTGGTTGCTTAGGCGACCGCTAGTGATTCATGAGCAGAATGCTGTGGTTGGCACTACCAATCGTATTCTCAGTCACTTTGCTGATCGAGTATTAGAATCTTTCCCAGCTAGTTTTACTAATCGAGTAGCGATTTTGACTGGCAATCCTATCCGACAACCTATTACTGATTTAAATTTGCAGATGAAACATCTTCAACATGCAAATTTACATTTATTAGTATTGGGTGGTAGCCAGGGTGCATTGGCTATCAATCAAGTGTTGCCAGTCACTATCGCTTTACTTGCCGAGCAGCAACAGATTTCGGTCTGGCATCAGACTGGTATTACGCATCTACAAAAGACTCAGCAAGCCTACCAAGCAGTAGCGATTGAAGCCACAGTTGAAGCCTTTATTGATGATATTGCTAAGGCGTATCAATGGGCAGACCTGGTAGTCTGCCGTGCCGGTGCTCTTACCATCAGCGAGCTTGCTAGTGTTGGCATTGCGAGCATCTTGATCCCGCTGCCAAATGCAATTGATGATCATCAGGCAAAAAATGCAGCTTATTTGGCTGATCAAGCAGCTGCTGTAATCTTGCCGCAGAGTGAGTTAACCGCGCAGCGGTTAGCAGATGAAATTTTATCGCTCATCGAAGATGAGCAATGTTTATTGGCGATGGCGCAAGCTGCGCAACGCTTAAGTAAGCCGCAGGCGACAGCAGCTGTGGTCCAACACTGTATGGAGGTGTCGCATGCACGAATTAAATAACATGGGTAAGTCCCGCAAAATTCATTTTATTGGTATCGGTGGAGTTGGTATGTCTGGTATTGCTGAAGTGCTATTTAATCAGGGCTATCAAGTTACTGGTTCCGATATTGCAAGTAATGCCATCATTGCACGTTTACAGCAACTTGGCTTGCCGATTAGTATCGGCCACAGCTCGACTAACGTTAGTGGGGCTGATGTGGTAGTGTGTTCTGCTGCTATTGAAGAGGATAACCCTGAATTAGCTGCAGCTCGTGCTAAGCAAATTCCGATCTTACCACGTGCACAAATGTTAGCAGAGTTGATGCGCTTTCGTTATGGTGTGGCGATTGCAGGCACTCACGGCAAAACTACAACTACCAGTTTAGTCGCCAGTATTTTATCTGAAGGTGGGCTTGATCCAACTTACGTGATCGGTGGCGTGTTGAATAGCGTGAGTAGTACCGCTTGTTTGGGTGAAAGTCAGTACCTAGTCACCGAGGCTGATGAAAGTGATGCGTCGTTTTTACATTTGCAGCCAATGATGTCAGTGATTACCAATATTGATGCTGATCATATGCAAACCTACGGTGGTGATTTTTCTCGTTTGACTGATGTCTTTCTCGACTTTATTCATCAGCTACCATTTTATGGAGTAGCGATTATTTGTATCGATGATCTAGTAATTGCAAAGTTGCAAGATCGGATTGCTCGGCCGCGTATCAGTTATGGCTTTGCAGTGGCAGCCCAATATCGCGCTCTCGACTATCAACAGATGGGCCTTACTTCTAAATTTACTGTACAGCGCCAGGGTCATGCAGATCTATTGGTCGAATTGAATTTGCCAGGTAAACACAATGCCTTAAATGCATTAGCTGCTATTGCTGTTGCGACTGAGCTTGGTGTGACCGATACTGCGATTAGCACGGCCTTAGCTAAATTCAGCGGCGTTAAGCGTCGGTTACAAGTATTAGGTGACTTAAAGCTCAGCCAAGGTCATGCTTTATTGATCGATGACTATGGCCATCATCCAGTTGAAGTCACTGCGACTGTTGCAGCATTGCGAGCAGCTTTTCCAGACCGGCGTTTAGTTAGTGTATTTCAGCCGCATCGTTATTCGCGTTTACGAGATTTGTTCGAAGCCTTTATTGAGAGCTTATCGCAGGTTGATTTACTGTTATTACTTGATGTTTATGCTGCTAATGAGACTGAAATTGCTGGAGTGAATAGTCGCACCTTGGCGGGTGCGATTCGTCAACGTGGTAAAGTAAATCCCATTTATATTCATGATTCGAGTCAGTTGGCTGAACAATTACAATTGGTGTTACAAGCCGATGATGTTGTGCTGATGCAAGGTGCGGGCAGTATTAGTCGGATGGCGCACGCTTTGCTAAACGACATGGCAACTGCCGTGTAGTGTCTTGTCTTGCACCTCATAGGCTACGCCAAGTACTATACTTAATGGTTAGATTTAATAGATAAAGAAGTTAACTGATGTCGATGTCTGCCGATCACCCTTTTGTCAATTGCCAAGGCACCTTGCTGCGCAACGAGTCACTGAGTAAATATACCTCTTGGCGGGTTGGTGGTCCGGCAACTCTGCTATACAAACCAGCTAACTTGCCTGATCTGATCAGCTTTATCAGCCAACTACCAGCGACTGAGCCGTTATTATGGCTTGGTTTAGGTAGTAATACCTTAGTTCGAGATGCTGGTATCGATCACACCGTGATCATTACTCAAGGGGCATTGATGGACTTGGCGGTTACTACTGATGAGGTATTGCGTGCAGAAGCCGGTTTGTCTTGCGCGCAAGTAGCACGGTTTGCTGCTCGCCAAGGTTTTAAAGGCGCTGAGTTTTTTGCTGGTATCCCTGGTACTTTGGGTGGTGCCTTGACCATGAATGCTGGCGCGTTTGGTGGTGAAACTTGGTCGCACGTGCAGGTAGTCGAAACCATCAATCGACAAGGCCAGCGTTTTTTCCGTCAGCCAAGTGCTTATCAGATAGGCTATCGCTCAGTGACAGGTCCTACCGATGAATGGTTTGTTGCCGCACATTTCAAGTACCCGCGTGGTGATGCAGCCGCTGCCTTTGATCACATTAAAACGTTATTGGCTCGACGCAACCAAACTCAGCCGACTAATTACCCGAGCTGTGGGTCTGTGTTTCGTAACCCAGTTGGTGATCATGCCGCACGTTTGATTCAAGCTTGTGGCTTAAAAGGCATGCAGTATGGTGCAGCTGCAGTTTCAGATAAGCATGCAAATTTTATTATTAATCTCGGCGCAGCCACAGCAACTGAGATCGAGTATTTGATCGAACACGTGCGTGCTGCGGTCAATGCGCAGTTTAATATCAAATTAGAATTAGAAGCCCGCATTGTTGGTTGAGGATTAATGTATGAAAGATAAGATTCGAGTTGGTATTCTGTGCGGTGGTGTTTCCGCTGAGCATGGTGTATCGCTGTTATCAGCAAGCAATATCATCAATGGCTTGGACCGTGCTAAATACGAACCAGTGATTATTGGTATTAGTGAGCAGGGTCGTTGGCAAGTGTTGCCAGCTGAGTCGTGGTCACTGCGACACAGTGCTGCATTGCCACTTCAGCTGAATACGGCACAAGCGCAGCCGTTTCAGTTTTTGCCACGCGAGCAACAGGCAACAACTGCTCTGGTTATCAATGATTTGCTGCCACCGATTGATGTCATCTTTCCTGTTTTGCATGGGCCACTCGGCGAAGATGGTACCATCCAAGGTTTATTGAAAATTGTGAATATCCCTTTTGTCGGTCCTGGTGTGTTGGCGAGTAGTGTTTGTATGGATAAAGCCATTTGTAAGCGTTTGTTATCAGCGGCTGGTTTTCAAGTGGCAGATTTTATCGTCCTACGCCAGTCCGAGTATCAGCCGCAGCAGCTAGCTGAGCAAGTGGCTAAGCTTGGCTGGCCTGTGTTTGTTAAGCCAGCCAATCTTGGCTCCTCGGTTGGTATCAATAGGGCTACATCGTTAGTTGAGTTAGAACAAGCTTTACAGCAAGCCTGGCGTTTTGATCATAAAATTGTGGTTGAACAAGCGATCACAGGGCGTGAACTTGAATGTGGTGTACTCGGCCACCATCGTTTGCGAGCATCAGTCCCGGGTGAAATTATCCCGCAACATGACTTTTATTCTTATACGGCAAAATACCTTGATCCAGAGGCCGCAAAGCTTGTGGTGCCGGCTAAGTTAGCAGCTGCTGAAGTTCAGCGTATCCAAGACGCAGCTATCGCTGCTTTCAGAGCGTTGGAATGTTCTGGCATGGCGCGGGTTGATTTCTTTCTTACTCCTGATGACAACTTAGTGATTAATGAAGTCAACACCATTCCAGGCTTCACTGATATCAGCATGTACCCAGCGATGTGGCAGGCGAGTGGGGTGAGTTATTCTGAGTTACTTGATGAGTTGATTCAACTTGCTATAACTCGCTATCAAGAAGAGCAATCCTTGCTCATCCATATAGAGTGACAAGCTCATGCTCCGTTTCGCAAAGCGCAGGACCACTGTCAAGAAGCGTCGGCAAGCCATTAAACTCTTGCTTGCCGCTCGGCAGCGAGAACAACTCTGGCAACCGTATCAACTAAAGCGTTTATTTTATTTTGGTCTTTGCTGTGCCCTGATGTTGATCGCTGTTAGTTTGCGGCATGCGCACTTATTTCCACTGCATCGAGTCAAGTTTGTCGGCCCCCACCCGCATGAAAGTGCTGAACAGCTACGAGCAATTGTGCAGCCGTTTGCTCAATACGATTTTTTTTCAGTCGACGTGCCAACAATGCAAGCACGATTTAAACAGTTACCATGGGTCGATCGTGTACAAATTCGGCGTATTTGGCCAGATCAATTGGTAATTCATCTGATTGAGCACGTTGCGGTGGCCAGTTGGCAAAAAAATAGTTTATTTAGTGCATCAGGTGAATTATTCTATCCGCCACATGCGTCGTTACCAGCATCACTACCAGCGCTTCATGGCGTAGCAGGGCATGAGCAAGAGGTGTTTAGCACCCTGCAATTGATGCAGCAAGCACTGGCGCCGACAGCACTAACTATTGTTCGTCTCGAGCAAAATCCTCGCTCTGCCTGGCAGGCTGTGCTAAGTAACGGTATGGTTTTGGTGTTAGGTCGTCAGCAGCCCATGCAGCGCTTACAGCGGTTCGTAGTCGCGTATCGGCAGCTGTTGCAGACCGTGCCGCAAGTGAAAATAATTGATTTACGCTATAGTAACGGTATGGCTGTGGGTTGATGCAGTAGAATAGGGAGAAGCCAACAGCAATGGCAAAACGGCTGGAAAAGAATTTAATTGTTGGCCTCGATATTGGCACATCAAAAGTGGTTGCTCTTGTTGGTGAGATTTCACCAGACAATCAGCTTGATGTGGTTGGAATTGGCTCGCATCCGTCGACTGGTCTCAAGCGGGGTGTTGTCGTCAACATTGAATCGACTGTGCAGTCGATTCAGCGCGCTATCGAAGAGGCTGAGCTCATGGCTGGCTGCCAAATTCACTCTGCCTTTACCGGTATATCTGGTAGTCATATCAGCAGCTTGAATTCACATGGCATTGTCGCGATTCGCGATAATGAGGTTAAGCAAGCCGATGTTGATCGGGTGATCGATGCAGCGCGGGCAGTTGCGATTCCAGCCGATCAAAAAATTCTCCATATTTTGCCGCAAGAATTTATCATCGATAGCCAAGAGGGCGTGCAGGAGCCGATCGGCATGTCTGGGGTGCGGCTTGAGTCCAAGGTACACATGGTTACTGGTGCCATGAGTGCGGCACAAAATATCGTGAAATGCGTACGCCGCTGCGGTCTAGAAGTCAGTGATGTCATCTTAGAACAGCTCGCTTCGAGCTATGCTGTGTTGACTGATGATGAGAAAGAGCTGGGCGTCTGTATGGTCGATATCGGTGGTGGTACAACTGATATTGCGGTGTTTACTCAGGGTGCGATTCGACACACCGCTGTCATTCCGATTGCTGGTGATCAGGTGACGAACGATATTGCTATTGCTCTACGGACACCAACCCAGTCAGCCGAAAAAATCAAGCTTGCACACGCTTGTGTATTGTATAAACACCCGCGTATCGACGATCCGATCGATGTGCCAAGCATCGGCGAACGCGCTGGGCGCAAACTGACGCGCCGTGTATTGGCTGATGTCGTCGCACCCCGCTATGAAGAATTATTTGCCTTTGTGAAAGCAGAATTACGCCGTACTGGGTATGAAGAATTAGTTGCTGCCGGAATTGTGCTAACGGGGGGTGCATCAAAAATACAAGGTGGTGTAGAATTAGCGGAAAAATGTTTTGAGATGCCAGTTCGTCAAGGCGTGCCTCACACCATTAGCGGTGTTGCTGACATTGTCGGTAATCCAATCTATTCAACTGGGGTCGGTTTGTTGCTCTACGGTAATCAACTACAACAGGATGGCCGCACTGAATTATTTGCTGGCAGTGGTTTGCGTGGCATATTTGCCCGCGTGAAGAGCTGGTTTCAAGGGAATTTTTAACGGGAGATGAATATGTCGATGTTTGAGCTGGTTGATAGTTATCCACAAAATGCCGTGATTAAAGTCATCGGTATTGGTGGTGGTGGCGGTAACGCCGTTGAGCACATGTTGACAGAGAAGATCGAAGGTGTTGAATTCATTTGTGCCAACACCGATGCGCAAGCGTTAAAAAATTCTGGAGCGCGCACCATCCTTCAGCTTGGTGGTGAAATGACCAAAGGCCTAGGTGCTGGCTCAAATCCCGAAGTCGGTCGTCGTGCAGCCGAAGAGGATCGCGAGCGTATTCAAGAAGTACTGCAAAACGCCGACATGGTTTTCATTACTGCAGGCATGGGTGGTGGTACCGGTACCGGCGCTGCGCCAGTGATTGCTGAAATCGCTCGTGACATGGGTATCCTCACTGTTGCTGTGGTGACGAAGCCCTTCTCATTTGAAGGCAAAGTACGTCGGAAGGTCGCTGATCAAGGCATTGCCACCTTGACCCAATACGTCGACTCGCTAATTACAATTCCAAACGACAAATTACTCTCTCAGCTGGATAAAAATCTAAGTTTATTAAGCGCATTTAAAACCGCGAATAACGTCTTGCTCGGCGCAGTGCAAGGTATCGCCGAACTCATTACCCGGCCCGGTTTGATCAATGTCGATTTTGCTGATGTACGTACTGTCATGGCTGAAATGGGCATGGCAATGATGGGTACCGGTGTCGCGAGTGGTGAAAACCGCGCGGAAGAAGCTGCCAGTGCTGCAGTTGCAAGCCCGTTACTTGAAGATGTTTGTATCTCTGGTGCGCGTGGCATTTTGGTTAATGTCACTGCTGGTCTTGATTTATCAATTGGCGAATTTGAAGCAGTCGGTGAAGTGGTGAAAAACCTTACTTCTGAAGAAGCATCTGTTGTGGTTGGTACAGTGATTGATCCAGAGCTCGCTGATGAGCTTCGGGTCACGGTTGTTGTGACTGGCTTAGGTGTATCTGATCAAAACCAGCAAGTGGCTACGGTTAATCCGGTACAGGCTAGTGTGCCGCGCCAGTCGTCGGTAGCACCAGCGCCAACGCTGCAGCAATCACCGCAGGCGCTGACTGCGAGTGATTCAGCAGCGCAGCAGCGTGAACAAGAACGCTTTGATATCGATCAGCTGAACCGTCCGACTGTGGTGCGTCAGCAAGCACCCGCCAATCCAGTCAGTAGTCCAAAACAAGCACCTATGGATGATGTCAAATACCTGGATATCCCAGCTTTTCTGCGCCGAAAAGAAGAAAAAGAGGGTGAAGAGAGCAATTAGCTATTTTTTCAGCAATAACAGTGTGCTAGAATGCCGCAACAATTTTGGCACTATTTGAACATTGAGGAATAACCACTATACTAAGGACAGTATTTATCAATCCTGCAGGACGATAGGAGCCATAATAAAACAATGAAACAAAGAACATTAAAAAACGTTATTCGTGCAACCGGTGTTGGTTTGCATACAGGTAAGACGGTTTACATGACCTTTCGTCCGGCGCCTTGGCCCAATATGGGTATTCTATTCAGGCTACATAAAGACGATGGTTCGGTTGTTGATATCCCAGCCCGAGCTGAAAACGTTGGTGAAACTAATTTATCGACAGCTTTGCGCAAAGGCGATGATAAAATCTCTACTGTCGAGCACGTGTTGTCAGCATTAGCTGGTCTTGGTATTGATAATGCGATTATCGAAGTGACAGCCGAAGAAGTGCCAATCATGGACGGCAGTTCCGCACCCTTTGTATTTTTGATTCAATCAGCTGGGGTACAAGAGCAAGACGCTCCCAAACGTTTTATCCGCATTAAGAAGCCGGTCGAAATCAAAGAAGGTAACAAGCGGGTAGCGTTTGAACCATTTGATGGCTTTAAAGTTGCGTTTACCATTGATTTTGATCACCCTTATTTTAGAGCGCGGCCGCAGCAGGCGGTGGTTGATTTTTCCAGTACCTCATACGTGAAAGAAGTCAGTCGTGCGCGCACCTTTGGTTTTATGTCTGATTACGAAAAATTGCGTTCACGTAATCTAGCACTCGGTAGTAGTTTGAATAACGCCATCGCGCTGGATGATTTTCGCGTCTTAAATGAAGATGGTTTGCGTTATCAAGATGAGTTCGTCAAACATAAGATTCTCGATGCCATCGGTGATCTGTATTTATTGGGTAATCCGCTGATTGGTGCTTTTTATGGCGAGCGCTCAGGCCATGCATTAAATAACTTATTGCTGCGTAAGCTACTCGCTGATGAAACCGCTTGGGAATACATTACCTTTGAAGATGCAAAACAGTCGCCTATCACCTTCATGGAACCACTGTTGGCATAGTCGCCTTGCCATTTTCCATCACTATCTTTACTTTGGCTAGACCGCCGCAGTCATTGCTGCTGTAGCAAGTTGGCAAAGTCGATAATAGCTGCAAAAAACCCGCTATCGATTACTTGCTGTTGCACGCCATTAACATGAATCAGCACCGCTCGGTAAGAAAAGCCTTCTTTATACACCTCATTTTAAATCAGCAACTTAGAGTTAGCGCGGTAGCTTGAAATAGCAAAAATGCCATTTCAAGATGTGATTTCGGGTTGGTTCCTGCATCTTGAAATAGCAAAAAAGCTTTCCCAAGATATGATATTTGCTTTGCCGATAATTGTGCCTAGCCAATAAGGACAAGATAGTTTAACCCAACATAGGTATTACCCTAATTGAACAGGTAATATTATCTCGTTAAACTCACAGTGTTTTGTACAATTCAAATAGCTCTAAACTTGCTTTACAAGCATCGTCTCTCAGGAGATCAACCATGGAACCAGTTACCGCTGGGCTAGCTGCAGCAACAACCGTGAACACCGTCACCACACTTTTTGGCACCATAATTACTCTCTACGATTCGATTAAAACATCTGCTGAAAATGTACGAGTGAACCAAACGCGCTGCCGTCGCCTACAAGAGCGTGTCGGCAGTGTTGTCGATATCATCAGTGTACTTGACTTGACCACTGAGCCACAAGTCGAGCAGGTCATGGCGACGATGCCGCCTGGTGGACGCGAAGGGTATGAGACAGCACTTGTTAATTTAGTAAATACATTGGAAGCGATTCAGGGCTACCTTGGGCAATTTACCCAGCACGACAGGCTCTCCTGGTATGCCACTCGCTTTATCACGGCTAATGCTTACAAAAAAGAATTCGAAGCGTTTAATCAACAACTAGCCCAGTATGTCGGTGACTTGAATTTGGGTAACACGGCGCGAATACTTCACCAACACCACGGCTTATCTGCTGCGCAGCAAACTCTACTTGATCAGCAGGCAAAGCTGCTTAGTCAACACACCATCCAGCAACAAAATATTACCGATATTATCGCTGATCTTACTGCGCTCAAAGCGGGTCTTAGCCAATTACCACCTGAACGGACGGAGCTGGAAGCAGCTGAAGCGCCCGATGAAACGGTGTCTGAAGAACTCAACGCGTTACATCGACTTATCAGTGAATTGGTGCTAGACATCGTTGAGCAGCAAGTGACGCTGGTTGCTCAGGGAGAAGCAATGTTACAGCAACAGCAAGTCGAGCAGCATGACATCACCACGTTACTCGAGCAGGTCGGTAGGTTACAAGAGCAGGTGGCCTGTCTCCTTGAACCGACTCAGGCTGGTCGCACTGCTGAGCAAGCATCGTTAGCTTCAGCAAGCACGGTCACCACCACCGGTGCTGTTGTTGAAGATATCACGGTGGGTCAGATTG
>CAWUKA010000052.1:0-13523 GCA_963922965.1 uncultured Gammaproteobacteria bacterium | reverse complement strand
GATATTCGTTACCACTCAATCTAGAAAAAGATCTTTTTGTAGTGGTATCGATGGGTCAATTGCATAGCAAGTAAAGTCATCTACTCCTTGTTGGCGTAGAAAGTCCTCATCAATAAAAAAATTTCCGGTATGTACCCGACTATCCTGGCAAAAAATTTGATATGCAGCTTCAGCCATAATCTCAACTTTACGGCTAGCTTGTAACATCTGAGCTGGAAAATGATTAGCAATAGCTGCAGTTGCTATTGTTGTTTGCGGCCAGAGTGAATTAACTGCAATACCTTGTTCTTTGTATTCTTCAGCTAGGCCAAGAGTACACATACTCATACCGTATTTTGAGATAGTATAGGCAAGATGCTGCTTGAACCAAATTGGTTTTAAATTGAGTGGTGGTGATAATGTTAAAATATGCGGATTGTCACTTTTTAATAAATACGGGAGGCATGCCTGAGCAGAAAAAAAACTTGCTTTGGCATTGACTGATTGCATCAAATCATAGCGTCTAGCTGTGGTTTCAGTGGTTGAAGTTAGGCTAATTGCACTTGCGTTATTGACCAAAATATCAATGCTTGAAAAATGCGCTTGCGCCTGTTCTACAGCAGCTTCTATAGCATCGGGATTTCTAACGTCAAGTTGTAAAGCAAGTGCTTGGCCACCAGCTGCTTCAACTGCAGCTGCAACAGAGTGAATAGTACCTGGCAAAGTTGGGTGTGGCTCTGTTGTTTTACCAGTGATAACAATATTTGCGCCTTCACGAGCACAACGTAGAGCAATTGCCTCACCTATCCCTCTTGTTGCGCCGGTTATAAAGATAGTTTTATTTTTTAGAGACATTTTATTTACCTTTGAATTCTGGTTTAGATTTATTTATGAATGCTTTAACGCCTTGTTTAAAATCAGCAGTTTCCATTGATGATTTAAATGCGTGTATTTCTTGATTCAGATGCTGTGAAAATTCTGCAGAGTGACTTTCTCGAACTAATCGTTTGACTCTACCGTAAGCTAGTGTTGGACCAGAACTTAGCTGCATAGCAAGCTCTGTTACTTTAGCTTGCATTTCATCAGTAGGTACCGACCAATTAATTAAACCTAGCTGCAAGGCTACTTCGGTATCAAACTGTTCAGAAAGTAATAGTAGCTGCATCGCCTTTTTAATACCAACAGTCCGTGGCAACTGATAACTTGCACCGCCATCCGGCGAAGTGCCGAGTTGGGTATAAGCTAGATTGAATTTAGTTTCGCGGTTTGCAACAACAAGATCGGCAGCAAGCATTAAACTTACTCCTATCCCTGCAACTGAACCATGGACAGCAGCAATGACTGGTTTGTTCATCTCAGTCAGATTGAGAATAACTTGGTTAACTAAGCCACCTAGCTTAAGAATCTCTGTTTGCTCTTGCTCTAATTGCTGATTGAAATAGCCTATATCACCACCGGACATAAATGCTTTGCCAACGCCACATAGTACTAAACAACGAATTGATGCATCAGTACGGATTTGTTGAGTTGCTACTGCTAATGCCTCAACCATAGCAAAATTCAAACTGTTGTATGAATCTGGTCGATTAAACTTAATAGTGGCAATTGAATCTTTCTGCTCGATAACAATACTATTGATCATTTCCAAACCTCCTTTCTAGCATAGTAGCAAATTACTTCCTAAAGTGTCACTAATTATGGACTAGACAATAATGAGTTTTCGCATGCTATCTGTGTGCCAATGCAGGCGATGTTTGGTATCTGTTACTGCTTCGATCGCCATAATGCGCTGCCGCCCTACTTCGATACGAATATGATAGAACAGATGTTGATTGTTACTAAAGGATTGACGCTGACATCGATAACGTATATCAAACTCCTCAATTGTTTGTTGGCAAATTCGATCCTGTGTACTGCTAAAGTTATCTATACACTGTTGCTTGATAGCTGCTGCATTGGCTAACTTAGTTTCGATACGCCTTAATAAGCTATCCGCCAAAACAAACTGTTGCTGTTGTTGCTGATAATGATTATGTATTTTTTCATGTAATACTAAATTGAGCTGACTACTAGTTAACAGCAACCCCAGCAGCAGTGAGAAAATAAGCAATATAAATAAAATGCCACCATGCTGTTGATTGATCATAACTGTTGCAGTGGCATAATAACTGTTCTACGTAATTTGTATCCATACTGCTTGCGACATAAATCATAATTAAACATAATAGCATTGTGTTTTTTACCAATATTAAAAAAGCATAAATGATCTGAAATTTCACCTTCAGGGCCAAATAAAGCTAAGCGCCTGTTACCGTCCCTGTATACAGTGCGTAAGTAAAAGCTATCGCTCAAAATAGGATTCACGATTGCTGTTTTATCAAATTTATTTATTATAGTCTTATTCAAAACTACTTTAGTGTAAGTGGGCGTGACTGATTTTTCTATTAACTTTACTAAACTACATTTAGCCTGTTTATGAATAATAAAATGAGTTGCATTAATTTCAGCATACTTATCAACCAATAAATAATTTTCAAACAGGTCAATGAGCGGTAAAGTATTATCAGCAGTGTATGAAACGATAAATTCATGCTCAGACAATTGTTTAAAGCCTACATAATTAACCTTATCACATGCTAAATTAATTGGCTTGCGTCCAGCTAACTGAGTTGCATGTCGTAATATGCTTTCTATAACAATAGCTTCGTTATACAAATAGGATTGCTCAGTAAGGGTGGACTGCAATAGTAGCTGAGACTGAAAGCTAGTTAGCAACCCTAACACAATAAAGATACCAAGTGTTTGAGCAAGCATAAATTCAAGAATACTAAAACCATACATATTCATACCAATCCTGCTCGAAAATACAGGTAACGGATACATTGAACTTGCTTAGCATACTGCCAATTTAACATTACTTTATTATACGAGATAGAATGTTCTATCTTAACTTGACTCATAGGCAAGTGCTGCTTTGCCTTTGCTTCAAACTCGGTAACATTTATCTGACCAATAGCTAATTGCTCAAGGACATCGAGCATAACTACCCGTTGTTGTACTGATTTTTCAAGCTGGAGTGCTTTTATGTGTAAACTCATCAAGCCGGTGAAGCCAATACTAACTAGTAACAAAGAAATCATCACTTCAATTAGTGAAAAGCCTCGCTCACTACAAGTTATCTCTTTATAGGTATTTGCTAGCATCACACATTGCTGATTAGGCTAAGGTTGTGGCCATTTAGCGGTATTTTAATCAAACAAACAATCCTAGTGGCATGAAGCAATATATATTCAGATAACAAGACTATAGCTCAACTATTAATCAAATTATATTGCCACATTGACAATGATGGAATTAGCTTGACATCAGTCACAGCAATCAACTAGCCTTTGTCTAAAAGAAACAATTACAGCTTATCATTAATCATGTCTAACCCATCAGTACCACAAGTTCATGACAGCATTCGCAGCTTACAACCCTATAAGTCGGGTAAACCAATTGAAGCCGTTCGGCGCGAGTTTAATATCGATAGCGAGATCATAAAGCTTGCCAGTAATGAAAATCCGTTAGGTGCTAGCAGTAAAGTAGTACGTGTTCTAAATGAATACCAAGCTTTTAATTATTACCCTGATAGTAGTGGGTACATTTTAAAACAAGCTATTGCCAATAAGTATCGATTAAACCAAGAGCAACTCACGTTAGGGAATGGTTCTGATAACCTCATCAATTTGCTCGCTCAAGCGTACCTGCCTGCTCAGAGCCACGCTATTGTTTGCCAATATGGTTTTTTACCTTATAAAATCGCTGCACTTGGTGTTGAAGCTAAAGTCACCGCGGTTGCTAGCATAAATTGGTGTTGTAACTTGCAAGGTATGGTCAGTGCTATTGATGATATGACACGCATGATCATGATTGCAAACCCAAATAACCCGACCGGCACTTGGCTCACACATGATGCTATAGCTCAATTCATGCAACAAGTGCCAAGTAGGATCATTGTGCTGCTTGATGAAGCTTACTTGGAATATATTGAAGATGATCCTTTGTATCACAATAGCCTTGCTTTACTTAAGCAATATCGAAACCTTGTCGTGCTACGTACTTTTTCAAAAATATATGGTCTAGCTGGATTGCGAGTAGGCTATAGCATTTCTGATCCAGAAATAGCTGACTACCTCAATCGAATTCGGCTACCTTTTAACGTTTCTACACCTGCCCTTCTTGCCGCAACTGAAGCTTTGAGTGATAACCAACATGTACTTGCAAGTAAACAACAGAATCAACAAGGTATGGCTATACTTAAAGATTTCTGTGGCTCTGTTGGTCTTAGCTACATACCTTCCGCAGCCAACTTTTTAACAATTGATTTTCAAGGTAAAGCTGGGTTAATCTGCCAACAGTTACTGAAGCAAGGTATCATTGTACGCTCACTACATCCGTACCGAATGTCTAATCACTTGCGAATTTCAATAGGCACTAATGCACAACTACAGCGCCTTACTGATTGTCTAATAAAACTAATTTGATAGTCTACTGCAGACAGGAAAAATTTAAATGTCACCTTTTGAATCGAATTATATATCCAAGACACCGGATGCCAATGGCTACATCAATTATATAGACGAAGAGCATAGCGTTTGGTCTGAATTATATACTAGACAAATTAAGATTATTGAAAATCGTGCTTATCAGGATTATATCGACGGCTTAACCAAATTAAAACTTAATCCTGAACAAATACCCCAATTACCTGATATTGATATTATTTTAAAACAACATACAGGTTGGTCAATTCAGGCAGTGCCTGCACTGATCTCAAATCAAAAATTCTATCAATTGCTGTCAGAAAAAAAATTTCCTGTGGCAACTTTTATTCGACGTAGAGAAGAACTTGACTACTTACAAGAGCCAGATATTTTTCACGAATTTTTTGGCCATTGCCCATTGATTACCTCGCAACCTTATGCCGATTTTATGGAAAAATACGGTAAATTAGCCTTGCAAGCGAGTGACAAGCAGCTCGCCAAGCTTGCTCGCCTATACTGGTTTACCATTGAATTTGGTCTAATCAGTACTGATACTGGCCTTAGGACATATGGTGGTGGTATCTTATCTTCGAAACAAGAAACTGTTTATTGTATAGATAGTGATATACCAGAGCGAAGAAAATTTTGCCCACTAACAATTTTTCGAACACCATATCGAATAGATATTCTGCAGACAGTTTATTATGTGATTGATAGCTTGGAGCAACTCTTCCAATCACTCGATGAAAATATTTTCGATTTAATAGAACAATCAAATCAACTCGGCGATCTACCGAAAACCTTTCCTATAGGCAATGCCGATATTTATTAATTAAAACGAGGATTATATGATGAACGACAGCTTAATTAAAAAACGTTGTTTGGCCTGCGAAGGTGGTGTTTCACCGTTATCAGAACAGCAAACACAGAAATTACTCGGCCAAATTAATAGCTGGGCTGTTAATGCGGATAGTAAAGAGCTATATAGAGATTTTCGCTTTAATGATTACTATCAAACCATGGCTTTTGTCAATGCAATTGCTTGGATGGCACATCAAGAAAATCATCACCCTGATCTCGAAGTTGGTTACAACCATTGCCTAGTAAAATACACCACACATGCTATTAATGGTCTATCACAAAACGATTTTATATGCGCAGCTAAGGTTGATGCAATTCTAGAATTACAATAGAGGCTTGCTAGAGCTTGGTTCAGGGATTTTTCTTTTCGTGGCCTTAACTTGAGTCGATGTCACCAGCAGTAAGTAGCCAAAAAAGCCCGAAAGAATTGAACCGATGATTACCCCAAGACGAACAAAATCTTGATGAACAACATCTTCAAATGCTAGCGTTCCAATAAACAAGCTCATAGTAAAACCAATCCCGGTCAAGAGAGCAATTCCATAATACTGCTGCCAACTAACACTTTTAGGTAAGCGGCAAATTTTTAATTTAACTGAAATAAAAGTAAAAAGCATTACTCCAATTTGTTTGCCTAAGAATAAACCTAGGATGATACCAAGTGTAATTGGTTGTACGACATCTTGAAGTGATAATTGTGTTAACGAGACACCCGCATTAGCAAAAGCAAAAATAGGCAAAATAAAATAGGTTACCCAGGGCTGTAACGCCTGTTCAAGTAACTTTGCTGGCGTTACCTTAGAGTTTTTTCGCTTGCCACGCATTGGGATGAATAATGCTAGAATTACACCTGCTAGTGTCGCGTGGACGCCTGATTTTAAGACACAAGCCCAAAGAAAAATTCCAATCACGATATAAGGTGCAATCGACGTCACTTTGTTTTTATTCAACAAATAGAGGATTGAAACACCAATAAGTGAAAATACAATCGATAACAAGGATAAATTTTCAGTATAAAAAGCGGCGATAATGATGATTGCAGCCAAATCGTCAATAATAGCAATTGCAACAAGGCAGGTTTTAAGATTTTGCGGTACTCGTTTTCCTAATAGTGATAGCACACCTAATGAAAATGCAATATCTGTTGCAGCTGGAATGGCCCAACCTCGCATAGAAATCGCATCATGCCAATTGATATAGCTATAGATCATAGCTGGAGTAATCAGCCCACCCAAAGCAGCAATAGCTGGTAATATGATTTGTTGTCTACATGATAGATGGCCTTCTAATACTTCATATTTAATTTCAAGACCAATAAATAGAAAGAAAATTGACATTAAACCATCATTTATCCATAGCAAAATTGGCTTATGGATTGAAAAACTACCAATTTGAACAGCAGCTGGTACCGTAAGAAAATAATCGTAAATAGTATCTAAAAATGAATTTTTCATCACTAAGGCAGTGGTGGTTGCAAGTACCAGTAAGATACCCGTAGATAATTCAGAGCGAAAAAATTCACGAATCTTTTTCATTACTATAGCCTGGTTGTCCAAGACATAATATGGTCACCTGATAGTGAGTACTTACGAAAGGGATCTAAAGGCTACCTTTCCAGTTATTTAATTCTTTGGTCAAAGCAGCTGAGGTTTGAGAAAATGCTGCAGTCAATCCCATGGCTTTATTAGCGGCTTCTTTTTCACCACGCATCCCCAACGACATCACTTTGGCTGCTTCTTTATGAAATTGCGCGTGGAGCTCAACCGCTCTTGCGTATTGTGGTGAATTTTTGTGCTCGGGTGAAATTCGTTCATATAGCCACTTACCAAATGAGCAATTTTTATCAGACTCAACATGAGTAATGGTATACTCGCTCTCACCAGGGTCAATAATTTTACGAAGCTTCTGCTTCCACTGGCCATGCGCACTAATAGCACTGTTAATCTCATCGGTAATAGACACCAAACAATCCTCGCTTTTTGGTATGACTTTTCATACTTAATATTAGCAAAAATTGACAAGAATACATGGCAGCCTACAGACCTATTTGTTAACTAAGCAGGCGAACAATATGGATCAGTTCTTGCAATGTTTTCTGAAACACTTGGCAAACCAATAATCCAGGCTGAAGTATTTGCCAGCACCGGTAAAAAATAGCGATAGCAGCATAATAAAGTAGGTAATTGCAAATTCTATCCCATTATTCAACATCACCGGCTTGCCGAGCTCGGTAATAAAACCATGGCGTTCTGGATAATGCTGTTTTAACCAAGCCAAAAAACCTTTCAATCGTGTAGCAGCCTCTGAGTGTTGATGTGCGATTGCTAGCCAGCCATTATCTAAATGTACACTAAAGGCGGCAACTAGCATGGTAATCATCAGTGGGATGGCTGCAAAACGAACTGCAAAGCCAAATAGCAAACAAACTGCCCCAATCAATTCTGAGCCAACCGCAAGATAAGCCAACAATGCGGGGAATGGTAAACCTAACCCCCAATCTGAGTTAGCAAACCATTTGATGGTACTCTCCATGTGTTGAAATTTTTCCATGCCAGCGACCCAAAAGATCGGTGCCAAATAAATTCGAAATGTAACCGGTGCTAAAAAATCAAAAAATTGAGCTTTATCAATTATACGTTTTGAATAACGACATGGTTTCATGGCACTCTCCTCTATAAACGGTAAATAACCCCGCTGCTAGCGAAATCATTGAGCATAGTAATAGCAGCCCGATACAGAATAGCAGCGTCATGTTGATAATCTATTTCGAGCATGATGGCATCGAGTTGATTTTTAATGGTATCGGTTGAGTTATCCTTTATATCATAGAGTAACCGTGCAGTGACAGGATTTAGTATTGTAGTAATAATTTTATAGTTAGCATCTCTAAACCTAAATAAGTATAGTGGCTGTTTTAATCGGTTAATTGATTCAGTTTCCCCACTTACTTCATGAACTGGATAGTGATACTGCAGCAAGCGCGTGAGCTCTGAAAGCTTAACAACATCGTTTAGCTGTATGGCTGATGTTATGAGTGGTTGAATTCTTTCGTTAACAGCGATTTCCAAATCTAGCTCAACCCATTCATAATGCGCCAACTCGTAACTGTAAGCAGGCAAATCGTCTTGTTGATCGATAAAGTTTAAAAATTCTGCTGGTAAGCGATTAAAATATGGTGTGACTGGTGAGTGATTACAAATGAATTTCTTCACTAAATTATACCACTGCTCTGCAAGCAATAATTGTAATACCGGAAAGCAGCGTTTTAATAGAGCTTCAAAACTATCATATACCAAGTCACGATAGACAGACATGCGTTGCAATGAGTCAAGCGATTCGCAATCTCCTTCTGTCTGACCACGAATGTAAGCAGATACTAGTCGTTGTGTTGTTGCTAAGTCAAACATGGTTGCTCTAATACAATATTACTTTGTTGCACTTGCTGAATACGTGATAATTCACTTTTAATTTCATGCAAGCTTGGGATATGGTTATCACGCTCTAATAACGTCGCGCGGACACCAATTGTTTTATAAGCATAGTCTAGCAATTGCCATACTGGTTCAATTACTGCTTGGCCATGACTATCAATAATAAAACCATCAGGTTCTACGTAGTGACCGGCAACATGATAGTAACAAACTGACTGATCGGTAAAGTTATCTAGGTACTGATATGGATCGTATTGATGGTTCTGGCTGTTAACGTAGATATTATTAATATCGAGCAAAATATCACATTTGGCTTCAGCGACCACTGCTAACATAAATGCTTGTTCAGACATTTGTTGAAATGGAACGTTGTAATATGAAATATTCTCGATGGCGATGGTCTGCTCTAGTAACTCTTGGACTTGGCAGATACGCTTTGCTACATGTATTACCGCTTCTTCAGTAAAAGGTAGCGGGAGTAAATCGTAGAGATGGCCAGCAAAGCTGGAATAGCTCAGGTGTTCGCTATAATAACAAACACTAAATTCATTAAAAAATTTTTTTAGCGCTGCTATAAACTGAGCATCTAGTGGGTCAAGACTACCTAAAGAAAGTGATAGCCCATGGCAAATCAGTGGGTAATCTTGGGCGAGATTGCAAAACTGTTGGAACTGTTTGCCACCTATCTGCATCCAGTTCTCGGGAGCAACTTCAAAGAAATCAAGCTGTGGAATCGGATGCTGTAACAATGGTCTGAGTAACTCACGACGCAGACCAAGGCCAACGCCGTGGGTAGCTGACCATCTCATAAAATCAAAAGGATCAGTGAATTAGCCGCCGCATTTACCTTCACCACATTTGCCCTCGCCTGATTTACTACCAGAGCAATCACAATGTGTGATGTCTTTGTCATCGCAATGACAGCTTTTATCTTCTGACTTCATTGTTTCAGCCAGGCGGACTTGACTTGACTGGCCCGCAGCATGCTGCAATTGGAATGGGTTGACGCTTGCGGTTGCTATACTACTCGCGCTCAGTGCGATACTGGCGCTAATCAATAAACTACCTGTTGATAATTTATTTTCAAATTTTTTTGTATTCATTTTAATCTCCTTATCACCGTCAAAAACTAATAAAATATGATTGCCAAATTTGAAATTTCATCATATACGAAAAAGTGCCGACAAAACTAGTAAAAATATACTGATGGAGCGATTCATGTTTTGTATACATGAAATCTTTTAGTAAGGGCAGCAGGCTGCGTAGCAGGGCTAATCGATCTTGATTAATTTGCCACCTTGAAAGATCAATTGAGTGCCTTTTTGATAGGCATTATTACCGTAGAGCCAGACGTCACGTTCGACTGGTGTATCGTTGGTTGCTTGCGCAGACTTGATTGCTGTTGGTTGGCCACAGATCATTTGCAAGCGTGAAGTGTTATTACCGAGCAAGATGCGTTTATTGTACGCATTTGAAGCAGTACAAGCTGTGGTAGAGACGACACTGCGATCATCGATAGTAATTTTTACAATCCTATTCTGCTGGGTAGTAAATACAATGCGATTACCGCCAAATGCTGTTGTTAACTGCACTGATTGATTTTCTGTTGTACCATCATAAATCCAATCTTGACGACTCGACGGTGTTGTTTGGTTCAGATAATCACTGGCTTTGCCTTGCTCTTTTGTCATTGTAGTGGGCCGACCACATTTATTCGCAACCACCTGCATACTGTCATCAAGCTTCACATAACCGCCATGACAGAAAAAAGAACTATCCTGAGTTGGTGAGGTCTTTGATGTGCTTTTTGTTGTCGGCTGAGCTAGCTGGCGAACGATGTTAGCCTGCGGAATGGCTAAACTAACATAAGGAGTAATCAGTATGATGAAAAAAAACAAATAGCATTTGAAAGTGGTCATGCTTATATTTCCCAAACTTGGCCCTGTTTGAGTAACGCTGCATAGGTCGCCATGCTTGCTGTTCCATTTACCTTTGATAACTGTTCGTAAGTAGGTCTAGTCTCTTGATAAAGAACACCTATTGGTTGAGGAAAATTGGGATAATTTAATTGTGATAACAAATGGGCATGTGTTTTCGATGTCGCATCGTAACACCATACTGCATCACTTGCCGCAGAATCAATGCTGATAGTCAAATCACGCATGACTAATGCCCTATCTTGGTTGGTACCAAAGACAAGTGGCTTTTGATCGACAACTGATACTGTATTATCTGGGCGCACTGCTTTTGCTGCGAATTTTTCAAAAGCACCATCATTGTAGATGTTACAGTTTTGAAAAATTTCTATAAAAGATGTTCCCTTATGTGCGTAGGCTGCTTTTAGCACGGATTGTAAACCGGCTGCGTCAACATCGATTGCTCGCGCAACGAAACTGGCTTGGCAGCCTAATGCAAATTGCACAGGATCAATTGGCTGATCAATTGATCCAGTTGGCGTTGAATAGGTTTTTTTGCCTAGCTCTGACGTTGGTGAATACTGTCCTTTAGTCAAACCATAGATGCGATTATTGAAGAGCAGGATATTAATATCTAAATTTCGGCGCAAAGTGTGCATCAGGTGATTAGCTCCTATACTTAATGCATCACCATCGCCGGTAATCACCCAAACAGAGAGCTCAGGCCTTGTTAATTTCAAACCGGTTGCGACAGCAGGGGCTCGACCGTGAATAGTATGAAAACCATAAGTATTCATGTAATACGGAAAGCGTCCGGCGCAACCAATACCTGAAACGAAAACGGTATTTTCACGTTTAATCTGTAATTCGGCAAAGACTTTTTGCATTGCAGCTAAAATTGCATAATCGCCACAACCAGGACACCATCTAACTTCCTGATCAGAGGCATAATCTTGCTTGCTTAATTCTATCTCGTCAGTTGTCATGTCATAGCTCTGCAAGTAATTTTTGTTTCACTTCACCAACTAAAAATGGTTTGCCTGTCACTTTATTCAGCTCAATGGTTGCAATGACAAATTTGCTACGTAATAAGCTTGCAAGTTGTCCGCTATTCAATTCAGCAACAATGATTTTGGCGAACCGGTTGAAAACTGCTTCGAGTGAAGTTGGGAGTGGATACAGGCAGCGAATTTGCAATAACGATACAGCATGCCCCAAGGCTCGCAAATCTTCAATAGCGCTCAGCAAAGTACCATAAGTGCCACCCCAACCAACTAGTAAAATATCACCTTGGCGCTCACCAATAATATCAAAATCATTAAATAGTATTTCAACCTGTTGCACCTTATTAGCTCTCAGTGCGATCATCGCTGCATGATTATCAGGATCATAACTAATTTCATTAGTCTTTAGATCTTTTTCTAAGCCACCTGTACGATATTGCAAATCAACTGTGCCAGGTTTTACCCAGCTACGAATTTGATTGTCATCGCGAGTCATCGGCTCTGAAGCGTATTGAGGTATTAGTTTTGGTAGCATCTCAACATCTGGAATCAACCAAGGTTCGGCACCAAGTGCAAGATAAGCATCACTGAGTACAATGACAGGCGTCATTTGTTTGATTGCGATTTCGAATGCCTTGATTAGCATGTGAAAACATTCACCTGGCGTTGCAGGTGCTAGTACTGGCACGGGGCACTCACCGTGTCGACCATAAATAGCTGTCAATAGATCTGATTGCTCTGGTTTGGTTGGCATACCTGTTGAAGGCCCTGCTCGCTGTATATCAAGGATCACCATTGGCAATTCGGCCATTACAGCAAGCCCAATAGCTTCAGCTTTCAAATCTAAACCAGGACCACTGGTACAAGTTATTGCTAGTGAGCCACCATAAGCAGCCCCAACTGTCGCAGACATTGCTGCAATCTCATCTTCAGCTTGAAACGTTTGCACTTGAAATGAATTATATTTTACAACTTCGTGCAACACTGTAGAAGCTGGGGTAATCGGATAGCTGGAAAATAGTAATGTGGTATTTGCACTCGTCGCTACATAAGCACAAGCCAATGCAAACGCTTCGTTCCCAGTAATTTGACGATAGTGGCCTGTTGCCAACTGTGCTTTTTGCACTTGATAACGTTCAGCAAAAAGTTCGGCTGTTAAAGCGAAATTATAACCTGCTGCTAACGCAAGCTGATTTGCTTTTGCAACAGCCGGCGTGGCGGCATATTTTTCAGCCAACCATTGTTCAGTGTATGCAGTGGTACGATCAAATAGCCAATATACCACACCTAGCGCAAACATATTCTTACACTTTAAAGCTTTCGAGCGCGGTAAATTGATTTCAGCGGTTGCCTGTTGCGTTAATTCAGTTAAAGGCAATGGAAAACACTGAAATGCATTGAGTGAGCCATCTTCGAGTGGGCTCTGCTGATAATCGGCTTTTGCTAGATCTTTTGCAGTAAATGCATTTTCGTTCAGGATTACAATACCACCTGGTGTCAAGTCAGCAATATTGCTTTTTAAAGCAGCGGGATTAAATGCAACCAGGATATCGAGCTCATCACCCGGTGTATGTATATTGGCACTGGAGAAGCTCAACTGAAAGCCAGAAACACCAGGCAAGGTGCCAAGTGGCGCTCTGATCTCTGCCGGAAAATCAGGCAAAGTATGAACATCGTTACCAAGCATTGCTGACGTACTTGTGAATTGGGAGCCAGTCACTTGGATGCCGTCACCAGAATCACCCGCGAATCGTGCCACGACAGTTTGTTTTTCGATGTGGGCTATTGCCATTACTACCAATACTA
>CAWUKA010000051.1:0-14759 GCA_963922965.1 uncultured Gammaproteobacteria bacterium | reverse complement strand
TGAGGACGATGATTTTGGCGCCATCGTCCATGATCTCGTCTATCAAGAGAGACTTATCAACAAACAGGTAACGCTGATTTTTTTTCGAGCGATGTTCAATCAACTCCCTAAAATTGCTGACCCCAATCGGTACTAGCATTTGATCTGTCTCCACTTCGAGTAAGGTATGGTTGCGATAATAGCACTGATAGAGAGAGAACCCTAGTCTAGATTGACGCTTGTATGATAAGCCGTGCTAGCTGGGCAGAGTGTTATGGGATGCTCAGGCTGGTGTTCTATGTTAAGCAATCACCCGTTGCTCATACGTTTTACAGCATCGTCTAATCAATAAGGTATCGATCAGGTGCGTACTCCTGAGTAACGATGCATCATGAATAAAACATGCCGCTTGACGGTGGTGCTGTCGGTATGCCGCTGCTATTTGCTGCCAAGGGAGTGGGTCGGCTCAACCACTCAAGTCGCGCGACGATGGTGCTTGCGCTGGGTCTTGGCATCAACTGTCCGTGAGCGCCTGCTGAATCGGTTCAGGTATCATTGCCATCGGCACCGCATCCTTGGCTCAACTTGGCTCGGATCGGCTTGATCATATCCCATCCAGGTTTTGACTTATTCATTATCAGCCACACTGTAGGAGGTACGGCGGGTCGTGATTTCCTAAAACATAACGCCTTGCGCCCAAATGTCGGTCGCTTTCCCCATTTTTTATGCAGTTGAAGCTTAAAACACTCCGGTTCCATCCGGCACACGGTGCCAACAGTCGGGGTGGTGACGGTACTTTGAGTTTTACTCTCAGTCTTCAACTTCAACAAGGCAAAATCGGTCAGCCTGGTGCAAATGCTCTCACTGAGTAAGCTATTCAAGTTCTTGCAATCCTGATCCATAATGTCGTGAGCAAATCAGTATGTCTACTCAATTGATAGCACTTCACCAGAGCCATGAACTGTTTGGGTAATGCGGGCAGGGTGGCCGGAATAGTTCACACGTCCGGAGCCTGAAATTGCAACATCAAGTGATTTATTGGCATGGACCTTAATTTTAGCCGCGCCGTTTGAGCTTACCCGAGCAGTGTCAGCAGAGAGGTTTTGTGCATCTAACTCTGTTGAGCCTGAAGCTTTGATAATAATTTCATTGGTTTTGCCGGATAGATTAATCTGGGATGAACCGCTTGCGCTGACCGATAATTGCTGGCTACTCAAATTGGTGGCTTCAATGCGGTTATCGCCGTTAATATTGATGCTATTTAAGTCTGGAATGGCGATATTAAGTTGCACGGTCTTGCTTGGGGCCAGGTGTTTACCTTCAATAGGGTGAATGTGCAAGATATTATCTTTTATCTCAGTGATAATCTTTGACACGATGTTGTCATCGGTCTTGATCTCGACCGCGGGCGATTTTTGTGCAACAATGTTGACTTCGTAATTACCAGAAATGGTAATACCTTTGAATAATGACAGCTGACGTGAATCTGTGGTGATTTTGCCACTGCCGGTGACAGAAGAAGAGTTGCAGCCTGCTAGGGCAAGGCTCAGTGTGATAGCGCCTAATAACAGTGGTCTAAACATAGTGTCCTCCAACGGATAAGTGTCTAATCTAAAAGCAATATGGTAACTGAAAGTTATGTCAAAATCACCTGATATCGATTGGCAGCATTGTCTTGATATACCAGGTTTGACTACAGGTAATGTGCACATCTGGCGTTTTAGTAACGAGCTGTTGGCTAAACCCAAATTGGAGTTGTTGAGCGCTGAGGAGCTGAAACGAAGTGCTCGGTTTCACTCAGCTGAGCAGCGCCAGCGTTTTCTAGCCAACCGTGCAGTATTGCGACTGTTGATTGCCGGTTATACTCAGTTCCCGTTTGCACAGATCATTTATGACTATGGTGCTAACGGCAAACCGAGTTTACCAAGCAGCGAGCTTGGCTTTAATCTAGCGCACAGCCAGTCGTTGACACTATTTGCATTTCGTTGGCAATCTGTTATTGGTGTTGATGTTGAATTAGTACAGCCGCGGCAACGGCTGTTGGCAATAGCTAATAAAGTCTTCAATCAACAGCAACAACAGCGTTTACAAGCAGCACTGGGGCAAGCTCGAATCGATCTGTTTTATCAATATTGGGTGCAACAAGAAGCTGTGGTAAAAATGCTTGGCCAAAGTATTTTTTCTTCTGTGTCTATGCCATCTGATCTTTGCCAGCAAACCTTTTTTGCTTCACCAACCATGCTGGCTGCAGTTGCGACTATCGCAAACAGTATTACTGTTGAATATTTTGATTTTAATGCAAGTGCTATGATGAAAGCTTTAATATGATTGCAATCGCACCGATGATGGGTTACACCAATCGACACTGTCGATATTTATTTCGTTTGTTATCGAAGCATACTGAACTCTATACCGAAATGGTAACAGCACTAGCGTTAACAAATGGTAATCCCGAGCGATTGTTGGCTTATAGTGCGGCAGAAAAACCACTGGTGTTGCAAGTTGGGGGTAGTGATCCAATCTTATTAGCCCATACCGCAGCGCTGGCGGAAGAGTATGGCTTTTCAGCGATTAATTTAAATGCTGGTTGCCCTAGTGATCGGGTTAAACAAGGTAATTTTGGTGCTTGCTTGATGACACAACCAGACTTAGTTGTTGATTGCTTAGCAGCGATGCGTGTAGCTTGTCAGATCCCAGTGACAATCAAAACACGGATTGGAGTCGATGAGCAAGATAGCTATGACTTTCTACAAAATTTTGTTGCGCGTATAGCCGAAGTAAGTATTGATACCTTTATCATTCATGCCCGAAAAGCCTGGTTAAATGGCTTGAGTCCAAAGCAGAATCGAACGGTGCCACCACTAACTTACTCAACTGTTTATCGATTAAAGCAAGATTTCCCTCAGTTAAAGATTATTATCAATGGTGGTGTTCAATCTATCGCTGATATTGACAAACACTTACAGCACGTCGATGGTGTGATGTTGGGCCGGGAAGCTATCCGTCACCCTTATCTAGTCGCTGAATTTGATCAACATTATTTTGATGAAAAGAAAATCCCAAGCCGCGAAGCAGTGATCGCTGACTATTTTAATTATGCGCGTGTCCAATGGCATCAAGGTGAAAGTAAGAGTCTTTTATTAAAACCATTATTTGCGATCTATACTGGTCAGCCTGGTGCAAAACGCTGGCGGCGTGAGTTATTCGATAGATTTGATGCATTAGTCTAGTTTATCGTCCTTGATATGACGTGATTGATTTAATCTATTATTTTTAGTCACCTGTTACCTAGGTTTTCATAAATCAAATTAGGATTGTTTGTACTCTTTAGTGATGATTAAAATTCATGTATTAATTAAATCATCGGGAAGCAGCCAAATAAAAAGAACGATTAATAACTCGCATGATGGTTTCTTAAACTCATAGCTGGCTAATTAAGAGGTTGCACGTGATTTTCTTGCTGCATGTTTGCCTGAAGACATCAAACAGCAGATAGATTTGAGCTAGATCGAGTTGCAACCGGCTACATTTTTAGATCCTGATTTACAAGAATGTATTTGCGATTTTTTATTTGCTGTATCTGTCGCCAACTAAGCAACTTATATCTATACGTTGTTTGAAACACAAAGTACCATAACCAAAGATATACCAAATCGTATCGTGAAATATATCTTTGCCCTCAAAGAGTGGTATTTGAAATTTAAACAAGCCTTTGCGCAGATTATCGTTCCTACTATTTTTTATACTGGTGAGCAAGGTTATACTTATAATACCGATTTTTTTTCACGGCTTTGCTGTCTCAGATCAGGTGAAGTATAGGCCTTGCAACCCTTATCAACTAATTGCGATTAATCGTGTTTCTGATAGTCTTATATAGACTTATTCACGATTTGGTGCAGGTGTAGGTACCATGCATCCAGCAGTCCTTCGTTACTTTGAACAGGTTAAGCGTTTCAAAGATTGTTTTTCGAGTTATCGAAACCAGTTGTGATAAGTCAGTCATGCAGACCATCATCAAGTACTGGATACAAACCAGGCAACTTGATCATATGGATTCACTCAATAGACAATTGAGCCAGTATTTATCTGAAAGTGGAGTAAACAATAAATGAACTTATTAGAGCAAGCTTAACAAGAGGCTGAGGCAAGGTCAGGCGTGAGACCAAAGGTAAGGCAAGGGGTGATTTGATGTGCCATTGCTTGGTTGCTAAGTGCATGTTAGCAAAAGGCTTCACGCTGGTGGAAATTGTTGATGTAACTGATTTGACAATTGCTGACATCAAATTATTAGCTGCTGAGCTGGAACAGCATTAAGTTTATTACAAGAATAATATTACTCGCTGTTACCAATCTTTAAAATTTAGAGGCGATTTGCCGAATCATGGTATTAAGCTTACTGCGTATGATCGGGTTTTCAAGATAATTGATCATGGTATCGAGTTGAGTCTTTTTAATATATTGTGGCAGGTAAAATAATTCGATATCTTCTCGTATTAATAGCTGGCTATCTGCAACATCAATTAAGTTACGGTAGGCAGCTAGATCGCCAATCCGGCAACAGCTATAGCATAGAACAGTATCGGCTAGGGCGGTTTTGTCGATCGGACACTCTTTGGCTGGTAACGTCATTGGTAGTAAGCTGTGCTTGATCCCATTGATGATTGACCCTGGTAGCTCCCATTCCCGCGCAAGTAAGGTGCCAACCAGCGCCGAGTTGACACCAAGCACATCTTGCTCGATTTTGGTGCGTTCAAACAATGTTGTTTCGCTAGAGTAGACTTTAGCGAGCTCCGGTTTATTCGAAATAATGGCGAGGGTGCCGAGTGAACTTAATAGTGCTTGCGTCGACAGTGACGAAGGATCCGGAAAGCGTAGTGCAGTTGCTAGCCGTGTGCTAATTGAGCTTGACATGACTCCGGCAATCCATAGTTGGTGATAAATCTTTTCAAGTTCAGGATCGCTGAAATCAAGCATGTTATGCATTGCAATCTGCATCGCAATATCTTTTACTAGCGACATCCCAAGGTAGACCACTGCGTGTTGAATGCTGGTGATTTCAGATGATAAGCTAAAGTATGATGAATTTACCACACGTAAAATTTTCGCACCAATTTCAGGATCGCTATTGACGAGTTGAGCCAGTTCTTTCGGTTCGCTAATCCCCTGTGATAGGGCGGTAAATATACTACGCGGGCGTGGAATTTTTCGTGTGATACTCACAATTTGTTTCTTTTGTTTTTCAGTCAGGATGTCTTCTGATAGTAAGCGAAAATGTTTTAGTACTTCTGGTACTTCACGCTCCTGCAGCTGATCGTTGTGCTTGGCTTCGGTATCGTCAAATCCCCAAGTCATTAGTGCTGATTGTCTCGATTTGTTTCGAGTCTGCTTGATAGGGTGTTTTGGCTTCTGATTCTTGTTGCGCTGTAAATTAATGCGCAACAACAATACGATGAGCAATATAACGAGAATGCTGAATAATATCATTTCATTTACAGCGTTAATGGTGCACCTTTATATATCTAGCTTGTTTTTGCATTGATATAAAGTATAGCTGCTCTGACTTTAGTCGATATTAGATTGCTCTATGTGAAGTAGCTAGTTGTGTTCAAAATACCTAGCATGTTCCAAGTTACTGATTTTTGTCACAGTATTTTATCGATCAGATTGGTGTCTGCTTAATAAATTACCGTGTTTGTGTTGTGAGGATTGCAGTAAGCGCTGTTGCCTGTTGAGTTGCTGAAATTTTTGTTGGGCTACTGCTGGGTCTTCGGGGGTGATATCAAGTTTTTCTATTTCTGTTGTACCTGTTATCGGCTGGTCAGAAAAAATCATTGTACCTGCTTGATCTTTAGCTCGATAAACTATATCTGCATTGGCACCGTTGACAGTGAATACTAGCAGAGCACAAGCGAAAGATACTCTAGTCATCTGATTACTTATTTCCAGCATTCGCCCGCTGTACCTGTGCCTGTAATCCCTTGGCTACCAGTATGGTCAAGTGTCAGCGCAGCACAGGCCGCATCACTGCTGGCTTGCGCACCGGTTGGAGTTGCTCGAATTTCAAACGAAGTTGTATCAGCACTCTCGATTGATAAAGTATAGAGATCATCTGCAACAGTGGTCGGTGCACCTAAGCCAGTAACCGTGTTACCGGCATAAGTATTGTTATTGGCGTAGGCTCGTTCCATTCGTGCTGCCAGATCAGTTAAGGCGATGCTGGCATTATTACGCCGGGTTTTCACAACATGGTCAAGGTAAGAGGGCACAGTAATAGCAGCTAAAATACCAAGAATGGCAACCACAACCATTAACTCAATGAGGGTAAACGCTTGCGCATTTCGGTTATTCATAATTTTTCTCCTGATATAAAATATAGTAAATCAAGCATATCACAAACCTGCTTTCACTGGGTAGCGAACCTCGCGACTTTAGTTCTAGATAAAAGGGCTAATCATCGATCAAACACCAGTTCTAATATTGACTAGGGTTTTTAATTTAAGCGAGTATTTCGGCAGTTAGCTTTACAGTTTGATATTGGGTTGTGCGCCATAAATACAATAAAAACCGATCATCGATGACCTGTATGACCACCTCGTGAAACAACAACTGAATATTCCGCCCAAAAGTTTACTGGATCAAGCCGTGAGCTATGCCTGAACCAGTGACCAACATGATTAAGCTTTGTTGCAGACTACAGAGTTGAGACCAGTAACGATTTAGCTGATTCTGGCATTAAACCCTTTCTTATCGGGCGTAAGCATTGGCTGTTTGCTGATCGTGTAGCTGGTGCGCCTGTTGCGTGCTATCTTTAGGGTCATTGAAATGTGTTAACAGCGCCACGTCGAGTTACACAATTATTTACGTTACATGCTGAGTAGTTCCCATATTGTCAGACGATTGAAGAATACGAAAAATGGCTACCTTATGCCATCGCTGGCAGCTTGCTAGTTTGCTACGTTCATTAAGGCTGACGCTAAGCAAAGTCTTTATCAACCAAATCCGCTGCTTGCAAATAGGTTTTTATATTGTTCGGATAGATTGTTCGGTGTAGAAAATTAATAATGTCAGTGGTGATGTCATGGTTGGCAGCGGGATCATATTTCTATTTCAAATTGATAATAATTTACTATGTTTCGAATAATGACAAGACAGCTACTGACTTAAACAGTTTGTCTGATTCAGCTTTTGAGTTAATATTGCTTGTTTGCTTAATGGATGCAATAGATGATTCGATAGTTTGCTTAGAGAGTTTTAACAGTTTACTGCTTTCTTTTGCAGTATATATAATATTTTTAGGGGTAAACTTAACATCACTAAAACGATTAATTGGTTTGTCGGGATGATTCAATCTTGCCTGATAGTTTGTTAAAACGATATAATTTTACCTTGAGCGCGTCATTCATTGATGCGATTCACATTAAAAATAAAATAGAAATCGCTTCAAAAAATTAATTTGACTAAAATAGAATTCAAAAATCGGTTGAATGCTATGATTGATGCCGAATCCATAGATTCGGTAATAACCTATATGTCCTGATAGAAAGTAAAGACGATAATAGATATTATATTGCTTGGAAAACATAGCATTCTCTAAGTCTTTTTTCTCATCATAGTCAGTGCAATCAGGTAAATCCATCGCATCTGAAAGTAAAGCTAACTCTCTACCGATATGAATTTAATGAACCAGTTCTCGTAGTATTGGATATAAGTCTAGTTCAATATAACATATAAAATAATTTGGGCTTGTGGCTAAATAAAAATAACAGCCATTATCAGAAATATGATAATAATTGAAATAAAAAATATCCGTTTGCTCGAATAGAATTTAACAGGTATCACTGACATCATCTCTGGCTATTTGCATTAGGTTTTGTGTTTGTGTTGTTAGGATCATGATTAGGCAACCAACTTATTTGTCAGTGGTTGTGATCTTAACGTCAGTAAAGAAAGCTGCCAATTTCTATTGGATTAAGTGCAGGACTATCTCTCTCAGCTTGGTTTTCAAGCTACACCAAGCGAAAAAAATCACCTCAATAACGCAGTTTTGATTTAGTAAAAATCGAGTCTACCGATCATGAAGTATACTTTGCTACCGATCGGGGCAAATAGCCTATTTTTGCCAACTTGATCATTAGGAATAAAACTTGACTGCTTGATTCTGAGCCCGCCTTAGAACTGAGTCGGATGACTATCGATCGATTCATGTCTAGCGACTCAACTGAATTTTTTTCATTAGAGTGTCTGCTGTCTTAGACGATTATGAGACTGACAGTGGACGAGCATTCTCACAAACAGTCCTATTCCGCTTGTTTGCATCATCACATGCTTCGACAAACTAATTTTGACCGTACACAAAATCATGACAGAGTAAATCAGACTAACGCTCACCTTGCATAAAATGACCCAGTATCATGATCGCTGGTGTAAAACACATCAAGCAAAATAACCCAATCGAGAAGGCCAAATTCACAATTATGTTGTAGTGATAAGTTGCAGCGACGAGGCTCAGCTGTATTTTTCTGAGGCGAAGACACCGTTTGGCTAAGTCATTGATTTGATTGATTACAAATCATCAAATTATGGTGGTCAAATATTATCTAAAACATCTTAATTTTGACCTACAGTTAGCGTATACTGGATTAACTTTATGATCATGGTCGCTGATATCAGAATTGAGGGCAACTAAATGCCAACGCTAGGCGAAATAATTGCAGCTTTGCCAGAGATGGATCCAGCATCGCTGAGCGAGCTCATAGGTGCAGCGCAAGCTCAGCTTGGGTCCTCAACGGCAACAATTGCCGGTGCTTTATCTTCCGCCCCCCCACCAGTTCCTCAACTTACTGAGCAAGAAGCGGCAGCAGATTTAGATCCCGATCTGGAAGAGGATGCCCATTCACCGTTTACTATTGACTATCATCCGTCGCAAGATGCTGATCCTGATCCAGGACCTAGTATCAGTGCTGACGCCAGCTCAGATGCAGGGAGTGGACATATCTCCGATGATGCAGGGAGTGGACATATCTCCGATGGTGAACATTCGGCTCAGTCTGACCCAGCACGTGTCAAGGCTGCTGTGGTGCGCGCGCCCATGATCAAAACCAATATATCGTTTGACAATGCAACTATTACTTTTTCAACAACAGGTGCTGCTCGTGCCGATACCAGTCGAGGTGCTACCCAAGGTGATCATGTAACGGCATACGCGATGATGGTTGAAGCTGTTCTACGGACGATGGATGATCAAATCCAAACAGAATTACCGACCATACTCGAGAGTATGGCGCAGCGTTTTTTGGGTATCAGCGAAGACGAGCAACAAACTCAAGTTAAAGATGACCTTGCAGCTGCTGCTGAGCCGTCTGTTGGGCAAGGATCTAATGCAACGAGGGAAACTGAGTTCAATACTGACGCACCGGGCAGTCCTCGCCGCCCGCAATCAATTGCGCAGATTGTAGCAAATTATCAGCAGAGTGGTGATCAACTGAGTAGCCGAATGGCACGAAAAGATTTAACAGCAGCAATGCGTAAGCATCATATGAGCGATGTCGATCAAAAATCAGTAAAGTTACGCCTCAACTACTTTGAAGCTGCCCGAGTTGCAAGGTTTATGAATGAGATTTGTGAGCATGTCATTACTAAATTGAATAAATCTGAACATGCAACTGTTTTTAGCTATTACAAAAAAACCCAGGCTGAGTTGGGCGAGGAGTCGAGGCGGGTTATCGACGCAATGCAGATACTGCGGGCATTTGATAAAGCAGTTGGCATGTCTAATTCGAGTGATCAAGCTCCCATTGATGAGCGTGTGCTGGAGACTTATTGTCAATCAACCCTACGGTTTGGTTTGAAAGCATTCGGCGTTACTATTGGGTATAAGGTTCAGTCGAATAAGCGTAAACGCACTGCGGATATGACTGACATAAACCCGGACCAACAACGACTTCAAAGTGATATGGCTAATGTCAGGGATTTCTTATCAAGAGCCATCATCCCAGGTGGAGCAGCCGATGCGACAACCACTCATGGCTTAGCGACTGGAATTCAAGTAAGGCTAGCGCAAGCTACGTGTGATTTATTTGATTTTAATTATCATACTCAGATGATGAATGGTCTTTTTCAAGCATTGGCTGATGCCATCAACCGCCAAGGTCAGGCTACTGATCTTACAGAATTTGAACGACTTGTCACCATATTGACTCAACGTAGCGTAGACGGCAAGCAATTACCAAAAGTTTTCCAGCTGGATTTCGAACAGATAAAGCCACAAGTAGTGCTCAGTCAACTCAAATCAATCATGAAACCAGATGCAAGCACTACTTTAACCGCGGCTCCTGAAGGACAACAGACAGATCTATTGCAAGACACAATTATTCAATTGGCGCGTATGTGTGATATTTATGTTATCAGCATAGATGCTATTCAAGATAGCGTATTTGAAACTTTTAACGTTCATTTTCACAACCACATTAATTTTTTAAAGTCTATTCTCCGCCACAGCCAAAGCTCACTTTTTCCAGAAGATAAGCTTAGTGCTACTTTTGAAAATGAGTTTAAGACGATACTCGCAGCTACCCAAGGTTGGCAAGACTGTCCCCCCTTTACGGAGGGAGTACCACAATCAAGCGATGAAAAACAAACTGACTTTGGTCCAAAGCCCGGGTATAATTAAACAAATTTGTTATTTTTAGCTAAATGAGGGAATTAAGTTGACAAAAGCAATAACTTTTAATCAATTTGTGGCTCGAAATTTTAATAAGCGCATAGGACGAGTTGTTGACCAATTATCACGGGAGCTCTGTCAATATTATCAAACACGCTACCCTGCATTATCCGAGCAATGGGTTAGGTTCACAGTTCATTCAATTTGCTTTTTATTACGCGACATCATTTACATGATGCCAGCTGCGCGTTTTACTGAGCGTAAACGAACACTAGAGCACCACCTATTTTTTATTCAAGTGCTTGGCAGATTACCCGAAATACTCAGCATCCATACATTTGAGTCACCCCTTGTTGAAAAATGTGCGTATACATTAGGACTGCTGCATGACGCGACGCAAGGTAGATTGAATCGCTATAACCCAGCGGACTATGATGATAAGCCAGATCTTGAGGCCTATAGTGATTGTTTGCAATCTATGTCACGACATTGTATTAAGACGCTGACGGAGCGAGCGTTGCAATACACGCTAAAGAATTTTAGCGGTGCACCAACTCTGTGGTCCGAACTAAACTCCCCTGCATCTGAATCAACGCCCATAATCCCTGCTTCTTCAGTGCAACAAGCAGCAGGGCCAACCACTTTCTTCCCATCAGCAAAAAGAGTGAAGCCTGATTCTGGCTTTGATACAATCGCCGCAGAAGATGGTAATACCTCCCACGAACCTTCACCTCCCTAGTCGACCCGTTGCATCGTACATGGTATACAGCAAGGATTTGCAGATTTCAGTTTTCACTTTTCACTTTTGGTGATAATTTAATATAAGCATAAGGCACAAATCGAGTTCCAGTATAGCTGATGACTGTTTCAATGATGTATCGCTAATCCAGCAATTATCACTCGTAAGCAGCATCCGGCAAATATGAGACCTTCTTTCTTTATATATTTTCTGAAAAATCTCTCTATGCTCAGCATTTTCAAGTTGAGGGCTGACGCCATGACGAAAAAATAAGTCAACTTTGAATCGACAACGACATCATGATCATCGAGGCTGGATATGAATAAGTGGTGAGCCATGATCGTAGACCAATCAGCCAGCAATGAACGCCAAAAAAACTATTGTGCTGACATAGGGTTGAATACCTTCACTTATTGCTGTGTGACCCCTAAAGGGACCGGTTTATGTAGTGAAGCTATGACTTAGAATATATGGTCTAAGCGACAATATGTTCTATTCTTTTTGCGATGCATTTTGATAATTGTGGCAACACCTTATAGGCTGAAGATAAATCATTTAACCAAACATAGTCTCGTTCGATGGTTTTGACGAAAGCTTCAGCCATACTGCTGCTCTCTGATCAATAAGTGCGTGTTGCATAAATCTCTGAGCCGATTGAGTGTCCAAACTTAATGCTTTCGCACACTACGTCATCAAAACGATAACATAAAGTTTCTGCCATCAAGTCACGAGTCATTATGCCATTAGTACCGCCATTTGAAGCCGCATTACTCATCACTTTTCTATCACAAGTATTCAGTGAAAAAGTAACATCTATACGCTCACCATTATCACAGTGAATATAAAAACCACCACAGCATTAACTCGTGTTTGACTTGACCGCCCATAGCTATTGTGTGCTTGCAAGGGCTTGTTTACGTACGGATTCAGAAGTAGATTTTTTATGTCTAATGTAGTAAGTGCGTTTATGGTTAATGTTTTTTAACTCTTGAGTCTATCGATTTATATTTAAAACTGCTGTAACGCGATGATACCCACGACTAGGTCTGGTCTTTAAAATTTTCCGAATAGACAACAAAAGCGATTTGTCATTTTATTTGTTTAATTTAATTTTTCTCACATTGTTTTTCCTGCTAAGACATGTCGGTGTATGAGAGCGAGATAGATCAGGCAGAGGAAAAGCGGAGCTCACCCCGCCTTGCTGCAAGCGCGAGCGTGCATCGCAGGCAGCATAAATGGTCAAACTAGGAAAGAATAAATCAGTAGATTCAAACCAATGGGGAGGATGCAAGGAGGGGAGAAGCGGAGCTCACCCCGCCTTGCTGCAAGCGCGAGCGTGTATCGCGCGTAGCATAAAAAAAGGCCCAACCGAAGTTGAGCCAGGGAGGAAGACGTTAGTGATTGATAGCCTTATTTTTAATCCTCAATCCCAGCTTAAGGAACCGCCGGTTTGATATTCAATCACGCGTGTCTCAAAAAAGTTTTTCTCTTTCTTCAAATCCATCAACTCACTCATCCAAGGAAAAGGATTTTCGGAACCTGGGTACTGCTCATCAAGACCGATTTGTTGGCAACGGCGATTAGCAATATATTGCAAATACTCTCTGAACATCTCCGCATTAAGGCCTAGGATACCATTTGGCATAGTGTCTTTTGCGTACTGGTGTTCTAAGTCGACTGCATCACGAATCATTTGAATCGCTTCTGCTTTAAAGTCATCAGTCCATAAGTTGGGGTTTTCTAATTTGATTTGGTTAATCACGTCGATGCCAAAATTCATATGCATAGACTCATCGCGTAGAATATATTGAATTTGTTCTGCTGTTCCGGTCATGATATTGCGACGACCTAGTGATAGTAATTGAACAAAACCAACATAAAAGAAAATACCTTCGAAACTCACATAAAAAGCAACTAAATCACGTAATAGTCGACGATCGTCTTCAGGTGTTCCAGTATTGAAAGTGGGATCGGATAAACTTTGGGTATACTTTAATGCCCACACTGCCTTGGTCGATACGGATGGTATTTCACGATACATGTTAAAGACTTCGGCCTCGTCTAAACCTAAGCTTTCAATAATGTACTGGTAGGAATGAGTGTGGAGTGCTTCTTCAAATGCTTGGCGTAATAAATATTGGCGACACTCAGGATTAGTAATGTGTCTATAAACCGCCAGCACTAAATTATTTGCAACTAGCGAATCTGCTGTTGAGAAAAAACCAAGACTACGCTTAATGATGATGCGTTCGTCCTCTGACAAAGCATTGGGGTCGCGCCAGATGGCGACATCAGCAGCCATGTTAATTTCATTTGGCATCCAGTGATTAGCACAAGCATGTAGGTACTTTTCCCATGCCCACATGTATTTAAAGGGCACGAGCTGATTGAGATCAGCGCGGCAGTTAATAATCTTTTTATCATCGACATGAATGCGTGAGGCACCCATTTCAATTGTTTCTAAACCAGTAGTTACAGTTTTAGGATCAGTTTCATCACTATAGGCAGGATGAATACCAGTTGGTTTGGTATCTGCTTCTGCTACAGCAGTGTCATTATCCCAGTTCATGATTGACATTATCTATTATCTCCTTAGCAAGGTGGTGAGTTATATAATTATTGACATGCTTCACAGTCAGGGTCATCGATAGCGCATGCTTGCTGTGTCGCATTGCCGCCCTTGACTGCATTCAACGTGCCATTGTTAATGGTTGATTTTTCAGTGCTGGTTGCACCCAGTGTGCGACAGTAGTACGTTGTTTTCAAACCTCGGATCCAAGCCATGCGATACAACGTATCGAGCTTGCGACCTGAGGCGCCCTTTATGTATAGATTCAGCGACTGTGCTTGGTCAATCCATTTTTGTCGGCGTGAGGCACAGTCAACTAACCAGCGAGGTTCGATCTCAAACGCGGTAGCATAACGTTGCTTAAGTTCTGTTGGGATACGATCAATACGCTGGATGCTGCCATCGAAGTATTTAATATCGTTAACCATGACATTATCCCATAAGCCAATTTGCTTTAAATCACGCACCAGGTAAGGATTAACGATGGTAAACTCGCCTGACAAATTCGATTTCACGTATAAGTTTTGGTAGGTTGGCTCGATTGACGCTGAGATACCACATATATTTGAAATAGTTGCTGTCGGTGCAATAGCCATCGTGTTGGAGTTACGCATACCTTGGCGTTTAATTTTGTCACGTAACTGTTGCCAATCCAGTGTTTGGCTTTGGTCTTGCTCGAGATACTGACCGCGTGCTTTCTGCAGGTGGCTAATTGAGTCAATCGGCAGAATACCCTGGCTCCAGTGTGAACCTTGATAGCTTGAGTAACTGCCACGCTCAACAGCCAAGTCAGATGAAGCTTCAATAGCATA
>CAWUKA010000050.1:0-15587 GCA_963922965.1 uncultured Gammaproteobacteria bacterium | reverse complement strand
TATTGGTGCCAGATTTTCGCGGCCGTGGTCGTATGGAGAAAGCACTCGCTGCCATAGCGGAAGCCTTGCCTGATGTGTTTAATCACAACATCGAAACAGTGCCTCGACTTTATAAACCAGTCCGACCTGGCTCCGATTATCAGGCATCACTTACCTTACTGAAAACATTCAAAAAGCGCTTTCCTGAAATTCCGACTAAATCAGGTATTATGCTTGGCCTTGGTGAAACTAAAGAAGAAGTCATCGAAGTATTACGTGATTTACGCGCACATGACGTCAACATGGTTACTATTGGCCAATACTTACAACCCAGCCAATACCACCATCCAGTCATGCGTTACGTCACACCTGATGAGTTTGATGAATTAAAACAGATAGGCAAAGCAATGGGCTTTAGTAATGTTGCAAGTGGACCACTGGTACGCTCGTCTTATCATGCTGACAAACAAGCTGCTGGCGAAACAGTTCGCTAATCAGCCATCACTATGCTTGAAATCATTCAACCTTATATTCACTGGCTACAAGCAAACCCACTGATCGCCGGCCTGGTCATTTTTCTCATTTCACTGAGTGAATCGCTTGCTGTTGTTGGTTTTCTTATCCCTGGTTCAATTACCATGACAGCAATCGGCACCTTGATAGGAGCTGGTATCTTTCCATTTTGGTCAAGCATGATATGGGCAATCTTGGGTGCGATCGCTGGTGATAGTTGCAGTTATTGGCTAGGTTATTACTTTAAAGATAGTATTCGTCGCGTTTGGCCTTTTAGTCAATACCCGGAGTGGCTGGCAGGTGGCGAAGCTTTCTTTGCAAAACATGGCGGCAAAAGTGTTTTCTTCGGACGCTTTGTTGGTCCGGTTAGAGCCATGGTGCCACTGATTGCTGGCATGATGCGCATGCAACCACAAAAATTTATCATTGCGAATGTTACTTCAGGCATTCTTTGGGCACCCTCTTACCTACTACCAGGGGTATTGATCGGTGCTGCCTCGGAAGCATTAGAACCAAAAGTATTTACCCATTTAATTATTTGGGGGCTTATTACCTTGTGTATGGTTTGGGTAAGCCTCTGGCTAATACGCATGAGCATTACTTTACTTTATCGAAAAATTAACCGCTGGCTATTTCGATTCTGGCGCAGCCATAAAAATACAGTATTCATCAAAACTATCGCTAATAGAGTTTCGCACCCTCGCTACGCACCGACCCACGTACAAATGAATAGAGTGTTACTAGCAGCAATCTGTACCGGCCTGTTCATTGGCCTCGCAATTTCAATTTGTCGATTTGGTAGTAGCCACATCCACGCAAACCAAGTCATCTACCACTTGATGCGGAGTATTCACTCAAACCTACTCCGCCATTTTATGGTGAGCGTCACCTTTCTTGGTAAAGCCTCAACCTTCATTGCTCTCCTAGCTGGATTATTCATTTGGTTTTGTTATCTAGGTCAGTGGCGAGCTGCTGGACACTGGTTGCTGCTTGGCATTCTAAACCTTGGCTCAATACACGTTATCAAACACTCTATCCACTCGGCACGCCCAACTGGCTTATTACAGACACCAAGTGGCTGGTCGTTTCCAAGTGGACATACCGAGCTCAGTGTTTCATTTTTTGGTTTCTTAGCGATTTTATTGGCTGCGAGAACAAAACGTCGCACTAGAAAAGCTATTTACTGGCTCACATTGATGGTTTGCTCAACTATAGCCTTATCACGCCTATACCTTGGTGCGCATTGGCTTACTGACGTCATTGGTGGCGCGTTACTCGGGGCAGTATGGACAATGGTATTTGCTATCTCCTACCGTCGGACTAGTCACGAAGCAATTGACCCTCTACCGACTCTGATATTATCGATTTTCATCATGGGCATAGTCTGGGTTTGGAATTACAACAATCATTACGATGCAGCAATTAGACATTACCAACCAATCTGGCAACAACATAGCATCAGTCATAGCGCATGGCAGAACAAAAAGCAAAATATACTACCACTCTATCGAACCAACTATTTTGGTCAAGATACACAGGTTCTAAATATTCAATGGCAGGCAAGTTTCAGTGAGATTAAGCAATACTTACTTGACCATGGCTGGTCACCCACAACTAAACTAAATTGGCTAAACTTACTAAAACGAATGAGTGGTCAAATAGAAAATAAACAAGAAAATTTACCGTTAATGCCACGCTTTTATCAAGATCAAGCCGCGCCACTCACATTCACAAAATATATCAAACAGGATCAGCAGCTACTCACATTGCATTTGTGGGATTCAAACTATCGGATAACTAAGAACAATCAAACAATAGTGATTTGGGTGGGTACACTGTACCCATATTCAACCACGAAAAAAACCTGGCTACACAAACAGGAGCGTTTGCAAATTTCACGGCTAGTTAGCATTAAAAAATTAGCTCGACCAATTTTTTCAGACTTACAAAGCGAGATTATCACTAAGTGTAACAGCAAACATCTTGCGCATTTACCACAGTGTTCGCAAGTACTATTGATTGGCACAATTAACGGGTAATACCCCGCTTAGAAGCATACATTGCATCAATTAATGCTAGAATTTCAAGGCAATCAGGCGAGCACATAGCCTCAAGCACTGATAATGCTTGTTGCTTGGTATTGCCTTCGCGGAAAATTATCTTATAAGCGCGTCGTAACTTCTGCATAGTCACTGCAGTAATACCACGACGTTTCAATCCAGTTGTATTCAAGCCATACGCCTTTGCTGGCTGACCCGAAACCATAACGTAAGGTAGAACGTCTTTAGAGACCATACTACCTTTTGCAATAAAAGAGGATGTGCCAAGCTTACAAAATTGATGTATACCAGTTAAACCACCCAAGATAACATAATCGTCAACTTCAACATGACCAGCAATTGTTGCATTATTGGCAAAAATAGTATGATTACCAACAATACAGTCGTGCGCAACGTGGCTCGACATCATAAAAAGGTTGTTATCGCCAATACGAGTAACACCACCACCTTGTTCTGTACCTCTATTTATTGAGACATACTCACGAAAAACATTATCGTCACCAATAACCAGCAGTGATTCTTCACCGGCATATTTTTTATCTTGCGGGTCGTCAAATGAAGCAAACTGAAAAATTTGATTATTTTTGCCAATTTTAGCCCGTGCTTTGATCACAACGTGCGAGGCAATAGTAGTGCCGCTGTCAATTTCAACGTTTGGACCAATGATAGTCCAGGGGCCAATAACGACGTCATCAGCAATCTGAGTGGAAGGATGAATGTCTGCTCGCGAATCAATGTTCACCGTAGTTTTCTGCATTACTAGCGTCCTTTTTTAATTGCGCTTAAAATATTTGCGCTACAAACAATCTCGCCATCAACTGTTGCGGTACCAGTATATTTCCATATATCACGTCTACGTTTTACGATTTCAATACAAATAATAACCTGATCACCAGGGACAACTATACGTTTAAAACGCGCATCATCGATACCCGCTAGATAGTGTAACGCATTTTCTTCGGTATGAATTTCATTAGAAACTGAAGCTAATACAGCAGCTGCCTGTGCCATAGCCTCGACCATTAATACACCTGGCATGACTGGATTTTCCGGGAAATGACCGACAAAATAAGGCTCGTTTAAGGTCACATTTTTTATAGCAACCAGCGTTTTCGGTGGATCAATTTTTATAACCCTATCTATCATCACAAAAGGATAACGATGTGGTAAGCGATCAAGAATCTGAGTGATATCCATCATGCTTGGCTTCCTGTACCTTTTGCATTGACATCAAGTAGACGTTCAAGCTGTTTCAACTTTTTCGCCATCTCATCCAACTGTCGAAACCGAATCACACTCTTACGCCAAACTTTGTTATTCAACAAGCCTGTACCTGACGAATAAACATCTTCTTTCAATAATGAGCGAGTCACCATTGACATGCCAGTCACTGCCACATTATCGGCAATCTCTATATGACCAGAGATACCAGTTCCACCTCCGATAATACAATCTTCTCCGATCACGGTGCTACCAGAGATGCCAGTACAGGCTGCAATAGCAGTGTTTTTACCAATTTTAACATTGTGAGCAATTTGGATCTGATTATCGAGCTTGACACCATCAGCAATAGTTGTATCTTCAAGCGCGCCACGATCAATCGTCGTGTTAGCGCCAATTTCAACATCATTACCAATCACAACATTGCCGAGCTGAAAGATTTTGTGCCAAACACCTTTATCTTTTGCCATACCAAAGCCATCACTACCAATCACAACGCCACTGTGTATTAGTGCACGCTCACCAATTAAGCTACCATGATAGACCGTCACATTAGCCCAAAGCCTGGTATTCGCCTTGATTTTACTTCTCTCACCAATCACGCAGTTCGCACCAAGCTGCACGTTATCTTCCAACATCACACCAGACTCGACCACACAGTGTGGACCGATACGAACAGTATCAGCAATCATTGCGTCATCAGCGATGATTGCTGTTGGGTGAATACCACTATGCTCTTGCGGTGTGTGATCAAATAAAACTGATGCTTTTGCATAACCAATGTATGGGTTGTCCATCACTAACGCATTAGTTGGGCAGGCACTAACATTTTCAGGAGCCAAGATAACAATCGACGCTTGAGTTTGGGCGAGTGATTTTTTATAACGCCGGTTATCCAAAAAACTGAGCTGACCTGCTTTAGCAAGGTGAAGTGGAGCAATACTAGTGACAACTGTATCAACATCGCCATGCACCGTCGCATCGAGAAATTTTGCTAGCTGAACTAAACTCTGCGGTTTATTCTTCATATCCAAAACAACTTTAACTATGGCTAACTTTTAACGCAGTGATGACCATCTCAGTGATATCCATCTTTTTAGCGACAAATGGCACACTTTCTTCTTGCAAGACAAGATCATAACCTTGTTTACTAGCGATGGTTTGAATTTCGCTGCGAATTTTTTTCAGCAATGTGTCCATCTCATTATTTTGCGAGCGCATGAAGTCTTCACGAAATGCTTGCTGTTTGTAAACTAAATCACGCTTTTGGTTATTAATTTTTTCTTCCGCTGCTTTTAAGTCTGTCTCAGCCATAATGCTACGATCACGGTTAATCTTATTAATTTGCTCTTGCAAATCTTTTTGTGCTGTGACAATGCCATCTTCACGCTTTTGGAATTGATTTTTTAATCGGCTCTTGATTTGCTCTGTTTGCGGTGCTTGACTGATAATAGTTTCAAGATTGATGACACCGATTTTAAGGTTATCTGCCTGTGTTAATGTCGAAAACATCAAACCAATAATCATAAGGCTAACTGATATAAAATTTTTCATAATCTTCTCCTTCACGTTGCTGAGTATCTCTTACACCATCTAGAATGGTATACCTATATTAAAAGATAATAACTGGGTATTATCGCCTGCTTTCTTGTTAAGTGGCTTAGCTAAACTAAATACCAATGGCGCCATCGGCGAGCGCCATTCAACACCCAAACCTGCACCAAAACGCATTTCATCAAGACTAAAACGTCCGCTAGCGATAGTATTAGCTTTCGTATTGTACACATTCCCCCCATCAATAAACAGAGTGAATCGAACATTTTCACTGATGAAGGTGGGTAAAACGATACCCACTGAGCCAGTTAACAAAAGATTACCGCCAAGTGCAGACAAGTTTGAATCCTTGGGACCAAGTGAGTAAGAGTCATAACCGCGCACACTACCGATACCACCAGCGAAGTAATTTTGAAAAAATGGCAATTCATCCATGCTGCTGTAGCCTGAGCCATAAGAAAGATTTGCATGGCTCTGAAACACAAAACCAGCCTTAATCGGATGGTAGTAGGTGCCAGCATAACCAACCTTGTAGTAGGTTAGTTGGTTAGTCGATTCAAGCGGTGCAGACAACACTAATGAAATACCTTGCGCAAGGCCGCGGCGTGGGAAAATCGCTCTATCTTGTGTGTTATGAGACCAACCGACCGTGGTGAGCAGGTGCTTATAATCAGAACCGTGCTCAGCAATAAAATCTTTAATCTGCGTCGATGCTGCTGCGCCCAGATTAATCTCACTTTGTTGGACACTGAAACCAAACTGAAATGATTGATCGTTACTGAGTGGAATACTATAGCTAACCGAACCACTCAAGTTGTTTACGGTGTACTTACCTAAATTGGCACTATTAGGGGAAGATCGCTTATACGATAAATTAAAGCCACGACCAATGCCATCGATAGTATAGTAAGGATCAAAATAACGCATCCAGTAGGATTGATTCAATGCACTGTTATCAAAACCAAAACCAAAGGTCTTGCCTGAACCAAGAAAATTTGGCTGATCGATACTCGCATTATAGAGAAAGCCATCTGCATCAGAGTAACCAATACCGAAATTCGCGTTACCAGATGCTGTTTCTTTCACCTTGAAATCTAAATCAACTAAGTTGTCGTGGCCGGGGATAGCAACCATATTGCTATCAACGTTACTAAAGTAACCTTGCAAGTAGAGCTGCCGTTTTGATTCTTCAATTTTTTTGGTTGAAATGACAGCGCCTTCCATTTGGCGCATTTCGCGCCTTAGCACTTCATCAGCACTCTTATTATTACCGCTAAAATTAATTTTATGGACATACACTTGTGACCCTGGCTCAATATGGTACGTAATAAAAACTGTTTTCTCAGTCTTATCAATATTAGGCAGCACATTTATTTTCGCGAAAGTATAGCCTTCCCCACCATAGAACTCACCTACTGCGTGACTAGCAGCAACAATGGCCTGGCGAGAAAAATAATCATTCTTTTTGAAGCCAACTAAAGACTTTAACTTTGATTCTGGAAATAATAAGTTACCAATAAATTGTGACCCACTAAATTTAAACCTATCTCCCTCATCAAGCATTAACGTGATATACACATCTTGCTTATCATCAGAGATAGAAACTTGTTTTGATACGACTTTAAAGTTGGCATAGCCGTTATCGAGATAAAAGATCTTTAAAAACTCCAAGTCAGCATCGAGCTTATCAGGCGAATAGCGATCATTTTGCGTCAACAGTGTTAAAAACCCGGGGGTTGTTAAATGTAGCTGACGGCGAATCTGTTTTGCTGAGTAACGAGATGTTCCCAGAATAGTAATTTTTCTAATCTTCGCAATACGACCCTCATTTACCGTAATAGCGACATCAATACGACGATGTTTTTTTTGCATCACAGTAGATTTTATCTGAACTGAGTAATACCCTATGTCTTGATATTTTTCAATCAGGATTTGCTTAAACTTATCTACTGTTGCGTGATTATAGAATCGTCCGGTTCGCAAATTCAGATCTTGCATCAGCTCCTCAAGCTTACTTGAGGTTAAGGCTTTATTACCCTTCACATTGATATGATCAATGGTGTAGCGCTCAACGACTTTGACAATAAGTATTTTACCCTCCGCTTCTAAGCTCACATTATCAAAGAATCGAGTAGCATAGAGCTTACGGACGATATCAGCAGATCTTTTTTCATCAAAATATTGACCTACTTTGACTGGGATATAGGCGAGCACAGTTTTGCTAGAAATATTTTCTAACCCGACGATGCGAATTTCGCTAATTTTAAAATTAGCACTCGCTATATTAGGGCTTACGATTAACAAGTTTAATATTAAGGTTATTATTATTTTTTTCATATTACGGTACTCAACCAACTCGTTAGCAAGCGACAATGCTTGCAATTATTTTTTATTGTACAAATACAGTTTTTGTGTCAGCCTGCGTCATCAATTGATTCGTCAATCGCCTTGCTTCGCTATCAATTTGTAAAACTAGTGCTAGATTATCAGCTGCAATATTTTCACATCGTTCGAGCGTTTGATCAATCATTGTAGCAATATCAGTAAAGCGAATCTGGCCTGCTAAAAATCCAGCCACAGCAACTTCATTAGCAGCATTTAAGATTATTGGTGCAGTACCTCCGGCCTTAATTGCTTGATAAACTAAATCAAGACAAGGATAGCGGCATAAATCGACTGGCTCAAAATTCAATTCAGTAAGTGCATTAAAATCCAGATAAGACTGCTCTGAATTAATACGATCGGGCCAGGCCAACGCAACCGCAATTGGGATTCGCATGGTATGGCTACTGAGCTCTGCCATCACTGCACCATCAATATACTCAACCATAGAGTGAATGATACTCTGTGGGTGGATGACAACTTGGATTTTTTCACTAACTTCTGCTGCAGACAGTGCAAACAAGTGGCGGGCCTCTATAACCTCCAAGCCCTTATTCACCATAGTAGCGCTATCAACTGAGATTTTCCTACCCATTGTCCAATTTGGATGTGCACAAGCTTGTTGTGGTGTTACAGTTACTAACTCAGCCATCGGCAGCTGACGAAATGGCCCACCAGAAGCAGTCAACAATAAGCGCTTCAAATATGGTACCGGCTCACCCACTTGATAGCCGGCTGGCATACATTGAAACAATGCATTGTGTTCACTGTCAACAGGTAGTATGACTGCGCCATTATGGTGCATAGCCTGCATAATCAAGTGCCCAGCCATAACCAGTGGCTCTTTATTTGCAAGCAAAACTCGCTTACCTGCTTCGACTGCAGCTAGCGTTGGCAATAAACCAGCACTACCAACAATTGCTGCCATAACAACATCAACATGTCCCGCAGATGCAACTTGGATTAGTCCATCGATGCCGGCTAAGACGGTAATTTCTGGCGCAGCTGCACGCAATTGATTACTCAGCGACGCCGCAGCGACTTTATCAGACATCACAGCAAATTGCGGTCGGTATCGCAAGCACTGGTTGAAGAGGGCTTTAACATTACTATTCGCTGTCAAAGCATAAACCGAATAGTGAGTAGACTGCTGCTCAAGCACTGATAAGGTCGTCTGACCGATGCTACCGGTTGCACCTAGTATCGTTATTGCTTTCATCAATGCCCCATAACTAAAAAGTAGCTTATAACAAACATCGGCGCAGCAGCAGTTAAGCTATCAATACGATCGAGCAAACCACCATGACCTGGCAATATGCGACCGGTATCTTTAATACCCGCAGCGCGTTTTAACATACTAATCTGTAGATCGCCAACAACTGATGCCATGAATGTTACTGTTGCAACAACCAAGCTAGCAAACAATTGGTGGCCAACATAATGATTAAGGTAAGCAAAGCTGATGGCGATGACTAAAACAAACAACCATCCACCAAACAAACCTTGAACTGATTTTTTCGGGCTAACCGCAGGAATAAATTTAGTTGTTCCCCATCGGCGACCAAAAAAGTAAGCACCAATATCAGCAGCCCACACGTAAAGTAGCAGCATGAGTAAATATGATTGCTGCTCAAGCACGATTAACATAATCAAGACCAGCATACTAGGCACTAGTGTAAGTAAACCCATCAGACCTTTCATAGCAATAGAGTTAGACCACCATAATGAACAGTGAGGATAGCGCAAAACAAGAAAGCTAATAACAAACCAAAATAAAACTGTCGAAAATAATATAGTCGCAACTGCTAATTGTAACAGCAATGGTGTTGCAATTATTAGTAGCAGCACATACATTAATTTTGTCCGCTGGTCCTGCAACCCTACCAAGCTTGCCCACTCCCAACTCGCGTAAGCAAAAAGTAACAGTAAGACAACCATCGCAACTGATGCCGGCATAAATAACACTATTGCTAACACCAGCGGCGCCAATAACATTGCAGTCATGACACGCTGTTTAAGCATAAAGCTCCTCTTCAGCTTGATCACCGGTAAAACCAAAGCGGCGCTGACGACTAGAATAATCTTTAATTGCCAAATCGAGATCAAGCTCACTAAAGTCAGGCCAAAACTTATTAGTGAAATACAATTCAGTGTAAGCAAGATGCCATAACAAAAAATTACTCACCCGTAACTCACCACCAGTGCGAATTAATAAATCAGGTGGTGGTAAGTCTGGAAAATCTAAATGTTGACTAAAGAGATGCTTATTAATAGCGGTAGCATCAAGCTGACCAGCTGCAATTTTAACAGCGATTTGCTTGCAAGCTTGGACAATTTCAGCTTGTGCACCATAATTGAGCGCCAGCTGTAGCACTAAACCCGTATTAGCTTGAGTAAGTGATTGCGCCAAATCAATTTTGCTAACAAGTTTTGGATTTAAAATAGAGTAATCGCCAATGATGCGCAACTGGATATTATTTTTATGTATTTTATTGATTTCGCGGGTTAATAGGGTGTAAAACAACCGCATCAGAAAACTCACTTCCTCAGCAGGACGGCGCCAATTCTCACTGCTAAATGCATATAGGGTTAGCACCTTGACGCCTTGTTCCGACACTGCCTGTATGGTACGACGCACTGAGGCAACACCAGCTTTATGACCTGCGGTTCGAGGTAAACTTCGTTGTTTCGCCCAACGTCCATTGCCGTCCATCACAACAGCAATATGCTTTGGCATCTTAATTTCCATACCTCAATCTCTATTTCACCGATAGATCTAACTGTCGAATAAGCTTAGACTTCCATTAAATCGGTTTCTTTACCATTTAACACTTCGTCAATTTTAGCAATTGCTGCATCTGTAATTTTTTGAATGCTATCTTGTGCGCAGCGCTCATCATCTTCAGTAATTTCTTTACTTTTCAACAAATCTTTTGCGTGCTGATTTGCGTCACGACGAATATTACGCACAGCCACTTTGGCTGCCTCACCTTCACTCTTCAATACTTTAACCAATTGCTCACGGCGTTCTTTTGTCAATGGCGGTAAAGGTACACGAATACCATCTGCAGAAGACGATGGATTCAAGCCGAGGTCAGATGACAATATAGCTTTCTCTACCGGCTGCACCATGCTATTTTCCCAGGGCACAATCAGTAGTGTACGTGCATCAGGCACAGAAATATTAGCAACGTGGCTAAGCGGTGTAGGCGTCCCATAGTAATCGACCTTCACCTGCTCAAGCAGGCTTGGGTGAGCGCGACCTGTTCTTAACTTAGCAAGATCAGCCTTCAGTGACTCGACTGATTTACTCATTTTTTTTTCTGCTTCTTGCTTAATCGTTTCTAGCATTTTAAGCGGATCCTCGACTAATTAGCGTGCCATCTTTTGCACCTTGTAAAATTGCCTGCAAGCCGTTTGCCTTGTCCATGCTGTAAACATAGATAGGAAGGTCATTATCACGACACATGCAGATTGCAGTTGCATCCATTACAGCCAATTTCTGTTCTAACACCTGGTCATAACTGAGGTTATCGTATTTCACTGCATTCGCATCAAGATGCGGATCAGTAGAATAAACACCATCGACTTTAGTTGCTTTATAAATCGCATCGGCACCAACTTCAATTGCACGCAAGCAAGCAGCAGTATCGGTAGTAAAAAAAGGATGACCTGTGCCAGCAGTAAAAATAATAATTTTACCGTCAGAGAGAAAATCATCAGCCGACCGCATTTCAAAAGGTTGTACTAGCCCGGTAATCGATATAGCTGACAACACCCTACAATCATTTCCCAATCGAACCAAGGCATCTTGCATTGCCAATGCATTCATAACAGTTGCCAACATACCAATATGATCGCCAGTGACTCGACTGATACCAGTCGCTGTGAGTGCTGAACCACGAAACAAGTTTCCCGCACCCAGCACCAAACCAAGCTCAACGCCTAGCTTACTGATAGCCATCAATTCTTCTGCAATCTGGCTTAGTGCAACCGGATTGATACCGAACTGCTGATCACCACTTAGCGCTTCACCACTGAGCTTGAGTAAAATGCGTTTGTGCTTTAGCGACTTGTTGTTAGTTGACACAATATCAGCTCCCCTCTGACGCTTCAGTTACTCTTCTTCGTCAGTCTTATCAATACCTTCACCAACTTCAAAGCGTACAAAAGCGCTTACTTCTGCCGCCTGGCTTTTCAGTAAATCGCCAACTGACTTATTTGGATCTTTAACGAAAGGCTGGCCCTGTAAGCTGACTTCTTCAAGAAACTTGCTAACCCGACCAGAAATTATTTTCTCGATAATTTCATCCGGCTTGCCACTTTTCTTTGCCTGAGCAGCAAAGATTTCTTTCTCTTTTTCGATTTTTTCTGCTGGCACATCTTGTGGCGCAACCACACTTGGATTGCTAGCGGCAACATGCATTGCGATATCTTTTGCTAACGATGCTTCACCACCTTGACCAGCAACAATAACACCAATCCGTTCGCCGTGCAGATAACTCTCTACCCAAGCTGGTGACTCCAGCAATGCAATACGTCGAATTTGAATATTTTCACCGATCTTGGCAATTAATGCTTGGCGTGCTTGCTCGATGGTTTGATCGCCATCTTTATCAAGCATGACACCTACTAACGCATCAAGTGAGTTGACTCGTTCAGCTAAGGCACGGTCAGCGACAGTTGCGGCAAAACTTTGAAAGTCATCACCACGTGCAACAAAATCGGTTTCACAATTAATATCAACCATCACAACTGTGTTGCCTTCATCACAATGACGAACCAAGATTGCTCCTTCGGCAGCAATACGCCCAGCACGTTTAGCAGCTTTTGCTTGGCCGGCTTTACGCATGTTCTCAATTGCGAGTTCGATATCACCGTTCGCTTCTGTCAGTGCTTTTTTACACTCCATCATGCCGGAGCCGGTACGCTCACGTAACTCTTTTACTTGTGCAGCAGTAATTGCCATCAATAACACCTCTTTCGTTTATCAATTCTGAACTTTAATTTGTTGTATCTTCTTGGTCATCTGTTACATCAGCATTAGCTGTGGCAGCCTCGATAAGCTTATCTGGCGCTACAACCGTGTTATCAGCTGACTCACGTCCAGCCAATAATTTATCTGCTACCAACGTGCAGTAGAGCTTAATGGCTCGCATCGAGTCATCGTTCGCAGGAATCAGATAATCGACATCATCTGGCTCACCATTAGTATCAACTACAGCAATAACAGGAATACCCAAGCGCTTCGCTTCGCGTATGGCAATTTTCTCAAAACCAGAATCAATAACGAATAAGGCATCCGGTAAGCCACCCATATCTTTAATACCACCTAAGCTGCGCTCGAACTTAGTCAATTCACGCATCAGAGTTAAACCCTCTTTTTTGGTTAGCCTTTCAAATTCACCGTTATCACGCATTGACTCAAGCGCTTTCAAACGTTTGATTGATTGACGTACGGTTTTATAATTAGTCAGCATACCACCTAACCAGCGGTGATCGACATAAGGCTGACCAGCACGTGCCGCGTGCTCGCGAATATTACTGCGAGCAGCATTTTTAGTCCCTACAAATAAAACCTTACCTTTGGTGGCGGCAATGCGACCAACAAAATCGAGCGCGACGTTGAGTAAGGGCAGAGTTTTTTCAAGGTTGATAATATGAATTTTGTTGCGCTCACCGTAGATGAATTCAGCCATTTTAGGGTTCCAATAACGGCTACGGTGACCAAAGTGTGCTCCGGCTTGCAACAGACCGCGCATGCTGACATCAGACATGATGTACTCCTTTAAGTTAGGTTATATCGTCCACAGTGCCCGCAGCCCAATCCTCAATCGTTGATTGACACCCTGGGTAGCAGTGATGACACCGTGTGTGTATAAAAAGCGTCAAGAGTCGTTGCAATAATCTGCTGACTTTTGTTTGCTTATCAAGGTCGAAATTTATACCATAGATGGCACCAAACAACAACGAATAAAACCAAGGATTAGTCCAGCCTATGGCCATTAACATTTATACCGGATCAGACATTGAGAAAATGCGTGCTGCTGGCCAAGCAGCAGCAAGTGTTCTCGAAATGATTGAACCTTTTATTCGGCCCGGCATCAGCACCGAAGTCATTGATCAGCACTGCCATGATTTCATTACGCAGGAATTAGCAGCCACACCGGCCGCACTGCATTATCGTGGTTTTCCAAAGTCGATCTGCACTTCAGTCAATCATCAAGTTTGTCATGGCATCCCAGGACCCAAAACGCTCAAAGCTGGCGACATCATTAACCTTGACACTGCTATCATCAAAGACGGTTACTTTGGCGATACCAGTAAGATGTTTATAGTTGGTAAAGCATCAATCTTGGCAAAACGTCTGATTCAAGTCACACAGGAATGTATGTACCGTGCGATTAAAGTGCTGAAGCCAGGGATGAAGTTAGTCGATATCGGCCAGATCATTGAAACCCATGCCAACAAACACAAATATACTGTGGTACAAGAGTATTGTGGCCATGGTGTTGGTAAAAACTTTCATGAAGAACCGCAAGTATTACACTATGCCCAACCTGACAATGGGATCAGGCTAAGTGCCGGGATGATTTTTACGATTGAACCGATGATCAATGCAGGCAAACGCCAGATTCGCTTGTTACCTGATGATTGGACCGTGGTTACTAAAGATCGCAGCTTGTCAGCACAATGGGAACATACCGTGTTAATTACTGACGATGGTTATGAAGTTCTGACCTTACGCGCTGAAGAGCAAGGGTGGGAAAGCACTATTGAATGATAAAGCTAGTAAACAGCACATCTTCGATAAGTGGATCATCAACTTCGCGGCTAAACAATGCTTTCAATTTGCCAAGTGCTTGTCGACGCAGTGACTCACGCCCAACCCGGGTTTCGATTTCAGCTTTGGTTTTTGAGCTAAACAGCTTGAGTAATAAGGCTCGCACCTGCGGCCTGTGATCAAGAAATGTTCTACTCTCCATAGAACTAATCAACTTTACTTCAACGGCAATTTGTGCGTAAACTGGTTTGCCTTTGTCCTGCAGGTTAACGATAAACGGTGGATAAACTGACTCGTAAAGGCGCGTTTTCATCGGGTTAATCATAAAAACCTTGGCATTCGGGTCGTTTGGTACCGCATGAACCAGTTGACACCACAGCAGTAGCGAAAAAAAGCAGAATTTTTTCATTTTTTACCTCAATCAGATCACTGTTCGATAGTTACATAAAGTATATACGCTATTTCATGCAATCGGATTATTCAGCCAAGGCATGGCCAACCTATGCCGAGAACATTAAGGTGCATAGGTCTTCCTCAGTAGTAGCCATAGCCGTAGCAAAAAGCTGTTTGTTATCACCATTACGCATGCGCACGATCCAACCTTCCGCTCGTGCTAAACTGCACTGATAGTTGGTGCGACGGCCATCGGCGCTGCTAATCGACTGAAGTTGGGAAATTATCTGATGATGCGATCCAGGTTCAGCTATTCCCTGTTGGTGTAGAGCATCGTCAGCTTCTGCTAATGCTTTAAAAATAGCAATTGATGATTGATCAACAGCAATAGTAACCAGCGGCGACTGCTTGACTTCGTCAACATGCCCTTGTTTGAGCGGTTGAAATTTTTCTTGAGATATTTCTGGCGACTCAACCGGTTTTTTCAACCGTTGTTTAAAATTCTCAACGATTTGTGCCAACTTAGCAACGAATGCTGGGACATTAGCAACATCAGAAGCTAAAATGGTTTGCTCTTCTTGCTCTCTATAATCATCAGTTCGCATATAATCACTAGCCTCTATCGCAACGCACACTATCGCATTCAGTAGCAATGTAAGAGATACAATAGTCGCAACCGCCGCAAGCACACCAAAGATCAG
>CAWUKA010000049.1:0-15621 GCA_963922965.1 uncultured Gammaproteobacteria bacterium | reverse complement strand
ATGAGCTGATCGCTGGTAATGGTTTGATTGAGGCGGCTACTTTCACTGCGATTGTGCTTGGTGCGATTGCGGGTAATATCGCGGTTTCACTTTTTTCTGGTGTAACTGCAATTATTAGCTTGGTGCTTAGCGTTGCTGCTGTAGGTTGGCTTACGAGCCTATGGGTGCCAACAACGAGTACGAGCGTTAGCACGGAAAAAATAAATTTCAATATTGTGCAAGAGACTTGGAATATTGTCGCTTCGTGTAGCAAACAACGAGAAGTGTTTTTATCGATTTTAGGTATTTCTTGGTTTTGGTCGGTCGGTGCAGTTTTCTTAGCCCAGTTTCCAAACTATAGTAAGTTCATCTTGAGCGCGAATGCTAACGTTTATACTTTTATACTAGTGATCTTCACTTTGGGTATTTCAGCAGGATCGCTGGCATGCAATTGGTTGCTGAAAGGTGAAATCAATGCAAAATACGTCCCACTTGGTGTATTAGGACTCACCTTATTCACACTCGATTTATGTCATGCCAGTAACCATATTATGCTCACTAACGAACACTTGCTTACGTTAGGTGAGTTTGTGCAATACCTCAATGGTTGGCGTATTGTGTTTGATATTTTTATGTTGTCAATCTGCGGTGGTTTGTATGTGGTGCCACTGTACGCGGTCATACAAACTCGTAGCCGGAAACACTATCGCGCCCGAGTGATTGCTTGTAATAACATTATGAATGCCTTGCTCATGGTTATCGCTGTTGGCCTAACCATGCTCTTACTCGAACTGAATGTTGGTATTGTTGATGTATTTCTATTCGTTGCCATTGTCAATGGCATTGTTGCTATTTATGTTTGTCGCTTATTGCCAGATGCGATGATTCAGTCATTTGTGCGTTGGATCATGATCACATTATTTCGTGTCAAGGTTGAAGGTTTGGAGCATTATCATGCAGCGGGCAAGCGGGTTATTATTATTGCTAATCATACCTCTTTTATCGATGTTGTCCTGATCGCTGCTTTTTTACCACATCGATTAACATTTGCAGTTAACTCAGTCATTGCTCGCGAATGGTGGATGCGGCCATTACTAACCATGGTCGATGCTTTTCCAATCAATCAGGCTTCACCGATGGCGATGAAATCGCTTATTAAAGTTGTGAAGAAGAATCGCCGTTGCGTCATTTTTCCTGAAGGTAGACTGTCACTCACTGGTGCTCTGATGAAAGTCTATGAAGGTCCTGGTTTGATTGCAGATCGGGCTGACGCAGTGGTGCTACCGATCCGCTTGCACGGTACCCAGTATTCTATTTTTACTTACTTGAAGGGTACCAATCGTTTACGATGGTTTCCGAAAATGTCGCTTTGTATTTTGCCGCCAACCAAATTCAATGTGCCAGCTGATATTAAAGGTAGGCGGCGGCGGGAACTGATCAGTGCTCAACTGTATGACTTAATGACGCGAATGATGTTTGAAAGTAGTGATTTCAATTGCAAGCTGTTTGATTCACTGATTCAAGCGAAAAAAATTCATGGCGGCAAGCATGTTGTCATGGAAGACATTGGTCGCAAACCGATGCGCTATAGTACACTGTTAACAAAATCTTTTATTCTTGGTGATTATATTCGAAAGCATACCCAAACCCGGGAAATCGTTGGTTTGATGTTGCCTAATTCAACCGCTTCTGTTGTTACCTTTTTTGCGCTGCAGGCGTATGGCCGTGTACCTGCGATGTTAAATTTTTCACTTGGTCCTGCGAACGTGCTGATGGCATGCAAAACTGCAATGCTGAATCGGGTTTACACTTCAAGAAAATTTGTCGAGCTTGCGAAGTTAGAGTCAGTAGTTGCAATGCTAACTGAGCATCATGTTTGTGTAACCTACCTCGAAGATCTCAAAACTCAATTGTCGATCTTTAGTAAACTAAAAGGTCTGCTATACGCTCGTTTTCCTGGGTTCAGCTATGCACGCTTGACTCGTGAGCAATCAGCTTATGATCCGACCGTGGTGTTGTTTACTTCCGGATCTGAAGGTTCACCAAAAGGTGTGGTATTAAGCCATGCTAACTTACAAGCGAATCGGTACCAGCTCAGTGCGAGAGTTGATTTTAATTCGCGAGATATAATTTTTAATGCGTTACCCATGTTCCACTCTTTTGGCCTGACCATCGGCACTTTGCTACCACTATTGACTGGTATTAAAATTTTTCTTTATCCAACGCCACTGCATTACCGTATTGTGCCTGAGTTAATTTACGATACTAATGCGACTATTACTTTTAGCACGGATACCTTTCTCTCTGGTTATGGGCGGTTTGCTCATCCGTACGATTTCTTTAGTGTACGCTACATGTTTACTGGTGCAGAAAAACTAAAGCAAGAAACACGGCGCTTATGGTCAGATAAATTTGGTATCCGCTTGCTTGAAGGCTACGGTGCAACGGAAACCGCACCAGTGCTTGCTGTAAATACGCCGATGCAAAATAAGCTCGGTAGTGTTGGTCGCTTTTTACCAAGCATTGAACACCGGTTAGAGCCAGTGCCTGGTATTGAGCAGGGTGGCCGACTGTTCGTGAAGGGGCCGAATATCATGCTAGGCTATTTGCGCAGTGATAACCCTGGGGTCATTACTAAGGTACCGTCAGGGTGGTACGATACTGGCGACATCGTTGCCGTTGATAGTGAAGGCTACATCACAATACTCGATCGGGCAAAACGCTTTGCAAAAATCGGTGGCGAAATGGTTTCACTAACGGCCGTTGAAGGCTTGCTGAAAGATCTTTGGCCGAATTATCACCACGTAGTGGTCGCTATACCTGACTCGCGCAAGGGCGAGCAATTAGCGTTATTGACTGAGAATGAAAATGCAACGCGTGAAGCGATTAAGAGCCATGTGCAACAACAAGCTGTGTCTGAGCTGTCGATTCCGAGAAAGATTTTTGCTATCGATCGCATTCCTTTGTTGGGTACAGGTAAGATCGATTACGTTACTGCAAAACAAATCGTGGTTGAGCGCCTAGATAGCTGAATAGATCGACTCTAGCATGCACGGTAATTGTTTATCGATTATACTTAGAGCAGTGTTTTTGGTTTCTATTGCGACAAGGAGAGAATCTTGGGTAGTCAACTTTTAAAAATTATGGTTGCTGTCAAGCCAGTTGTTGATCCATATGTTAGTGCCCAAATCAGGCTCAAGCCTGATTTGTCGGGCGTTGACATTAGCGGCTTAAAAATAGCAATGAATCCATTCGATGAAATTGCGGTCCAAGCAGTGAAAGATTTAGCTAGTGATGGATATGTCGCAAAGTCAGTTGCCGTTTCAATTGGTGGCGAACAAGCTGAGGAAATGCTGCGGGTAGCGCTTGCTATGGGTATTGATGAAGCGATTCATGTTGAAACTGATGAAGAAGACTTGCAGCCACTCACGATTGCAAAGTTGCTGAAAGTAGTTATTGACGATACCGATACTAATGTTATGTTGATGGGCAAACAAGCAATCGATAATGACTGCAATCAAGTTGGTCAGATGCTTTCAGCTTTGCTCGGTTGGTCTCAGGGCACATTTGTTTCAGCTATTAAGCCGGATATGGTGCGCGATGAGTTGAATATTGTTAGGGAAGTTGATACTGGTTTAGAAAATCTAAGTGTAAGGTTACCCGCAGTGTTAACGACAGATTTGCGCTTAAACAAACCGAGTTATCCTACCTTGCCACAAATCATGTCAGCAAAATCAAAACCCATGACTAAAGTATCTTTGGCCGAATTGGCTGTGGAAATTAAACAGAACTATAAGGTTATCAAATACAATCCACCACCAATGCGTGCTAAAGGTGAAAAGCTTAGTAGTGCCGCAGAATTATTTGCCAAACTCAAAACTGAAGCGAAGGTGATCTAATGTCAGTACTCGTTATTGCGCAACATGACAACAATTCCCTTAACTCAGTTACACTGAGTTGTATCAAGGCTGCAACTGAGATATCAGCATCTGTCACTGTGCTGATACTCGGTTACCATGATTTAAAAGTCATTGAAGGACTCCGACCTTACAAGGCAGTTAGTAAAATTATTTATGCTGATTCAAGTAGTTATGAGCGATTCTTGGCAGAAAATCTAGCTGATCAAGTGGTCGCTCTCGCACAAGATTTTACCCATATTTTGGCGCCAGCCACTACATTTGGGAAAAACTTTTTGCCACGGGTTGCAGCTTTACTCGACGTTGGTCAGCTCTCTGAGGTAACCGCAATTTATAATGCGGAAACGTTTGAGCGTCCCATCTACGCCGGTAAGGCTTACACGGTTGTGCAATCGCTTGACCCGATTAAAGTGATGACTATTCGACCATCTGCATTTGAGCCCGTTACTGAACAATGGTCCGAAGATGAGCAAGCTGTTGCTGAGGACCGCCTGGCACCGCTAGAAACACTGAAAAAACCATTTGAAAACAACCACTCACGCTTTGAATCACTGATTAGCTCAGAATCAAAGCTACCCGATTTAAATACTGCAAAACGAGTTGTCTCTGTTGGTCGTGGCATCCAGGGCGAAGACAACTTGAAAATGGTTTACCGCTTAGCCGAACAGCTCAATGCTGCAGTGGGTGCGTCACGCGCTGCTGTTGATGCTGGCTATATTGGTAACGATCACCAGGTCGGTCAAACCGGCAAAGTGGTTGCCCCCGAACTTTATATCGCTATCGGTATTTCAGGTGCTGTACAGCACTTGGCCGGCATGAGCGATAGCAAAGTAATTGTCGCGATAAATAAGGATCCAGAAGCTCCAATTTTTGAGATTGCTGATTATTATATCGTCGATAATTTATTTCGAGTCATTCCTGAATTGACTCGAGCAATAGAGAAAAATAGTTAAGTAATAATAATAAGGTGTTATTTTATAATGATTATTGGTATCCCAAAAGAAATAAAAAACCATGAATATAGAGTCGGTCTTGATCCAGAAAGCGCACGTTGCTTAGTCGAACTGGGTCACGACGTTATCGTTGAAACACAAGCAGGGATGGGAATCGGTTACACCGACGGTGCTTATGAAGCAGTCGGGGCAAAGGTTGAAACTACAGTCGCAGAGATTTTTGCTCACGCCGAGATGATCGTTAAAGTGAAGGAACCACAACCGCAAGAATGTTTGATGTTGCGGCCTAATCAAATTTTGTTCACTTATTTGCATTTAGCGTCTGACCCAGAGCAAACCAAACTCTTACAAGATTCAGGCTGCGTTGCAATTGCCTACGAAACAGTAACTGATGAGCATGGTGGTTTACCGCTACTGGCGCCGATGAGTGCGATTGCCGGTCGACTATCCATCCAGGCTGGGGCCCACTGTTTAGAAAAAGCCCAAGGTGGTCGTGGCATCTTGCTCGGTGGTGTTGCCGGTGTTGAGCCAGCAAAAGTTGTCGTTATCGGCGGTGGTATGGTTGGTTCTAACGCTATTCGAATTGCAATGGGCATGTGTGCGGATGTATCGGTTTATGATCGTTCAATCGAGCGCTTGCAAGAGTTAGCGAACCAATTCGGCCCTAACTTGCACACTTATAACTCAAACGAACACCCGATAGAAGCAGGTATTGCAACTGCCGACATGGTGGTCGGTGCGGTACTGATCCCAGGTGCTGCCGCACCAAAAATCGTTACTCGCGATATGCTGCAAATGATGATGCCAGGCTCTGTCATCGTTGACGTTGCTATTGACCAGGGTGGTTGCTTCGAAACAAGCCGGCCAACAACGCATGAGCATCCAACTTATGTTGAAGAAGACATTGTCCACTATTGCGTAACCAACATGCCGGGTGCAGTTCCTTATACTGCCACTTCAGCACTCAATCACGAAACTTTGCCAAACGCGATCGAACTAGCTAACAAAGGCTATCGCCAAGCGATGCTTGATGATCCACACTTGCTCAACGGGTTGAATGTTTACAAGGGCAAGATTGTGCATCATGCAGTGGCTGAAGGTGTTGGTGAAAGCTATACCCCAGCAGCAAAAGCGATTCAGCAAGATTAGTTTAAAGTAATAGCGCTTACTAAGGAGTCAGTACCGATGCTGAATTGTTACACTACAGAATGCGCCGGTGCCATACCGATTCAGCTAGTTGCACAACACCATTGGCAACAATGGATTGTTCGGCAAAGCCAATGGCTACAAAGTTGGGTCCAGTCGATCGGTTTTATCGCAGAGCCTGATACCGTCTGCTTGGTCCCTGACCAAGCCGGCGCTTTGGCTACCGTCATCTACGGCGTTGCTGATGCTGGTACGCTTTGGTCTTACGCTGATTTAGTGAGCAAGTTACCTGCTCGGACTTATCATTTCAGTGCTGAACTGCCCAAGTCGCAGATTGAGCAAGCAACTATAGCGTGGGGCTTGGCAAGTTACCGCTTCACGCGTTTTAAATTAGACGATAAGCCACAGCCACTACTCGCGCTCGATGCGGCATTTAGTCCTAAGCAAGTCAATCAGTATGTTTCCAGTCTTTATTTGATACGTGATTTGATTAATCTACCTGCTGAAACACTCGGTCCAGATCAGTTTAGTGATACCATTCGCAAGTTTGCAAGCGAGTTGCAGATGCAGTTTAGTGAAATTAAAGCGGATGATTTACTCAAGCAAAATTTTCCCGCTATTCATGCTGTCGGTCGTGCTAGTGACCAAGCGCCACGCTTAATTACATTGCAATGGGGTGATAACTCAGCACCAGCAGTCAGTTTAGTCGGTAAAGGTGTTTGTTTCGATAGTGGTGGTTTAGACATTAAACCAAGTTCAGGCATGATCTTAATGAAAAAGGATATGGGTGGTGCAGCCCAGGTGCTCGGTTTAACAAAATTACTCGTTACCCAACAACTACCAATTTGTTTACGGGTTTACTTGCCGATTGTTGAAAATTCAATTAGCGGCAATGCCTACCGACCAGGTGATGTGATTGCAACTCGACAAGGCTTACAGGTTGAGATTGGCAACACCGATGCTGAAGGTCGTCTAATATTAGCTGATGCCTTAACTTACGCTGCCGAGCAGAAGCCAGATTTACTCCTTGATTTTGCAACCCTGACCGGTGCTGCCCGTGTTGCACTCGGTACTGAGTTGCCAGCTTTATTTTCAAATGATGATAGCTTCGCTGATGCGTTGTTACAGCAAGGTGAGTCGCTGACTGATCCGCTGTGGCGCTTACCGCTACACCAAGCTTATCGCAAGCAGATTGATAGTGCTATTGCTGACTTAAGTAACACTGGTACTGGCGGTTACGGTGGGGCGATTACTGCCGCGTTATTTTTACAAGCCTTCGTTGCCAACTGCAATTGGGTGCACATTGATTTAATGGCTTGGAATACCAGTAGTGAACCTGGTCGGCCGCAAGGTGGTGAGGCGATGGCTGTTCGAGCGATGTTCGCCACACTCTATCAGCGGTTTACTGGTAAGTCATTTAATATGACTAGCTAGCGTAGCGTTTCAGATCAAGTAAATTTTCACTTTTTGCTACACAGCAAGCAATTGTCGCGTCCCCCGTGATGTTTACTGCGGTGCGTGCCATATCGAGTAACCGATCGATACCAATGATGATGGCGATGCCAGATACGGGCAAACCATGTTGTTCGAGCACCATCGCAAGCGTGATCAAGCCAACGCCTGGTACACCAGCTGTTCCAATTGAAGCCAAGGTCGCCATCATGATAACACTCAAGTAACCCAGTAATGGAATATGAATGCCGTAGATATTTGCTATAAAAACAGTAGCAACGCCCTGCATAATTGCGGTACCGTCCATGTTGATTGTTGCTCCTAACGGGACAATAAACGCAGCGATGGCTTTATTCACACCAAGCTCAGATTCGACTGTGTCAAGCACGATCGGAATTGAGGCGTTACTACTTGCTGTGCTAAACGCAAAGACTTGCGCTGGATAGATCTTCTTAAAAAAGTAAATTGGATTAATGCCAGCGATCAGGCGTAGGAGCAAGCTATTGCTGATGATGACGTGAATCAGTAACGCCAGCAGTACAATAACAAAGTATTCGATTAAATGGATAATAAGTTGAAAACCGAAGGTTGCGATCAATTTTGTAATCAAACAAAACACGCCGAGTGGTGCAACTTTTAATACTAAGTGAATTAACTCCATAAAGACATCATTTAAGTCTTGAAAAATTTGCTTTAAATGCTTACTAGCTTGTTTACTTTTGTTGAAAACACTACCAAGTAATATGGCAAAGAAAATAATCTGTAGCATATTTGCTTCAGCTAAAGCTTGCACTGGATTAGTTGGCACAATGTTAATAATGACTTCGCTGAGTGATGGTGCTGGCTTTGGTATAAAGCGCTCGGTTACAGTTTCTGGTGTGGCACCGCTACCAATGTTAAACATCAGTGCTAACAGTAAGCCAAGGCTGGTTGCAATAGCGGTAGTGCATAAATACAGTGCTAGTGTCTTACTGCCAGTACGGCCGAGTGCAACTGTGTTGCCAAGACTGGCAGTACCAGCGACGATAGAAAAAAACACGATTGGTACAACTAACATCCGCATTAACGCAATAAATAGGCTACCACCAATTTTAATTACACCTTCAATAACAAAGTTGTTGATCCATTGCTGATCATTTATCTGTTTTAATGCAAGGCCGACAATGATACCAGCTAACATACCGTAGATAATTTGCAGTGATAATTTATGGTTTGAACTAGTATCAGTTTTTTTCTTTGTCAACTGTATTTCCTCAATTGGGATCTGCACTATTAGTTTATGGCTTATTTGTTTTACTCTGTAGTGCTCGCGCTGCTTTTGATAATGAGTCGCGCTTTAAGTGTTTTAAAATAACGGCACTCGCTTCGAGTAATTTAGTCAAGTCGATGCCGGTTTTGATACCAAGACCATTAAGTAAATAGATGACATCTTCCGTTGCAACGTTGCCACTTGCACCGGGTGCGTAGGGACAACCACCTAAGCCAGCAGCAGCGCTGTCGATAGTACTAATTCCCATCTCTAATGCAGCGTAAATATTTGCGATGGCTTGGCCAAAGGTATCGTGACAGTGAATAGCTAGCTTGCTCGCGTCAACCTGTTCTAGGCAACAACTCAGTAAGCGTTTAATCTGTAACGGTGTGGCGACCCCAATAGTATCGCCTAGTGAGACTTCATAGCAATTCATCGCCAATAATTGTTTTGCCAGATCAGTGATGACCATTGGGTTGCTCGGACCTTCGAATGGACATGCAACCGCACAGGAGATATATGCACGTACTGGAATGTTGCGCTGGTTTGCGAGCTCGATCAGATGCTGACATCGCTGTAAGCTTTCTTCCGCAGTACAATTAGTATTTTTGATAGCAAATTGATTGCTAGCTGTGGTGAATACAGCTATTTCATCAGCGCCAGCAGCAACCGCGGCATGAAAGCCTTTTTCATTTGGCACGAGAACGGGGTAACGTGTGGTTGGAAAGCGAGTAATATTTTCTAGTACGTTACTATGATCAGCCATTTGTGGTACCCACTGCGGTGAAACAAAACTAGTGGCTTCAATACTCTGAAAGCCACAAGCTGAGAGTAGGTCAATAAATTTAATTTTGATTTTAGTTGGAATAGTGGTGATTTCGTTTTGTAGGCCATCACGTGGCCCAACTTCAACAACCTTTACTTGTTCTGGTAATCCATCACTCATAGTTGATTATGCCTCCACTCGTTATGTCGATATCCATGGCTTAATCCCAAGCAATTTTTTCTTTGTTGATAAACGCTTGTAAACCGCGTTGACCGTGTTTGGAGCAACGCATGGTTGCAATGTGTTTTGCCGTAATTTCACTGAGCTGTTGGTCAATCGGCTGCTGATGAATTGAGTGTGTCAACTGTTTAATGGCTCTCATTGCCTCTGGGCTATTTGTCAGTAATTGTTGTGCTAGATCACGTTTCACTTGCTCGACTTCACCCCGACTAACTACCTGATGGGCTAAGCCTATGCTGAGTGCTTGTTCGGCGGAGATCATTTCAGCGCTAATAAAATAACGTTTCGCTTGTCTTACACCAATTGCTGCAACTACATAGGGGCTAATCACTGATGGTGTGATACCGAGCTTAACTTCAGAAAAGCAAAATTTTGCATCTGATGTCGCGATAACGATATCACAGCAAGCAACTAACCCAGCACCACCACCATAAGCAGCACCTTGTACTAAACAGATAGTCGGTACTGACAGTTGATATAGTGTTTGCATGAGCGCTGCGAGTTGTTTTGCATCATCTATATTCTCTTGCTCGGAATAAGTTGCAATTTTTTGCATCCAATGTAAGTCTACGCCAGCACAAAAATGTTTACCATTGGCTTGTAAAAATAAAAATCGAGCCTGTTGATCGCGGTTGATATTCTCAAGTTCAGTTAATAGTTCAGCTATCATGCTATCGTCGAACGCATTATGTGTTGCGCTACGATTAAGTGTTATGGTGTAAATGTGGTTGCTATCGACAGTGGTCTGAACAGTGCTCATAATTTATTTCAACTGATTACATGCGGAAAATACCGAACTCACTCGGATTAATCGGTACGTTGCGGCAGGCGGCTAGTGAAAGTGCAAGCACTTGTCGAGTATCAACCGGATCGATAATCCCATCATCCCATAATCGTGCGCTGGCATAATAAGGATGACCTTGTTGCTCGTACTCATCGATTATCGGTTGTTTGAAAGCTGCGACTTCTTCTGCACTCCACTGCTGTCCTGTTTGTTGTATTTGTTCTTGTTTTACTTGTGCTAATACTTCGGCGGCTTGCATGCCGCCCATGACTGAGATGCGTGCATTTGGCCAGAGCCAGAGAAACCGTGGTTCGTATGCGCGGCCGCACATCGCGTAGTTCCCAGCACCAAAGCTACCACCAATGATAACAGTAATTTTCGGTACCTTGCTGCAAGCAACTGCATTCACTAGTTTTGCGCCATTTTTAGCGATGCCACCTGATTCATAATTTTTGCCAACCATAAAGCCATTAATATTTTGGAAAAAGATCAGTGGGATTTTACGTTGACTACAGAGTTGAATAAAGTGGGTGCCTTTCAATGCTGATTCGGAAAATAAAATTCCATTGTTAGCAATAATGCCAACTAACTGATCGTAGATGCGTGCAAAGCAGCAAATCAGGCTGGTGCCATAGAGTGCTTTGAATTCATCAAATACCGAGCCATCGACAACACGAGCGATAATTTCTCTTACATCATATAGTTGACGTACATCAGTATTGATAATCCCATATAACTCTTCGGCTGCATAAACAGGTTCACGGTATGACTGTGTCGGTACAGCTCTAGTTTGATTTAAGTTTGCAACGATTTGGCGCGCCAATCGGAGTGCATGTTCATCATTTTCAGCATAGTGATCAGTAACACCAGATACTCGGCAATGCATATCAGCACCACCAAGATCTTCGGTACTGACCACTTCGCCAGTTGCTGCTTTGACAAGTGGTGGTCCAGCTAAGAATATGGTGCCTTGCTGTTTGACAATGATGCTTTCATCTGCCATCGCTGGGACATAGGCACCACCTGCAGTGCAGGAGCCCATTACGACGGCGATCTGTGCGATGCCCTGACTTGATAAACGTGCTTGATTATAAAAAATGCGACCGAAGTGATCTTTATCAGCGAATACTTCTGCTTGCTTTGGTAGAAAAGCCCCACCAGAATCAACTAAGTAAATACAGGGCAGGCGGTTTTGCTCGGCTATCTCTTGTGCGCGTAGGTGCTTTTTTACTGTGATTGGGAAATAGGTACCACCTTTGACGGTAGCGTCATTGCAGATGATCATACATTTTAGGCCGCTGACTGTACCGATCCCACAAATGATACCACCACACGGTACCGCAGTATCGTACAGTTCAAAACCAGCAAATTGAGACAATTCGAGAAAGCTAGTATTTGGATCAAGTAATCGACCGATGCGGTCGCGGGGTAATAATTTGTCACGAGCGACGTGCTTAGCGCGGGCTGATTCAGTACCACCTGCAAGAATAACAGCCGTCTTATCTTTCAAATCAGTAACCTGAGCTTGCAGCTGAGCAGTGTTGCTGCGAAACAAATTAGATTGGGTATTGATTGCAGATTGAAAAGGCTGCATAACTGGCTGTCCTTACCGAGTCTGTTCTTATTCCATGCAAGTTTAATCATATTCTGTTTGTCATCTGTAGTCTATGCTTTATTAATGACAAGCTGTTTTTTTAATTGCAGTTTTCTTGTTACCAAAGTGTAAACAAAAATATTTTTCTCATTTTGTTTTGCACAGTCGTTAGATTCAATCACTATATATAGTGTACTTTGCAATATAGAGCGTTCATGGACAAAGAAGCATTTCTTATCGATGCTGAACATTTTTGGCAAGATTTTGGTGTTGAGCCAAGCGCAGGTTGGCAATCTCGACTTGCTGAGCACTTCTTTGCAACTGATCGCTTGCGCGAAGCTATCGATGTTATCCGCCACTTAAGTCGTTACAGTAGCGTGGTGATTTGTGTTAAAGGCACAAGTGGCAGTGGTAAAACGCGCTTGCTACAACATATTACCCGTCAGGCCAGTGCTGATGATCATGTCTTTGCTCTAGATTCGAACCCACAGTTTGATATTAAAAAATTAATTGCGGCAATCAATAATCGTTTTAATTTTGATCCTATCGATGGTGAAACCAGTAATACTAAGCAACTTGATCATCAGTTAGATCGTGCTAAACGCATGGCGATGCACGCTGTGATACTGGTTGATAGTGCTGAGACTTTACCACAAGCAACAATAGATGCTTTGTTTTACTTATCAAAGAAGCATACTCACGGTGAGCATGGTATTCGTGCTGTGTTGTTTTGTAATAACAGGATTGATCCTAAATTACAAGTATTGTCCGAGCAGTATAAGCAAGATGATTTATTCTATACGATTCACTTACCTGCTTTTACAGCAGCTGAAACCAAACAATATATTTTAAGTCGATTAAAGATTGTTGGTTTTAGCAGAGTTCCGCTATCAGACACCCAATTTAGAAATATTCACCATAAATCCAGCGGTAATGCCGCCGCTATTAATAATTTGCTCCTAAAAGAACTACTTGTAAGCCGCGAGGGCACCAACCAATCTATCATTGTTTTTAAAACCAATCAGGTTGCTGTCGTAATCATTGCTGCAGCGGTTGTCGTTATCTTTCTTATTATTATGTTGATGGGTTATGCATTTAGTGATGATGATGGCAAAAAAGCTGGTGCTAAGCTGGCTCAGATAGAAAAAGCAAATTTACAGAAAAATGTAGTCGATAACATGTCTGAGCGTAATATTGATGATGCTGTGATAGCAGAAATTAATACAGATATAGATAGCAGCGCTAAACCAGTCGTTAAATCCGATCATGATGAAGCTGAATTGCCTGATGCTGCGGAAATGAATTATGTCACCCAGCTGAGTCCACAGCCTAACCTCACCACTATGTTAAGTCACCGAGCAACCGATATAATCACTGAGAAGAAAAAAACTGCAGAAAGTCAGCGACCTTTGATACGGCCAAATTTTTCATATACCTTACATATGTTATATCCATTCGCGATGAAGAATAAGCCAGCTGATCGTGCTCATCAGTATGCGATTCATGAGCGCTTATCGGATGAAGATTTAAAATCAGCTCGAGCGATGCAAAAGTCTTGGTTGGTATCTTTGCGAGGCTATATTGAGCCACGTTATGTCGCTACCCAAAGTTATGTCAATGCAGCGAATAAAACACTTTATCAGCGACAAATTGATTTTCAGCGTTTTAATCAAGTCACTCATGCTGAGTTGCTAGCTCGAAAATACAGTACCCCAGTTGTAATGCGGAATGAGTCAGATCAGTCAGCGCAACTAGCTGACGCCAAACCCGCTAAGATCGAGCAAGCTAAGTCACCGAAGTCATCAGGTATTATTACAGGTGCAACTGCGGATCAATTTATCTTACAATTAAAACCCAACGCATTAACGATGCAATTAGCCACTGATACTCAGCAACGTCTGGTACAGGCAACAGTGAAAAAATTTAGCTTTCAACAGCCGGTGTATATTTTTGTTGGTAACTATCGTGGCGAAAAGCGTTACATTGCAACCTATGGCCAATATCAAACACGCCAACAAGCTAATCAAGCTTTGCGTGCACTACAAGCAGTGAACCCAACCATCAAGCCTTGGATCCGAGCTATCTCAGTGATGCAAGAGATGATCATTACCCGTAATAAAGCAACGCAGTAATTATTCATATTTATCACGGTTATCTTGAGTTGGTGCTCACCATTGTCACCCTGTCACTCGGTCTACGTCTTAGTTCGTCCTAGCAATTGCGTTGGCATGGTTGGTTCCTCTGATTACTTGAGAAAGGCTGTGTGGATGCGGGTGTAGCAAGACACTTCGATTTTAGTTACTTCTCTCACCGGATTAATTATTATTTGTATATATATTGAGCATAAAATACGTATTTTATACGTATAGACATTCTGCTAAATCGCTTTATGATTAATACTCTTTCAGCTAGGGTGAACCCGATAGATAAGGACAACAGTTAACATGCCAACGCAGACCATCATTCGCTCATATGATTCTTTTGAGCATGAGTTCAATGCTAATGTCGCGAAGTACGAAGTACTATCAAACCTTGGTAATGATAGCTACTTGAGTCGTGCTAAGGCCATCAGTGCTGATGCTCATGCTGCCGCAAAGGACCCGATTGCGAAAGCGGTGACTGGCATCGTGGAATCTGTGGCTGGTAAGGCCGTGCGCGTAGAGCAGTACCAAAAGCACCAACTTGACGACACGACTTATCATGCACAAATGAATTTGATAGCTAGTTACTATCGTCAACATGACCGTGATGAGCAGCGTGAGTTTGCAGTCAAGCTCAGCCAGGGCTTAGTCCATCTAGTTGACAAAGAATACTCAGCTCCAACGCAGCGTGCGATTAGCGATTTCTTAACTGTTTATAATCAACGATTAGCGCAACAAACCGCTGAGCAAGTCGATGAAGCACTAGCTTCACTCACCCAACTCACTGATGTCACGCTTGATGGTTTTACTGAGATCGAGCAGGCGTTTCAAGATATGGGTAGCCAGATCGATCAGCTTGGACTCTCGCTGAATAATCAGTTCGATACAGAGATGCTTGAGTTGAAAGCGGTTGAAATCAATCAACAATTTTTACAACAACAGTTGCAATTACAAGACAAGCAAGCTGCAGATGAATTTTTAAAAATTGGTATCGCGCTTGCTGATCAAGGTGCCGGACAGGCGTTGCTGCATTCGCAGCTGAGCTTTTTAGTGAAACAGCAACAGCGTGCAATCGCACAGCAAGCTTATGAAGCCAATCTTAAAACATGTGAACAATTAACTGGGCTTGGTGAATGCTTCGGTAATTCAAAATTAGTAGCAGTTGGCCAACTGGGCAAGCAAACCATGGTCTTTGCGCGTGAGCTGGAAAGTTTTTCAAGGTTTTCTGAATTTGGTAGTAACGTCCAAAGCTTGCTCGGTAGTGCTTTGACTGTCGTGCAACCGTATGTTGGTGTCTTCAGTGCGGCGCTTGGTCTCTATCAATTGTTTCGCAAGAAAAAATCTACTGCCATCCCTTCGCAAGAATTACAAGCAATCCAGCAGGGTTTTCAAAGTGTGTT
>CAWUKA010000048.1:0-16381 GCA_963922965.1 uncultured Gammaproteobacteria bacterium | reverse complement strand
TTTACCAGACGCTTCCACTTGATAACTGGCGATGCGCTGTTCTATCAATAACTCGGCGAGCTTCTTATCATCTGCATAAGATGTTTCACTCGCTTCAGCTTGTTTAGGTTGATTCACGCTGTCAGCTGGTTGGTTTGGATCAGCAGCAGCTTTGACGTCACCATTTTGAATATCAGTATACTGCTGCACTGTTTTTGCGATATCTTGCGCGTTGGTCTTCAAGCGCTCCATACCACCCTGCATACCACGCAGCCCTTCTTGTACTGCATCCACCATAAAATAAACCTCGTATAACGACTTAAATTAAGCCTTTGCACATACTTTGACAGCATGTATGGCTAGAAGTTCAATTTTTTACAGGGTCAAATTTATATTCATTATCAATCAATTATAGGCATATGATGGCAAAAAATTGCTTTATAGCGACTTAGAATCTCACTGTTTCCTCATGGCCTGTGTTACTAGGTTGCCGCGCAACTACACTCGCTCACAGTAGGTTGAGAGACGCTCAGTTGTAATGAGTGTAAATGCGAATAATGCTAGCCACATCGGTTTTGCACCAGCTATCAATTTAAAATAAGCCCGGAAAAAACATGAATAAGGCATGAATTAGCGACGCAGCATCCGTCGTAACTCAGCGATAGGGACGCTGACTTCAGCTCCCTGCTCACGTTTAACAACCCCAGAGCCCCAAGCCAAACCGTAAATCACTTCAGCAGTGACTGGTAACTTACCGGATGGATGAGCGTACTGCTGATAAGCCTGTTCTAGCAGGGTAAACTGGCGCGGCGTATAGCAGCCACGCTGCCGGACCGGATGCTGATTGACCGCACCACTCCACTGTAAATCGCGCATAATGCTCATCAGATCAGGGTACAACAAGGTCAGAGCTTCAGTATCTACCACCGGATCAGCCATTTTTGTCGCGAGCATTGCGTCGCCAACATCATGCATATCATAAAAATCATGGATATGCGGCTTGGCATCGACGATTTGCCAACTGTGACGTAATTCGATCAAGGTATCGGGACCAAGCGTGGTAAACGCAAACAACCCATTTGGCGCAAGCACACGGGCCAATTCTGCCATCACCGCATTAATATCGGTTACCAAGACCAAACTCATGTTTGCAAAAATGAGATCAAAGCGCTGACGCCCGAATGGCAATGCATTTAGATCAGCACAGACAGCAGCACTCGCTGATAACTGCTGCTTTGCCTGCAGCAACATCTGGTCTGAAATATCCAGTGCAATGATTTCAGCATTCTGAAAACGCTGTTGCAACTGCTGAAGGAAATAACCAGTGCCACAACCTAAGTCTAAAATCCGTACTGGCTGCAATTTAATGTAATCAAAGCGCTGTAACAAACGTCCACCAACAAGCTGTTGGAGTTTAGCAAATTCATCATACCGTTTCGCTGCTTGATTAAAAGAGCGGGTAAGCTGTGTCAAATTGAGAAGTTGTTCAGTCATAGCAATCAGCAAATAGTAATTTACGCTAGTTGTGCCGCCGGCAAACCTAGCTTTGCAAACAGTTGCTGATCCTGAGTCGATGTAGGACTTGGCGTTGTTAATAATTTACCACTGTAATGGATCGAATTAACACCAGCAAGAAAACATAATGTCTGCACAGCTTGACTCATCTCAGAACGGCCAGCTGACAAATGCACGTGAGTTTTTGGCATCATGATGCGTGCAACAGCAACAGTTCGAACAAATTCGATTTCATCTAACTGCTTAGTTTCTGCGACCGGTATGGTGACCAACTGATTGATAGGTACACTTTCTGGCTGCGGATCTAAATTTGCTAACGTTTGTAATAAACTAGCGCGATCAATATGCGATTCACCTAAACCAAGAATATCTCCACAACAAACTTTAATATTGGCACGACGAACATTTTCTAGCGTTGTTAAGCGATCGGAAAAAGACCAGGTCGAAATAATATTAAGATAGTATTCAGCAGAAGTATCTAAGTTGTGGTTATAATAATTTAAACCTACCTCAGCAAGCCGCTCAGCTAGTTCCTGCTTCAGTAAATCAGCTGACAAGTAGATTTCAAGACCCAACGCCTTAACAGCGCGTACCATGGCGAGCAAGGTTGGCATGTCTTTTTTACTCAGTGTATGCCATGCCCCAGCCATACAAAACCGAGTAATGCCATGCTGTTTAGCGCGCTTGGCGGCATTGACAACGTCAGTCACTGGCAACAGCTTTTGCTTTGCTGATCCAGTATCATGGTGCCCACTCTGGGAGCAGTAGCGACGATCTTGTCGGCAAGCATCGGTTTTTAAACTCAGTAATGCACTCAGTTGAACTTCGCTGGGTTTGAAAAACTGCCGATGGTAACTTTGAGCTTGGTAAAGTAAATCAATGAGTGGGGATTGTATTAGTGTTACAACCTCGTCAAGCTGCCAATTATGCCGAGTAGCTTCGGTCAGCATGATTGCCTCCAAACGGTATTAGTTGGCAACATGTTAACCTAATCCCGTTAAAAGTCAATTGAGGAAAAAACATGATGACTTTGCAGCACATTATCAACTTGAGCAAGATTTTCTTATCTGCACCAGAGTGCCTAATCTGTCGCTGCCAAACCAGCGGTGATCGCATCTGTAGGGATTGCTATCAGGCATTACCTTGGAATATTAGCGCTTGTCAGCAGTGCGCGATACCGCTACCTCGCGCTGGCCTCTATTGCGCTAACTGCTTGCAACGACCGCCACAATTCCGCTATAGCCGAATCGCCTTTCGTTACCAAACACCGATCCAACAGTTACTCAAGCGCCTGAAGTTTCAACAGCAGCTACACTATGTGCCACTGCTCGCTGAACTGTTTGTCGCTTATCTTGAACGACATCCTTTACAGCGACCAAATCTAGTCATACCCGTGCCACTACATCGAAAACGACAGCAACAACGCGGTTTTAATCAAGCGAATGAAATTGCCAAGCTAGTTTGCAGTAAACTACGATTGCGATTAAATGCAGCTATAGCGATTAGAGTGCTCAATACCCAACCACAATCGCTACTACCAGTACAAGCGCGCCGCCGCAACACCGCTGCCGCTTTTCGCTATTCACAATCACTGCAAGGACAGCGGGTCGCCATCTTCGATGACATCTTTACAAGCGGTGAAACTGTGAACGAGCTCAGTCGCTGCCTACTGCGTGCTGGCGCCACGAGTGTCGATATCTGGTGCTGCGCCCGCAGTGAGCCGAAGTAAGCGCGACATTAGCCTAACCATCCTTTATAATTAGCGCTTAGCATTTTCAATACAGGAATTCATCATGTTCACGCGCCAGTCTTTTATCATTATGATCACCGCTGCAATCTTATTGATGGTATTTATCTACACCAGCTACAGCCTGCATCACCCTAGCACCAACGATGCTTACGTGCGCGCCAATCGTATCGATATTGCGACTCGGGTTAGTGGGCCTGTCACTGAAGTGCTGGTACAAGATAATCAATTCATCAATAAAGGTGATTTACTTTTCACAATTGACCCTACCTCATTTCAAATTCAACTTGATAAAGCCAGTGCGACCCTTGCCCTCACCAGCAGTGGCTTGAAATCAGATGATGCCAGCATCGAAGCTGCCCAAGCCGTGGTTGCCAAAACCCAAGCCGAGCTTGAGCTTGCAAAAAAAACTGAAGCACGTATTAGTAAACTGGTCAGACAAGGTCGCATAGCAGAAGTTGAAGGTGATAAAGCCAAAAGCAAAGTCAAAGCCTTAGATGCTAGCTTAGCTGCAGCAAAACAAGGTTTAGAACAAGCTAAAGAAAAACGTGGCATGATTGGCAAGGACAACGCCCAACTGCGGTTAGCAAAAGCTGCCTATGCTGAAGCGGGTATTAATCTCAGTTACACCCAAGTTCATGCCCCAGCCAGTGGTACTCTAATGCATTTTAATTTACGACCTGGCGCAATGATCACAGCGCAAACACCACTGTTCAGCTTGATTGAAACCGACCAATGGTGGGTTGATGCTAATTTCAAAGAAACTCAGTTACGCCGTATTAAGCCAGGGCAAAATGCCGTGATCAAACTCGACATGTACCCTGGTCAATCCTTCAAAGGCCGGGTCGATAGCATTGCCCGCGGCAGCGGCGCTGCATTTGCTTTATTACCACCAGAGAATGCCAGCGGCAACTGGGTTAAAGTCACTCAACGCATACCAGTCAAAATTGTTTTTAATGCGACTCCAGCACAACACCCGCTGCGTATCGGCGCGAGCTGCACTGTGACTATCGATACCAATCACTCATGAGTACTGATTCAAGCAACGAGTACGCCAATTATTCCGTGTTTGCAAAACGCTGTGTCGTGTTTTCTGTAATGTTGGTGACAATCATCGAAGTACTTGATATGACTATCGTCACTGTGTCATTACCTGCCATGATGGGCGCCCTCAATGCAAACACTGATCAAATTACCTGGGTCATCACCTCATACGTGGTTGCCGCTGGTATTTGTATGCCTTTAACCGGTTTTTTAGTCAAACAAATCGGAACTAAAAAATTACTACTGATTAATATCGTCGGCTTTCTGATTGCATCGGCATTGTGTGGCATGGCAAGCAGTTTAATGCTGATGGTGATGTTTCGCGTGTTACAAGGTGTATTTGGAGCATCGTTGGTACCGCTGTCACAGTATATTTTATCCGCGACTTACTCGAAACAAGAAATTGGTAAAGCCATGGCGATCTGGGGCATGGGGATCATGACAGCGCCGGTACTCGGTCCAACCTTGGGTGGCTACATTACTGAATATTTAAACTGGCGTTGGATCTTCTATGCCAACGTGCCATTTTGCCTCCTGGCAGCGATTACCGTGCAGCAAGTGGTGCGTGAAACTGCAACAACAAAAATTACCATCGATTGGCTCGGCATGCTACTGATGGCTGTTGGCATTGGCAGCCTACAACTTTTCCTCGACCGTGGGAATCCAGAAGGTTGGTTTCAATCCAATACAATAGTATTGCTAGCAGCAGTCTCTTGCTGCAGTTTAACACTGTTTATCTATCGTGGTTTGCGCTTGCAGCATACCAATATTATCAACCTTTATTTATTTGCTAACCGCAATTTCGCGCTGGCGACAGTGATTCTTGCTAGCTTCTGTGGGATTTTTCTTAGTGGTATCATGCTGCAACCGATGCTAATCGAATCACTGCTACACTATCCGAGTGATTTAACTGGCCTAGTTGTTGCACCACGCGGGCTGAGTAGCGCAATTGGCATGATGCTGACTGCAAATTTGATGAAACGCTTTGACAATCGACACATAGCTGCAAGTGGGGTAATGCTGACAGCGATCGGCAGTTGGCTGATGACAAAATACAATCTCGATATCAGCATGCGATTTTTGATCGTCCCGGCAATCATACAAGGCTTTGGCATGGGTTTATTTTTCGTACCGCTATCAACTATTTCGCTACTGACTTTACCAAAAGAAAGTGCTGCCGAAGCTTCAGGCTTGTATAGCTTCGGCCGTAGTATTGGCATTTCAATTGGGTTGTCACTACTGACAACTATCTTAACCCACATGACAACCACTAATTGGTATCAACTCAGTGAACACATTAACCCGTTTAATATGAATTTACAGCAACGTGGTTTCGATGGCTCGGCTCAGGCAAGCCAGCAACTTGCCGGCGAACTGTACCGACAAGCAGCCATGATTGCGTACAATGACTTATTCATGGTGGTTTTTGCCGCGTTATTGCTGTTGATCCCAATGATTTATCTAATGCAACCGGTGGATTCATACCAGCCAGAGCAAAGCTTGCAAACAGACCCAGGCATAGACAGCAGCGAATAAGTCATCAAGCATAATGCCAACACCACCTTTAACTTGATGGTCAACCACTCGAATGGGCCAAGGCTTAGTGATATCAAACAAACGAAACAAGACCAAGCCACTCATCACACCGAACACGGTTGTCGGTACTAACCACAGTGTCCATAACAAGCCGATGATCTCATCCCAGACAATCCCGGCGTGATCCGGCACACCGCAATCCTTTTCTGCAACATCACATAGCCAACAACCGAGTATTGTGAATGCTATGGTCACCACCGCATACAGCCAGGCTGGCAACAACGCCAAACCGAGGTAAAGTGGTAACCCAGCAAAAGTGCCAAAGGTGCCGGGTGCTACTGGCGCTAACCCGCTACCAAAACCAAACGCGAGTAAATATACTGGATTAGTCACGACTGTCTTTAATGTTAGCTCCATAGCTATTCCGTAAAATGTTGATACCCAGCAAGCGAGATTTGCCATAATTCCCGACTTGGCAAATACCAACGACAACCGGGTTGCTGACTGATGGTCCCGATAGGCAGTAATTGATACTGTGCCGCTAATCCAGACATTGCTTGCGCTGGCGCAGTAAAACATAAGCAATAATCATCACCCGAGCTCAATGCACGTTGATAACACGCTTGCTCGGGGTAATAACGCGCAAGTTCATTCGCAATCGGCAAGCTCGCAAGTGCTAACTCAGCACCAACCCCACTTGCCGTCAACAAGTGATTCAGATCAGCGGCCAAACCATCTGAAACATCGATGCAAGCAGTGGCAACTGATAGTAAGTCTAGAGCAAGTCTTGGTTGAATCGATGGATAATATAACGCTTCTAGCGCAGCTGCTAACTCATCAGCCGCTAACTCACACTTACCTTGCAAATGTGCCAACGCTAAACCCGCCAAACCTAATTTGCCCGTAACATAAATACTATCACCGACCTTGGCGCCCGCTCGCGATAAGCATCGACCTTGAGGTAGATAACCCTGCACCTGGCTGGTAATCGTGAGCGGGCCTTGTGTCAAATCACCGCCGACTAAACTGAGCGCATAACGTTGGCAAGCGCAATCAACCCCGGCCGTAAACGCTTTTAACCAGGTCGAATCGATGTCAGGCAGGGTCAACGCTAAAGTTAGCCAAGCTGGCGTCGCCCCCATCGCAACGATATCACTGACACTGACGGTAATAGCTTTGTAACCGATTGCATGTGCTGGTGCATCTGGTAAAAAATGTCGGCCAGCAACTGAGGTATCAATACTGGCAACTAAATCAGTTTCTGGTGGTAGACGCATGATGGCCGCATCATCACCAGGACCGAGCAGCACATCATCGCGCTCAACACCAAGCCCAGTGAAGTACTGCTGGAGGATTGCAAATTCAGACATGAGATCCGTTAGCTTTTAAGTTCAGAGCCACGACAACATTGAGCAGTTTTGCCTAACACGCCGTTGATATATTTATGTGCAGCTTCAGCACCAAAGCGCTTATTCAGCTCAAGCGCTTCATTGATCACAACTTTAAACGGCACTTCATGGCGAAACAATAATTCGTAACTAGCGATACGCAAGGTGGTTAATTCGATCGGATCAAGCTTGCGCACCGGTCGATCCAGGAAAGGCTGAAATTGCTGTTCGACTTGTGCCAAGTTGGCCGGTACTTGATGTAATAACTCGCGAAAGAGCGCGACATCAACTTTACGTATATTGATGTCTTGCAGATATTGCAACTCGATGGTTTGGATATCAGCCTGCGACAACTCCCACTGGTACAGGGCTTGCAAGGCTAATTGACGGGCTTTGTGACAGGCCGAGGCGTTGAGCTTTGCTGTTTTCGGCACTGGGGCAGATTCTGTCATTCATCCGCCTCAACGACCTTCTCCAGTCTCGAAATCTCTTCCCGAAAGGCATTCACATCTTCGAAACTACGGTAAACCGACGCAAACCGCACGTAAGCGACTTGATCAATTTCACGCAGTTCGCGCATGACCCACTCACCCAGTAGCTCGGAACTCACTTCACGTTCGCCGGTGGCGCGCAAACGATGCTTGAGATGACCAATCGCCTCTTCGACTTGTTCAATGCTAGCTGGCCGCTTTTCAAGCGAGCGCAAAATACCGGCGCGTAACTTCTCCTCATCAAATGGCACTCGCGAGCCATCGCGCTTGATAATTCGCGGCAACACTAATTCAGCAATTTCAAAGGTAGTAAAACGCTCACTACAGCGCAAACATTCACGCCGGCGACGGATTTGGCTACCATCACCCACCAACCGAGAATCGATAACTTTGGTTTCGACATTGGAACAAAACGGACAGTGCACTAGCGCCTCGCATAGACTGGAAACTTATCGCACAATGTTAGCACTTCTTGGCGTACTTGCTCAAGTAAAGCGACGTTATTTAGATCAGCAAGAATATCAGCGATCCAAGTTGCCACTTGTTTGATTTCATCAACGCCAAAACCACGCGTGGTTGCCGCCGGTGTGCCGACACGCAAGCCACTGGTGACAAAGGCAGACTTTGGATCATTGGGTACAGTATTTTTATTCACGGTTAAATAGGCTTGGCCAAGCGCGGCTTCGGAATCTTTGCCGGTGATATCTTTATCAATCAAACTTAACAAAAACATATGGTTATCAGTGCCACCAGAAATAATATTAAAGCCGCGTTGTTGCAAGCATTCCGCCATGGCTTGGGCATTGCTAATAACGCGCTGCTGATAATCTCTAAAGCCGGGTTGCAGCGCTTCAGCAAACGCCACGGCTTTGGCAGCGATCACGTGCATCAGTGGGCCGCCTTGCTGACCCGGAAAGACCGCTGAATTCAACTTTTTCTGTAGTGCGGTATCGGCATTACTCAGAATCAAGCCACCACGCGGTCCGCGCAAAGTTTTGTGTGTCGTGGTGGTGACCACATCGGCATACGGCAATGGTGAAGGATACAAACCAGTCGCGACTAAACCGGCAATATGGGCGATATCACTCACCATATAAGCACCGACGCTATCGGCAATTGCCCGCATCCGTTGCCAATCGATGACACGCGAATAAGCTGAAAACCCAGTCATCAACAATTTTGGCCGATACTCAAGCGCCAACGCTTGCACCGCATCGTAATCGATCAAGCCATTTGCATCGATGCCGTAGCTTACTGAGCGATACATTTGACCTGAAAAATTCACACTGGCGCCGTGGGTCAAGTGCCCACCATGCGGTAGTGACATACCTAAGATCAGATCGCTAGGTTCGAGTAAGGCGAGATAAACCGCAGCATTGGCTTGTGCACCTGAATGTGGCTGGACATTGGCATAGTCTGCCTTAAACAGCTGCTTGGCACGCTCAATCGCCAGCTGCTCGGCAACATCGACAAATTCACAACCGCCGTAATATCGTTTACCAGGGTAGCCTTCGGCATATTTATTCGTCATCAAACCACCTTGGGCTTCGAGGACACGTGGCGAGGCATAGTTCTCTGAGGCAATCAACTCGATATGCTGTAGCTGGCGCTGCTCTTCATTCGCCAATGCTATGGCTAATTCATCGTCAAACCCGGCGATGGTCATATCAAGCTCATACATGTGCTACTCCTGATTGGTCGGTATTAACATCACTCAGTGTAGCGAACTCAATCAGGGCTTGGAAGCGGTTATCAAGGGTTTATTAAGTCTTTGGAGAATAGCATTGACCTTGTACCACAGTTTGCTCAAGTTCATCAGTTTGCTCAAGTTCATCATCGCTGTAGCTTGGGCTACCATAGAATAGCTGGAAACACTGGAACCGGCCCTGCCGCTCCTGAGCTGCAGGAGCTCCACTCTGAAGAAATGTGGGCAAGCCAGGTTGCGCGGGAGCTGGCTCAGGCTTACGAAATAAACTCAGGAAGCGATCTAACAAATGCCTTAGCCGAGCCAATATACCCTGTTGTTGGCTTGACTCCTGCCGCTCCGATTTTGTTGCTGCTCTTTCATTCAAATAGGCTGTTGCTAATGCTTGCCCTACACCAGTACTCTCTGGTACTGCTGATGATAAATCTCCCTCCTCCCGACTAGCGGTCAGCGCTTCAGCTGACTTAATTTGTGTCAAGATAGTTTTCTTGAAGGTTTCTATCGAAGCTAACGCCAGCTTGGCTTGACATAATTTTTCAAGCTTTTCGCTCGCAGCTAAACTAGTCCAGCCATACTGATTTGGATTACACGCTCTCAGCAGTGCAATTTTGTCATTAATTTGCTGCTTATGTTCAGCTTGGGTCGCTTGCTGCTCCAGTAACCTCAATCTACTAAGTTCACCAATAACTACTAATTCAGTTTGATTGACTTGTCCTTGCTGATTAAGGCGCTGGTAGATTTGCTGACAGTAGTTCTGATAGGCCTGGATCATTGTTTGATCGATAATTGATTCAACTGGATGTTGTAAAATTTGGCTAGAGTCAAACTGGTTTGATTGCAGCGACTCAAGTACTGTAATTAGATGCCGAAATATATTTGATTCCAGCCTTTGTCGTTCTGTTAAATGGTCAGTAAGCTCTATATCAAAAACTTGAAGTAGCTGAGGAATATTCGGGTGCTTTAACAAATGACCGACAGTGCCTTCATTACAATGAAGGCCATCATTATCAAGCACAGCTTTTACAACGCTTAGCTTAAGTTCAAGCATTTGCTCTGTTTCTTGTCTTGGCATCGCTCACCACCTCCGGATTAGGCCTAGCAGGAATCACACCGATTGTGCTAGGTCATTACACCTCTATATGGTTAACTATTGTACTAAATAGCTAGTTAATAGTCAACTTATGTCCTATGCTGAACACGGGTGATAGCTGAATTTGGCAAGAGTTTAGCAAGAATACTGAATAAAAATATCAGGCTAGCCTCAGATAACAGGATAAAGATAAGAAAGCAGTGAGGTGTTCAACGCGGTGTGGAACAAAAGGCTGGAGCGTCGTCGGGTGGTGGAGCACCAGGCACACTATTACCACCATCCAGTGGACCGTACTGGTAATCACCAGTACTAAGTGATGATGCAGTTCTTACAGCGGGTGCAAGATGAGTATCGCCACTCGGACGAGGCTTGGCAATGCCTAATAGGTCGGGGCTCTGACTATTACCACCAGCAATGCTATCGAGAGCATCGACAGCATCGAACAACGGCCCAATACCAAGTCGAAGCAAATAGACACCAAGCCCAAGGAAAAATACACTCAAGACTGCAAACAGACTGATGCCCAAATAAAGTGGCGACAGGCCAATAAAGGCTTTGGTGACAAGTGGCCCACCCACCATGATGGCCAAACCGAAAAAGACATCCTGAACACTTTTACGATTACGAAACAGAAAATGGGTCGTGTTGGGAGCAAAAAGGCGAAGTATTACTGTACCAAGACCGATGGCGATCAAGCTGAAGCCAATTAACGGCAACCAAGGTAAATTAACCAACAATAAAATCCCTATTGGTGCAGCTGTAACTAAACTAGCGCTCAAAACTGTGGCTAGCGTTTCAAGCTTGTGCTTTGCGATGATGCGACCAAGTGCAGAAAGTTGACGAAACACGGTGCTAATTTTCCTTTCTCTTATCGATGATGCTAATTTTTGATTTAATTTTAACCACAGAGTGTACTGGCTAATACTTAAGATAATCTTAAGTCGACACAATTCATGTCACTCATTCGCCTCGCGCAAGCTAAAAGTGCAACTTAATTTAGCATAAATACCGTTTTATATAGAAATCATAGCACTGAGTCAAACTAAAACAGTTGAATAAAACAAAGGCCTTACTGTCACTCTAGTCACTGCGACTCTATCACGCAGCATAATCATTAGGATTGTTTACCAACTCGTCTCTACCCACACCTGCGACCAACAACACGAGGTCAATCTCTGTTAACTGAGGCGAAAACATGACAAAACGTATTTGCACACCGCAAGATCGATTATTTAAGAGCCTGTTAGCACACACTGAAGTGGCGCGTGACTTTGTTGCGGTCTGTCTCCCGGACACACTAAAAGCACAGCTTGATATTGACCAACTCTCGCCCGAGCCTACTACCTTTGTTGACGATGCCCTGGATGAATGTGTTTGTGACTGCTTGTTTTCAGTACCGATTGCCAACCAACCGAGTTACCTCTACGTGTTATTTGAAGCACAGAGTACACCGCAGCGCGATATGCCGATCCGACTGATGAAATACTTGACTACCATAATGGAGTGGCACTTAAAAAATCATCCGGGTACTAAAGTACCGATTATCTACCCAGTGATTTTTTACAGTGGTGAACGCCGCTACCGTTATTCAACCCGCTTCCTCGACCTCTTCAACGTCTCAGAGCAAATGCAGCATACAATCACTGAAGCGTTTCGCTTGATTGAGATTGGATGTATTTCTGATACTATTATGACTAAACATCCGTGGCTCGGTGCCACCGTTGGTAGCTTGGATCCAGCGGTACGACGCGACTTTGAAGTAATCAAACACTATGCTGCTTGCTTTCGCACTATCGCTGCAGCAGAACACCATACCATAATGGATGAAATATTGAGCTGCTGGATGGAAACCACTCAGTTTGATAGCACAGCAGTATTAACACAAACCTTGAAGCGAATTTTATCTGATCAATGGGGTGAACAACACATGAACCTACTCGAAAAGGTACAACATGAAGCTGCAACCACCGCAGCAAAAGAAGCACTCGAGGGCGGCCTCGCTCTCGGCAAAGCTGAAGGCAAAGCTAAAGGTATGGCACTAGGGAGAGCAGCGACAGAGCTGTATCTGCTCAGCAGATGTTAAAGCAAGGCTACAGCGAGCAAGAAATCATGATAATCACAGGATTATCATTAGTCACCATCGATAAGCTCAAAGCTGAATTAGTTGCTCATGGCACAGACAATGCTTGACGTCAACACTGACATTGGGTAACGTCAACGCTACTTTATATACCAGCATAACAAGTTCCCAAGTACATCATGCAGATGAGGATAGCGAATGGCAGAATATGTTTTTACCCTAAATGGTCTTAGCAAAATCATCCCTTCACCACGCCGTGAAATTTTAAAAAACATCAATTTATCTTTTTTTCCTGGTGCCAAAATTGGTGTGCTCGGCTTAAATGGTGCGGGCAAGTCCACCTTGCTGCGCATCATGGCGGGGGTTGATAAAGATTATGAAGGTGAAGCCCGACCGATGCCAGATATAAAAATCGGCTACTTACCGCAAGAACCCAAGCTAAACGAAAGCAAAGATGTCCGTGGCAATATTGAAGAGGGTATTGCCGGTACCAAGCAGCTACTCGAACGCTTTAACGCAATCAGCATGCAGTTTACCGAACCGATGGATGATGCCACCATGAATCAATTATTGGAAGAACAAGGTAATTTGCAAAATCAGATCGATGCAGTAAATGGTTGGCAACTCGACCATACTCTAGAAGTTGCTGCCGCAGCATTACGCTTACCACCGCTAACAGCTGATGTTAGCAAACTCTCTGGTGGTGAAAAGCGCCGTGTTGCACTGTGTCGGTTATTAATTGCAAACCCAGACATGCTGCTACTCGATGAACCCACCAACCACCTTGATGCTGAAAGTGTTGCCTGGCTCGAACGCTACTTACAAGACTTCCCTGGTACCGTTGTTGCTATCACCCACGATCGCTACTTTCTCGAAAATGCAGCCAATTGGATTTTAGAACTTGACCGGGGACGCGGCATTCCTTACGAAGGTAACTATACCGCCTGGCTTGAGCAAAAAGAAAAACGCCTAGCAATGGAAGACAAGCAAGCTGCAGCGCATCAACGCACGCTTAAAGCCGAACTGGAATGGGTGCGCACAAATCCAAAGGGACGTCGCAGTAAAAACAAAGCCCGCTTAAAAGATTACGAGCGCTTATCTTCTATTGAATTTCAAAAACGCAACGAAACCAATGAACTGTATATCCCACCTGGACCACGCCTCGGCGATGTCGTAATTGAAGCAAAGCAAGTCAGCAAAGCCTTTGGTGACCGCACGCTTTACCAAGACTTAAACTTCAACTTACCTAAAGGCGGCATCGTCGGCATTATTGGCGCCAATGGTGCTGGCAAGACCACTCTATTTCGCATGATCACTGGCCAAGAACAAACTGATAGTGGCACAATCCGGATTGGTGAAACGGTCGCATTAAGCTATGTTGATCAAAGTCGAGATACCTTAGATGGCAGTAAGACAGTATGGGAAGAGATTTCAGAAGGACTTGATATCATCACTGTTGGCAATTACGAAATCCCGTCACGTAGCTACGTCGGGCGCTTTAATTTTAAAGGCGCTGACCAACAGAAATTCATTAAGAATTTATCGGGTGGGGAGCGCAATCGTGTTCATCTCGCCAAGTTGCTTCGCAGCGGCGGCAATGTCCTCTTACTCGACGAACCAACTAACGATTTAGATGTTGAAACCCTACGTTCGTTAGAAGAAGCCTTACTCAATTTCCCTGGCTGTGCTGTCATCACGTCACATGACCGCTGGTTCCTGGATCGGTTAGCAACCCATATTCTGTCATTTGAAGACGAAGGCAAAACAGTTTGGTTTGAAGGTAGCTTTTCTGAATACGAAGCCTATAAACGCGCACAATTAAGTGATAACGCGAACTAGATCAACTCATAAAATAAAACATCAAACTCATCGCTGCACACAAAACCGATAATCAGTCGATTAACTGCTAAAAAAATAGGGTCGCGTCTATTGATACGACCCATCACGACGCTTAAGCTATGTTCCCCCAATATCTAAGCGGTACTCACTCACCAATATGAGTCAAGTTTTTAACACTAGCACACTTGAAACGATAGTGTCACTATTTTCAAGGTAATTAGGCAAATGGCTATTGACGTTAACTCAGTACAGTAATAACGACAAAGCATCTTGCAAACGTTCAACCGAATGCACCTTGATCCCAGCAAGCGCTTGTTTTGGTACATTTGCTTTTGGCACAATCGCAGACTTGAAACCGTGTTTTGCTGCTTCGCGCAACCGCTCTTGCCCAGACTGCACTGGACGTATCTCACCAGCCAAACCAACTTCACCGAACATGACCCACTCGTGCGGCATCGCTTGATTTTTTAAGCTAGAAACAACAGCCATCACCACTGCCAAATCAGCAGCAGTTTCCGATACTCGCACACCACCAACAACATTAACAAATACATCTTGATCATACGTTACAACATCGCCATGACGACGCAAGACAGCAAGCAACATGGCAAGGCGGTTATGCTCAAGACCAACAGTAACACGACGTGGGTTACTCAAATGACTATCATCAACTAACGCTTGTACTTCTACCAACAGTGGCCGTGAACCTTCCCAAGTCACCATCACGCTGCTACCGGCAATTGGCTTATCATCACGGGCTAGAAAAATCGCAGAGGGGTTAGCCACCTCTTTCAAGCCTGTTTCACTCATGGCAAAAATGCCGAGTTCATTCACTGCGCCAAAGCGATTTTTCACTGCACGCACGACCCGATAGCGACCGCCAGCCTCACCTTCAAAATACAAAACACTATCGACCATATGCTCCAGCACGCGTGGACCAGCAAGGGTTCCTTCTTTAGTAACATGACCAACAAAAAATAAGGCAACACCAGCACTTTTAGCATAACGCACCAACTTGGCCGCAGCTTCGCGCACTTGACTCACGGAGCCAGGCGCAGATGTAACTGCATCGGTATACATGGTTTGAATTGAATCGAAAACGATGACTTGAGGTTTTTCTTTTTCTGCCAAGGCAAGCACACGCTCAACCTGAGTTTCAGCAAGCAAAAGCAAGTGCTGGTCAGGTAAACCGAGACGTCTAGCGCGCATACTGACTTGCTGCAATGACTCTTCACCGGTGATATACAGCGCGCGATGGGTTGCACTCAAGCGAGTCATAGTTTGCAATAGCAGGGTTGATTTACCCACACCTGGGTCACCACCGATCAAGACCACTGAGCCAGGTACAATACCGCCACCCAAGACTCGATCAAGCTCTAATAAACCAGAAGGCCAGCGTTCACATTCCTCTACATGGACCTCTGACATTAAAGTTATTTCAGATTTTGCAGCAGCATAGCCAGACAAACGTGCAGCATGCACCATCTGCTGTGGTAAACTCACTTCTTCATGTAATGTATTCCAGGCGCCACAATCGTGACAACGTCCAGCCCATTGTGGTGCCTGTGCACCACAGGCTGTACAAACAAATATTTTTTTTGGCTTAGCCATTACACACCCTGAAAAATTAAATACTCAGCAGATAACTTACAATAAAATGCTCGCCGAAACGAAAGTATCGACAAGCACATTGCAAAGTAAAATAAACGTAAAAGCCATTTCCTGACTATTGATGGGTCTCCACCACTTGCCAATCACAGATTGGACAGTTGATAGGACGGCAGGCTTGGCCATAAATCTTATCTTGCTTACCTGCGATAGTTGCTACTTGCTCGAACTCACGACAGTACTGTTTCGGTCGATGTTGTGGTTTCTTTTCATAACTCTTGGTCGGCTCAACTGAATAACGGTTACCGGACTTATTGTTCAGCCAAGTAATCGCTTCGCCATCCGGGGTTTGATTTAAA
>CAWUKA010000047.1:0-16864 GCA_963922965.1 uncultured Gammaproteobacteria bacterium | reverse complement strand
ATGAAGCTTCAATAGCATAATAGCTGATAAGCTCCATTGAACGATCAGCAAATTCTATAGCTGCATCAGAAGCGTAATTGATATCAAGCTCATATAAAGCATCTTGAAAACCCATCAGACCCATGCCAATTGGCCGGTGTTTATAGTTAGAATTTTCAGCTTGCGGTACTGAATAATAGTTAATATCAATGACGTTATCTAACATGCGGATAGCAGTACGAATAGTTTTCTGTAACTTGGTTTGATCCAGCTGGCCATCTGCCAAATGTTGTACCAAATTGATGCTGCCGAGGTTACAAACAGCAACTTCATCAGCTGATGTGTTAAGTGTAATTTCAGTACATAAGTTCGAGCTGTGCACGACACCAGCGTGCTGTTGTGGTGAACGAATATTACAGGTGTCTTTGAAAGTCACCCATGGATGGCCAGTTTCGAATAGCATACTTAGCATTTTGCGCCAAAGTTTTGTTGCTGAAATTTTTTTGAAGTTTTTGATTTCGCCTGTTGCTGCCATTTGCTCATATTGCGTGTAAGCATCTATAAAATCTTTACCGTAGCAATCATGGAGTTTGGTGACTTCATTAGGTGAGAATAAGGTCCACTCATCATCTTCGAATACACGCTGCATGAATAAGTCAGGAATCCAGTTTGCAGTATTCATATCGTGGGTACGCCGACGTTCGTCGCCAGTATTCTTTCGTGCTTCTAGGAATTCTTCGATATCTAAGTGCCAAGTTTCTAAGTAAGCACAGACGGCACCCTTGCGTTTTCCGCCTTGATTGACAGCGACTGCAGTGTCGTTGGCAACTTTCAAAAATGGGATTACACCTTGTGAGCGCCCATTTGTGCCTTTTATGTGAGCCCCCATAGCACGAACTGGTGTCCAGTCATTGCCGAGGCCGCCTGCGTACTTAGATAGTAAAGCGTTATCTTGGATTGCACTATAAATATCACGTAGTGAGTCAGGTACAGTCGTCAGATAACAGCTGGAAAGTTGTGGCCGTAGTGTGCCCGAATTAAAGAGTGTTGGTGTCGAGGACATAAAATCAAAAGAAGATAGTAGGTTATAAAACTCAATCGCGCGTTGTTCGCGATTGTCTTCTTGAATAGCAAGACCCATAGCAACACGCATGAAGAAAGCTTGCGGTAATTCAAAACGCTTATCACCACTATGTAGAAAATAGCGATCATATAGTGTTTGTAAACCTAAATAACTGAATTGAAAATCGCGCTTAGGTTGCAGTGCAGCTGTGATCTGGGCTAAATCAAATGTTAATAGTTCAGGTGAAATAAGCTCTAACTCGATACCTTGCTCAAGATAGCGGGTGAAATAACTTGGGTACTGCTCAGTCATTTCTGCATGGGTATTGATGCTAGCATGGTTTATAAAAGCTAATGCCTCATCGTAGAGAGTTTTGAGTAATAGCCGCGCAGTCACATAGCTATAGTTTGGCTCTTTTTCGATGAGTGTACGGCCTGCCATGACTAGCACTTTGTTAACATCTTCAATAGTTGCGCCATCGAATAAATTCCGCTCTGCATCATGCAAAATTGCTTCAGCATCGACTTCAGCGAGCTCGCTACAGGCTGCTTCTGTAAGTGTGCGTAGTTGCTGCATACTGAGTGGTTTGCGACTGCCGTCAGGGTAAACAATGTTAATTGCGCGTTGCGCAGGCTGAACTTGCTGTTGTGCAACTTTGCGTGCTGCAGCACGTTGTTCGCGATATAGCACATAACTACGTGCGACCTTATGATGTCCTGCTCGCATGAGCTCTAATTCAACTTGATCTTGAATATCTTCAATATGAATAGTGCTGTTGATTGCTTTGCGGCGTTGGAAAGTGTCGGTAATTTGTTGTGTCATCTGAGCGATGGTTTCATGAATCCGAGTTGAAGCTGCTGCGTTACCACCTTCGACAGCGAGAAATGCTTTTGTCACCGCTACCGTTATTTTTGAATCATCATAGGGTGCAATACTGCCATTGCGGCGGATGACACGGATATCAGAGTGGGTGCTAGGCGCTGCACCAGTACCATGAGTACCTAATTTTTCCGGTGTGATTGCCTGTGATTCAATTTCAGCTGTATCAAGTGTCGACATAGTTCCTCCAAAATTTGCTCGTTGCTGATTAAAACTGATGGTTATCAGCACATCTTGTGTTTTTCAGTAGCACTTCGTTCATTAATGTTGCTTCAAACCCCAAGATATGGTGTTTTTCTAAATGTTTGATACAAGATAATGCGTTTAATAAGATATTGCAAGGCAATATCTTGGGGGAAAAGTGTGGATTATTTGGGGAAAAAACTAAGCTTGCTGTACAAGAAAAAACAAAGTATTTAGAGTCAATGAGTTAAGAAAGGTGGCCTGTTTAGCTTCTCGGCTATGATATTTTTTGTCAGAGGATGTTTGACCAAAGTTATTAGTTTTTGCACTAGCAATTAATGGTTAGTGGCAAGTTTCACTCAATTCCATTAATTAATCAAACTGTAAGCAGTGATTGTGCGTGATTCAGAGGTTATTGTATTAATTATGATTATGAGTACTGTGTTGAAAATTTAAATAATCACTTCGCAAGATTTATATTCACTTAGAAGAGGTGCTTCATCTATCCACTTCCGAGCGTGCAGTGGTCAAGCGTTATTATTACCAGGGTAAGGATCGATGCTAGTGATCAGCACATACTCTGTGTTGATGGTGTGTCAGTTGCTACCAGCAATGAATATCTATTTTTTCAAATAGTGGTTTACATATCTCAGATATGTATTGCTTATTTGTTTACATGATGTTTTCTATTGTTTAAGATATTGGCATGATTGCCAAGAGTGATTCTATTTTGTTAGACGGTGAATTGCAGGTTAATTAATAAATAATGATAAAATACCTTCCGTTGTAAATAGTTGACTTAACTCGGTTTTGGAATTTGTGCCAGTTTTCTCTTTTGGAAGATTTTCTACTGTATTGCGATATTCATCATTATCGGCTCTCAAATACTGGTGCTCTGGTAAAACAATACTTTTTTTCTTCGCTTGATTAATTAAATGGTAAGCTTCACATTCAAAGTAAGCAATAAACTGACGTAAAAAGTTAATGTGATTGAAGTAAAATTCAAAAATAGCACTTATATCATTAGGTACACCAAAGCCGCAAACGCGATAGTGATCATCACCTCTTAACAAAAAATAGATCCGGTGATAGCTTTCATAAGCTTTGGACACCGTTATATTGTCTAGATACTTTTCTCTATCATAGCGTGCTGCACCCGATGGCAGATCGATACGCTCAGAAAGAAAAGCTAAATCGCCGTTTAAGCTTACCTGGTTGTTGTATTCTTATAGGGTTGGGTAGAGGTCTTGACCGATATAGTCTCTGACATAGCTAGAATTGGTTGTTAAACAGTAATAATTACCATTGTCGTAAATAAAATTATAATCAAAATAACAAATATTGGTTTTCTCAAATAGAGGTTTGCAAATGTCAGTGACATTTTGTTCTACTGATGAAATAGAGTTTTCTGCTTGACATGACAGTGGCATGATTGCGCCTAGTCATTTTTTCAGAATGAATTTAGACTAACTACCTATTATTGAACTACCTATTATTGTTTTGTAAATCATAGCTTGGAGTTGTATGGTGAGTGTTTGCTTGCTCATGCCATTTATAACGAGTAGGTTAGCTTGTATAGTAAAATCTTTTGCTTTACTAAGTTATGATTGTCTCTGCTCTAATGGTTTAGAGTTTGCGGTTTTTACAAAATTGCATTTACTGGTGCCAGCCCAGGAAGTGATGATATTTTTGCTATCGGTATAGACCTTCAATTTATCACCATCAAAATTGAACAGATACATTTTGCCACGTCGCTCGAGTTTGCCGAGTAATTCATGAGCCTTATCAACCGTGATCCTGTTGTTTTGTGCCAGTTCCATAAAAATACGGCCTTGTGTTGGTGTAAATACCGCATTTTTTGCGCCTTGAAAATCAATCACGCTGTTGCCGATGGCGGTCAGTTGGTAGATGAAGCCGTGATGATTCCATAGGTGAGTGTTGGCAATTAGTTTTGGTTGCTTAAAGGTGGGCTCGAGTCGGTTTTCAAAGGTGCTAATGTTGATTCCTTGTTGCAGTACGTAGCGAGCATCACAAAGTTGTTTTAAATCAGCGTGACAAACACTACTAATGACTAGTAGAGTGCAAAGCATTTGGTGGCGTAGATTTAACATGAATGTGTCTCCTTATGAAATGAATGCTATAGCTGTTGTAATGCATGCTCAAGATCGTAGCGCAAATCTGCAGTTGATTCGATGCCAACTGAGAGTCGAACTAAATTATCACTGATGCCAAGTTGCTGGCGAGTAGCGAATGGCACTGATGCGTGGGTCATAATTGCAGGATGCTCGATCAAGCTCTCAACACCACCTAGACTTTCGGCGAGTGTGAATAATTCACAAGCGCCGAGAAAGCGGCAAGCTGTTGCCTCATCACCTTTAATATAAAGCGAGATGATGCCACCAAATGCTTGCATTTGTTGGCACGCTAGTTTGTGTTGAGGATGGTTTGGTAAGCCTGGGTAGAGTACTGCTGCAACCGCTGGGTGTTTTGCTAACCAGCCAGCAAGTTCAAGTGCTGATTGACAATGCTGTTGCATCCGTAATGGTAGTGTTTTTAAGCCTCTTAAAGCTAGAAAACTATCGAATGGGCCTGCAATGGCGCCAATAGCATTTTGCAAATAGCTAAGTTGTTGTTGTAATTCGTTGTTACCGCCAACAATAGCAACGCCGGCAACAACATCAGAATGGCCATTTATGTACTTGGTAGCGGAGTGGATAACAATATCAAAGTCTAGTGTGAGCGGCTGCTGGATGCAAGGTGTTGCAAAGGTATTGTCAGCAACGCTAATGAGATTATGTTGACGCGCAATTTTAGCAATAGCAGTTAAGTCGGCGAGTTTGAGTAATGGATTGGTCGGTGTTTCGACCCAGATCATTTTTGTTGCTGGTGTGATCGCGCGCTCAAGTGCTGATAGATCAGTGAGATCGACAAATGAGAATTTTAAACCGGCGCTGCGTTGTCGCACTTGGGTAAACAGGCGGTGGCTACCACCATAGAGGTCATCCATGGCGATGACATGCGCACCCTGATCAAGTAACTCTAATACGGTTGCGATTGTTGCCATCCCCGAGCTAAAAGCAAAGCCAGCTTGACCTTGTTCAAGGTCAGCGATACAACGCTCAAATGCCATCCGGGTTGGATTTTGCGAACGCGAATATTCATAACCGCTGTGCTGGCCTGGTTTGCTTTGGGCATAGGTCGAGGTTGCATAAATCGGTGGCATAACGGCACCGGTTGTCGGATCTGGCGATTGCCCGGCATGAATAGCCCGCGTTTTTAGATCCAGCGTCGAGTGTTTCATGTTTGTGTACGTCGCAATTGGTTCACCAAATCGATTTGAGTGATGATACCAAGAAATGTTTCATCCTGCATAACGATGGCAACACAGCCTTGCTGAAAAATGGGTAGCAAGTCATCAATATGGTCCGTGTATTGCACGAATTGTAAATTTTGCGTCATGTGTTGGCGCACTGCTTCGTTGAAGCCAGCTCGTTGTTGGTGAAGTGCAAGCAGTAAGTCAGATTCACCTATCAGACCAATAATCTTATCGTCTACCATTACCGGCAATTGCGAAATGTCATGAATCCGCATCCGGTTATGGGCTGTACTAAGAGGCTCGTCAGGCCCAACGATAACTGTCGCGTTTTCGCTGTGGGGCCTACCAATGAAATCACGTAAATCACCATAACTCGGTTTGTTGATAAAGCCGTGATCCATCATCCAATAGTCATTATAGAGTTTAGATAAATATTTATTGCCACTGTCACAGATCAGTGTGACAACGGTTTTTGGTTCAGTTTGTTGTTGGCAATAGCGTAGCGCTGCGGCGAGTAGGGTGCCTGAGGATGAACCGGCTAAGATCCCTTGTTTTTGTAGTAGTTGTCGCGCGGCTGTAAAGGATTCCTGATCAGATATGCTAAACGCGCGATCAGCGAGGCTCAGATCAGCAATGTCTGGTACAAAGTCTTCACCGATGCCCTCAACCAGCCAGCTGCCGGCTTGCATTGCTGATGTGCCAGTTTCGATGTAGTCGGTCAGTATTGAGCCTTCCGGATCGGCGACGATGAGTTCTAGACTTGGTTTTTGCTCTTTTAAGTAGCGGCCGGCACCCGTGAGGGTGCCGCTGGTGCCAACACCACAAACTAAAGCATCAATTTGGCCTGAGGTTTGTTGCCAAATTTCAGGACCAGTTGTTTGATAATGTGTTGCTGGGTTATCGGCGTTAGCGAATTGGTTAATGTAGAGTACGTTTTCCATCTCTGCTGCCATCGCTGCCGCTAGATCTTGATAGTATGCGGGGTGGCCTTTGCCAACGTCTGAGCGGGTGATAACGACTTCGCAACCGATTGCACGCAAGTGTAAGATTTTTTCTTTACTCATCTTATCGGGGAGCACGATGATGAGCCGATAGCCTTTCACGCTGGCAACTAATCCTAAGCCAATACCGGTATTGCCAGCAGTTGCCTCGATGATAGTGCCACCGGGTTGCAATTCGCCGCGTTGTTCAGCGGCATTGATCATGGCGACTGCAACCCGATCTTTAATTGAACCACCAGGGTTTTGACACTCAAGCTTGGCGAGTAATCGGCACGGACCGGTGTCGAATTGATTGAGTTCGAGCATCGGGGTTTCGCCTATCATCTCCAGCGCACTATGATATATTTGCATCAGACTGAACGACCCATGAGATATACTAAATTTTAATCATTTTGCCAGAGATTGCATGGCTTGAAAAGTCGTGGTTAGATTGTTCAATCGGTAAGCTAGTTGCTGCTTGACGTGCCTGCAAAGGGTAACTAATAACGGCTTATCGGTAGCTATACGAAATTATATAGTTTACCGATTTAGCAATAGTTGCTATGCAGTAACTGTTTGAGGACTAGGCCACTGAAACAAACACTGCAAATCATTAGTAATCATCTGCAGCGCTGATTATTATACTCATCGATGGGGCCGATGTTGCAAGGTTACAACCTGACTGAGGCTGATTGTAGGAATCAAGTGTTGCAACAGCATGATTGCGTATTAAAAAGTAATCATGATCTGATCTCACTAGCGTAGCCTGAGATTATCACTGATATTCATCGTGCCTATCTTGCTATCAACCAAGTTGAAAATGGTGCCCAGGTGATTGATATCAATATGGATGAAGGTTTGCTCGATTTGCTGCAAGCAATGACTAAGTATCTTCATTCGGTTGCCAGTGAGCCAGCAGTTACCCGTATTTCAATCATGATCGACTGTTCAAAATGGCAAGTGTTAGAAGCAGGCTTACAGTGTATTCAAGCTAAAGGTATTGTAAACTCGATCAGCTTAAAAGAAGGTGAAGCAACTTTCTTATAACAAGCAGCTTTAATTCGGCGTTATGGTGCAGTGGCTGTTGCGATGGCATTTGATGGGCAAGGTCAAGCCGATACCGAAGTGAGGAAAGTTCAAATCTGTCAGCGTGCTTATTAACCGTTAGTCAACAAACTCGACTTTGCTGCCAAAGATATTATTTTTGATCCAAATATTTTTGCCGTTGCAACTGGTATCGAGCAACATAATGAATACGGGATTGTCTTTATTAATGCAACATAGCAAACGTCAACAGTTACTTGGTGCATTGGTCAGTGGTGGCATTAGCAATATTTCATTTTCATTTCGTGGTAACAATGCTATTCGTGAAGCGATTCACTCAGTTTTTCTCTATCATGCGATTCGCGTTGGCCCAGTATGGGAATCGTCAATGCTGGCCAACTTGCGGTATATCAGGATCTGCATACTGAGCTTCGCAGCGCAATTGTAGCGGTTATCTTTAATCAAACGGAAACCGCAGCAGAAGATTTACTTGCCATAGCAAATCGATTTGACAGCGTTACAAGAGAGCAGTGGCACCAACAACCAGTTGCTGAGCGCATTCAGCACGCACTTGTTCATGGTATTAATAAATATATTACTGAAGATATTCAGGTAGCACGTGCCGAAGTCAACATCTACCTTGCAAGGAAAAGGTTCGATCATATTGGCAACTGTCAAAGGCGATGTGCATGATATCGGTAAAAATATAAGTGGACCGTTGCTGATTGGAGGTGCAATGACTTTACGTACGTATACCTCAGTAAAGATAGCAACGCAATGTGATCAGCCAGTTGTTTATGTTAAAGATGCTTCGCGTGCCGTTGCTGTGGTCGCAGCGCTACTCGATACTGATAAGAAATTTAATTTTATTACTCAAACAAAGCAAGAATACCAGGATTTGCGACAAGCCTATGCCGAGATGTTGCATGAAAGAGTTCGCATTGACTATTGGGGTTATCAAGCCGATGAGTGCCATAATAATGAAGAATTAATTCAATAGGCTTATGTTGAAATTCGACCTGCACTAGGTTATCCAGCTTGTCCTGACCATACCCCAAAAAGACTCTTATCTGATTTGCTCAAGGTGCAACAACTTAGTCAGATTCGTTTAACTAAAAATCGCGCCATGTTATCAACTCTAGTAGTGAGCGGCTTTTATATTGCTCATCCTGATGTATGTTAGTTTGGTACTGGCAAAATTGATCCAGATCAGGTGCGTGACCATGCCGAGCGGCAAGCGCTTTCAGTTGAGACTGTTAAGAAATGGCTACAACCCATTTTAAGTTACCAGCCGAGAGGTTGACCCTGATTAAATCAGCCAACAATACTCAAAACCCTAAATTGTCTAGAATTGCAGAAATTTGTTTTATTTGATTAAGGGTATAGAAATGCAAGCCTAGAACTTTATTCTCAATCAGTATTTGACAAAGGTTAGTTACTACTTCTAACCCGAGTTGGTAGCTGGCTTCGCTATCATCAGCATAAGCTGCAAAGCGTTTATAAAGTCATAACGGTATTTCAGCGCCGCGGCGGTTTGAAAAATTTGTAGTTTATTAAAATTATGGATTGGCATGATGCCAGCAATGATGGGCAGGTTAATGTTTTGTTTTTCGCAAGCCTCAACAAAATAAAAGTACGCATCAGTGTTCTAAAAATATTACCTAATTGCTATATTGGCCCCAGCGGCAATCTTTTTTGAAAAAAACTGATATCATCAACTGCACTGTTAGCTTGTGGATAAAACTCTGGATAAGCCGCAACATAAAGCCGAAAATGATCGGCTGTTTGTTGACAGATAAAGTGTACTAACTCAAGTGCGTGTTGGAAGCTAGTCTGACTGCCAGCCATGTTTGAAGGTGTATCACCGCGTAAGGCAATGAAATGCCTTTTTGTTGTAGCCCTTGATTAGTTGCACTAGTTTGTTCTCGTCGTCGTCAATGTATGACAGATGCAGCGTCATCTCGGTTGATGACTCTGCGCCAGAGCATCAACAACATTAAGGGTACTATCTTGGTTGGAGCCGCCCGCAGCGTGGGTGACAGAATAGAACGCCGGCTGGTGTTGGCCGAGGGTTTTGCCGGTATGAATGAGTTGTTCTAAACCAGTTGGTGTTTTTGGTGGAAAAACTCGAAGCTAAGTTCCACAATCGATTCCTTTTTGTTGCAATCAAAGCCACTGTTCAACCTCACGTTACTATAATAATCAGTATAGATATAAATCTTTAACTGAGCTTATCTTGCTGATGTTCAATGTTTTAAAGCAGAAATTTGTCATTGCGACCAAGCTGTTACCTTTTTGGTTACAGTATACTCTTACTGTGCTATTATTGACTTTGATTGCGCAACAGCTGGTGGCAAGAGCAAGTAATATCATACATCACGTTATTACAAATCAGCCGGAAGAAGTAATCGTGCAATCCGCACAAATTGCCAACATGCCAACCCATTTTATAGCTCATGCTTCATTACTGGCGGCGGAAAAACAAACCCTTTTAACCCCAGTCGCACGTGAAGTTCAGTCTATTTACTTTGCTAAGGGTGACGAAGTCGATCGCGACGATCCATTGATTCAATTTGATGACACGATTGCAAAAGAAAAATTGCAGAGCAAGCAACGTGACTTTGAGCGCTCCCTAAAACAATTGGAAGATTCAAAATTGCTGTACGAGCTCGGTGGTGTTCATCCTGTTAAGTACAAGTCACTGGTAGAAAAAGTTGCTGAAGAAGAACAAGCAACCAAACATAGTTTGGTGACTTTAAAGCATAGTGCGATCCGTGCCACTGTACATGGTGTTATCGATCAGATTTTCGTTAAGCCAGGTAATATAGCACAGCCGCAGCAACCGCTAATCACGCTTGCAAGTTTAGAGCTACTCAGAGCGAGCTATCGCTTGCCAAAGCGATATTCACCCTTGTTTGTGAAAGAAGCTGGTGCACGAGTCAATGTTGCAGAACATCCTGACGAAGGCTTTTGGGCAGTTATCGAGTCAGTCAAAGAAAACAAAGAACATAGTTATGCGACTTTAACGGCATTGGTGAACAACGGTGCTAAGTTACTTTGGCCGGGTATGCATGTTAGTTTTACCCACATTTTAGCGAGCCGTGCGTGTCAGTTAGTTGTCCCAATTTCGGCATTGATGTCTGATTTCAATGGTATCTCAATCTTCAAAGTTGTTGATGGCCGGGTCGTATTGAATTACTTGAGTTTGGGTGAACGACTTGGTGATAAGATCGCGGTTGAATACGGCATCGAGCGTGGCGATATGATTGTTACTGATTGGCATCGTGATTTGCATGATGGTGATCGGGTCACTGTGACTCAGACTAAAGCGCCATTGCAAGATCCAAAGTGTATTGGTTTATAAGAGAGCGAATGCGAGCCGCATTCGCTCTCAGTAAAGGTTACTGTTGAAAATTGCTTGCGACAAATTCCCAGTTCACCAAATTCCAAAATGCTTCAACGTATTTTGGTCGAGCGTTACGGTAGTCTACATAGTATGCATGTTCCCAAACATCACAGGTTAAGAGCGCATGTTGGTTATGTGCTAACGGCGTGTCGGCATTGCTGGTACTAATAAGCTCTAATTTACCAGCTTGATTGATTAACCACGCCCAACCAGAACCAAAGGTTGTAATTGCAGTTTGACTGAATGCTTCTTTGAATGCGGCAAACGATCCAAACGCTTGTTGAATCGCATCGGCAAGTGCGCCACTGGGTTCGCCGCCGCCATTGGGGCTTAGGCATTGCCAATAGAAATTGTGATTCCAAACTTGGGCGGCATTGTTGAAAGTACCGCCGCTAGTAGATTGAACAATAGCGTCGAGACTGGCACTGTCGTCGGCAGTGTCTTTAATTTGTTTGTTGAGGTTAGTGACGTAAGTTTGATGATGCTTGCCGTAGTGGTATTCGAGTGTTTCGCGTGAAATGTGCGGCTCGAGTGCATCCATTTCGTAGGGCAGGGCAGGTAATTCTATGGCCATTATAAACTCCTCATCAGATGTGACTTAGTCAATTAGTCTCGGTACGGCAGTTTATCGAGAAGTTAGTATAGATTGCAAGCGACATGAATCAGGCTGAGGTAAGTTTTCAGTGTTGATGTCTTACCTCTAGCCGGTTAGAATCAAGCCATTTTTTATCACTAGCGCGACCAGCGGAGGACAATTATGGATACATTGGCGCAAATCAAACAGCAGATTGGAGAAAATACCATCATTCTTTACATGAAAGGCACCCCTGAGCAGCCGCAGTGTGGTTTCTCAATGCAAGCGGTGCAAGCACTGAATCAGTGTGGAGAGCGTTTCGCCTACGTCAACATATTAGATAATCCCGACATCAGGCAAACCTTACCAAGCTACGCCAATTGGCCTACTTTTCCACAGTTGTACGTGCAGGGTGAGTTAGTAGGTGGCGCTGATATCATTCAAGATATGCTTGCGAGCGGTGAGTTACAATCGTTAATTGCGGCAGCAGTGAATGACTAGCCTGCCACTATCTGGTTTCTGGCTCCAAGGAGCAGCGATTGACATCGTTACTAGCTTGAGTAAGACTGGCTGGCCTGTTGTCATGTCCTTTCATGGCATCGCTCAATGTTTTATTCAACCTGGAGGTTAACTATGAACTTACTTGTTTGTCGACAAGCGCCTGATTTTACCGTTGCTGCAGTGAGAGCAAACGGTGAGATTACGGATAAATTTACTCTTTCTGAAGAAATCAAAGGTAAGTACGGTTTGTTGTTCTTTTACCCGTTGGATTTCACGTTCGTCTGTCCATCTGAACTCATTGCACTTAATAACCGTATTGAAGAATTTCAGTCACGCAATGTCGAAGTGATTGGCGTCTCCATCGATTCACAATTTACACACAATGCTTGGCGCAACACCTCAGTCGAAAAGGGTGGCATTGGTCCATTGAATTACAGTTTGGCAGCAGATGTGGCGCATACGATTTGTCGTTCCTACGGTGTTGAACATCCGGCTGCCGGCGTTGCCTTACGAGCTGCGATTTTGATCGACAAAGATGGTGTAGTGCGCAGTCAAATTGTAAATGACTTACCAATTGGACGTAACGTTGAAGAATTACTCCGCATTATAGATGCCTTACAGTTCACCGAAGAGCACGGTGAAGTGTGTCCAGCTGGTTGGAAGAAAGGCGATCAAGGTATGTCACCGAATCCAAAAGGTGTCGCTGATTATCTTGCTGGTCATGCTGATGAACTTTAACATCGAGGCTTGTGTTCACTGAAAATTATGTTATCCTACGTTTTCGCTGAGTGACGTTAGCGAGTGCTACTAAAACAACAACAATAATAATAAGTAGTGCTGTTCACTGGTGGGATGTTTACCTTAACAAAGGTTAACAGCTTTCCCAGAATGAGGAATCAATAAATTACTGTTGTACTGGATTGGCTTCATCAAAAATAATAATAAAGAAGTTTTTATTTAGTTTTTCAGCTTAGTGCTGATACAGTAAATGTGATACAACGTCTTACTCAAAAGCCCGCCCACGCGGGCTTTTTTGTTATTTAAGCAGTGACTGCCAATGATTAATAATATGACAAAATAGTGCTGCGGTTCGGTCAGCGTCGTAGAGAGCACCATGTGCTTGCTGTGGATCGTAGCTTAGCTTGGCAGCACGGAGTGCTTTTGCCAGTACTGTTTGTTGCAACGCTAGCGCTGACAAAGTTGCGGTATCAAATGTCGTGAAGCGGTGAAATGGGTCATCTTTTATCTGGCAGCGTTCAGTAGCTGCCAACAAAAATGCCCGGTCAAACGCAGGGTTGTGTCCAACCAACACCGCGCGTTGACAGTGATGTTGTTTGACGAGCTCAGCTACCTTGCTGAATAATTCAGTCAAGGCTTGTTTTTCTTCCACCGCTAAGCGGAATGGGTGATAAGGATCAATACCGGTAAAAGCCAGCGCCTCAGGGTCAAGGTTAGCACCAGGAAAGGGCTGCAGGTGGTAGTGGAATGACTGATCCGGTTGTAAAGTGCCGTCATCGGCAACTTGCAAACTGACCGCTGCAACTTCAAGTAAACCGTCTGTTGTCGGGTTAAAGCCACCGGTTTCAACATCAATCACGATAGGTAAGAAACCGCGAAAACGGTTGGTATAGTAGCGTTCAGGCTTAATTGGTAATTTAGTAGACAATGATGCTCCCCGTCTGATTGCGTTATTGTACCTTTATTTGTCGAGTTAACCAAAAATCCTTATTTGTCGCCATTGGCGTCGACTTGTCAAGGCAGCTTCGCACGTTTCGAGTCGAAATACGCTAGTATTCTATATATATGTGGGCCGCTGACCAGCAAACACTTAGGTAACGATGAAGCAGCTTAGCCGTTTAATAAACATTCTATTACTTTGTGGCCCGTTACTGGCTGGCGCAATGACCGAAGAATACGGTGGTCCGTTTGCAGCCACTGCATGGATCAGCAGTTCCGATCCACTGATGTGTCGTTTGTCTCAAGTGATACCAAATTATGGTGAAGCGAGCTTTATCCGACCAGCGGGTGGTCGGATAGAGTTTACCATTCGGATTTGGAGTGGTTCACTTGAGACGGGTGAAGCTAGCCTAAAGGTGACGCCGACGCCGTGGCAACACAGCAAAACCAGTAAAGACCTTGGCTTGTTGATGATTAACGAAGGACCGGTGCCTTTCACTTTGTCTGATAAACAAGCCTTGCGTTTGATGAATTACTTGAGCGGCGGTTGGCAAACGACGATTCAGTATGCCGATGTTAGCGGTGAAGACGTTGTCATCAATTTATCGCCAGTAAATTTTAGAACACCGTATCAAGAATTTTTGCAGTGCGGTGGCAAGCTGTTGCCATTTACCCCGATGAGTGTGCAATGGATAGTTTTACTATTTGAAGAGGAGAGTACCAGCATCACCCCGACTATGAAAGAAAAGTTAGATCGGATTCGTACTTTTGTCCGCCGCGGTGTTAAATTTAACCGCTTGGTCATCAAGGGTTATTCGGATAATTACGGTGAAGAAGAAAAAAATATGCGCATATCCGTTAATCGCGCTTTAGCAGTAAAAACTTATTTAGTTACGAACGGTATCCCCGTTGAAAAAATCGAAATGTCAGCATATGGGAGTCATTACCCGGTCGCTAGCAATGATACCGAACGGGGTCGCGCCAAGAATAGACGCGTGAGCGTTGAACTGATTCGAAACTAATATTCCCCTCCTAACTTATTAATCTAAGTAACTAGTATTAATGTTTGGTCTTTGTTAACATCTCACACCAATCTTTGCTCATTATTATCTAACTATTCAACTCGCGTATCATGAGTAAAGTGTTGAAACATTTTCACCAGAGGTAAAAACAAGTGACTATAACAAAATACCCAGTTTTATTATTCTTATTTACTGCACTCTTGCTACCAACTTTAGGTTTGGCAAGTGATGATACGAGTGAACTTAAGCAACGTGCTGACCGGTTAGAAAAACGCCTTGCACAAGTTGAATCACAACACTTACAGTGGAAACACTATCATCATCAAGTGAATAAGCAGTCACAGCAAAAAGCTGCATTGACCAGTTGGGGCACGCCGGTAACGACTTCACCTTACTTGGGTATTCGTCCTGAGTACACCGGTAGTGATTTATTAGTTAACGCCGGCCGTATGAACGAAGACTTATTTATCCTCGAGCGTGAGCAAATTGCAGAGAGTATCATGCGCAAGCACGGTATGAGCTTTACGAAGCACCCTGTTGTGTTGCTGAGCGGTAAGCTAGAAAGCGTTGCATCATGGATCGAGCACTACGATGGTCGTCACGAAGGTGACGTTGATTTGACGACTACCGAAGTTGATCTGGTGACACATATCAATCCGTGGGCTAGCAGCTACATCGGTGTATCCTATGATAATAGCTATCCTGATAGTGGCACCCGAGCCAGTAATTCTAATCTCAGTTTGGAACGTGGCTTTGTCACATTGGGCAATTTGAATAGCTTTCCGTTTTATCTAACGGTTGGGCAAATGTATGTGCCATTCGGACATTACAGTTCGCGTCTCGTTAGTGATCCATTTACTAAGACCCTAGGCCGAACCAAAGTTCGTGCTGCTTTGCTCGGCGCGAAATATCCATTTAAATTTCCAGTTTCCGCATCAATTTTCGCTTATCAAGGTAATACCCGCCACCAAGTGCCAAATACCACTATTGTCGGTCAAAACTTTGAAAATGAATGGGGGGCAAATCTTGAATACAAATTTAAGTATCGTGACATCAATGGTCAGCTTGGCGTAAGTTATGTCCGCAATATCGCTGATTCAATCCATATGCAAAACAATGGTTCCGGCTGGAATGAAGCTTTCGGTGGCTTTACTGGTTTTGGTGCATTAACAGCGTTGCAAGGTTTAGAACACCGGGTGCACGGTGGCGACATAGCCGCGAAGATAAACATTCAGCAATATACTTTTATTGCTGAATACACCACAGCACTGCGCAAGTTTGCAATTAACGATATGTCGTTCAATGGTTACCCAGCACAGCCAGCTGCCTTTCATGGTGAAGTTGACTATGGCTTTCCTCTGTTTGGTCGCCCAGCTAGTTTAGCGTGTGGGTATGATCGCTCAACTGAAGCCATGGCATTAGAATTACCACGCTCGCGTATCAGTGCTGCGCTTGGTGTCGCTGCTTTAAAAGATACGATTCAAGGTATTGAGCTACGCCAAGATCGAAACTATGCTAGCCGTACTGCTGCAACTGCTGGCGGTGTTCCCTTTATCAGTCAACCTGATACCTTGTCAGAACAGCGCAACATTGCATTACTATTTTTTGGTTTTTATTTCTAGTTTACTAGCAGTTTACCAACTAAAAACGGGGAGTCAGTTGACTTCCCGTTTTTGTTTGTTGTTTCGTTATAATTCTTGTTCGTGTATGACTTTGGTCTTATACGGTAACACATGAACTTCGGTGCCGATTTTAATAAAGTTATCATACAACCAGCTCGCATCATTCATACTCACACGGATGCAACCGTGACTAGCATTGTAATCCGGAATACTTTGTGAAGCATGGATCGCCATCCCTTGATGGAAGAACATACAGTAAGGAAGTGGCGCACCACCGTCTGGTATTGGGTAAGTGTTTGACTTACAGTCACGACCCGCTGTGCGATAAATTTTAAATTTACCGGTTTTAGTAAAACATTTTTCGCCGATATCATCGCACCAATGATTGCCACCAGAGGCACGGCCGTAACGAGTCAGTTCACCATTTTTATCATAAGCACCCCAGGTCAGCTTCACTGGATCAAACACAAAGCGTGGTTTGTCGGTCTCAATTTGTGCTGGCATCACTTCGTGACGGCCATAGGACATATCATCGTGCACCACTTGTACCGTACGTGGGTAGGGTTGGTGCAGTTTGTTAGAGCAACCAGTGATTAGTAATCCCGCCAAGACAATAAA
>CAWUKA010000046.1:0-17089 GCA_963922965.1 uncultured Gammaproteobacteria bacterium | reverse complement strand
ACATTCAAACCAGCAACAACTGCAAAATGCGCAAGCTATTTGGCAACAGTTAGAGTCGCTGACCTGCAAGCAAGTTGGTCTTGCGCTCAGCAGTAGCCGATTACCGACCCTGAAAGGTTGGTTCAAGCTGGCGCTGATCCGCAAACAACACATATACGCTAACAGCGATTTTGCCACTGCCTTGACTGAGTGGCGTCGCGACTACCCAGATCACCCAGCCAATCACTTAGTCACTCGCGATAGTAAGCATGCTGATACCACGGTGCACCAAATTGGTGTATTACTCCCGCTGCACGGGCCGCTTGCCGGTGCCGGCCAAGCCATCGAAAACGGGATTCTGACAGCTTACTTCAGCGAACAAAAATCTCGTGGCAAGCGCGCCCCCAAGATTAAAGTCTATGACACCACCGAAACTGATGTCAGTCATCTCTATGATCAAGCCATACATGAAGGTGCTGATTTTGTCATCGGCCCATTTGACAAGCAAGATGTCACTACGCTCAGCCACCATCATTTGCGCGCACCCACTTTGGCGCTCAACTACAGTATGACGAACCATCTACCAAAACAGCTGTATGAATTTGGGCTATCACCGGAGTTTGAAGCCACTGCAGTTGCCGAGCAAGCAGCCAAAGCAGGTCACAGTCATGCTATTATTTTTGCTGTTGACACCCCAACCGGCAACCGCATCGGTGAAACCATAGCTAGCCACTGGCAAGCCATGGGTGGTGTGATTGAAGCTAAGGTTTATCTCGATGAAAAAATCCACCAAACCGATGCCATTGAAACAACTTTAAATGCCAAACTAAGTGATATTCGGGGTAGCCGCATCCAGAAGCTGGTCAATCAAAAAATTAACGTCACAGGACGACGGCGCCAAGATATCGATGTGGTATTTGTCGCCGCACCACCACAACAAGCAAAACAAATTCAACCACGACTCAAGTTTCACTATGCTGGCAACTTGCCAGTGTATGCCACCTCATGGATTTACACCGGGATCCCTGATCCAAAACAGCAGCGTGATTTAAACGGCGTAATATTCTGCGATATCCCCTGGGCACTAGAAGATAATGCCAACTTGCGCCAAGTTCGCAACCACTTGCAATCAACCTGGCCGACATCCTACCAGCAATATGCGCGGCTATATGCACTAGGTATTGACGCTTATGTGTTATCGCGTCAATTGTATCAACTCGAACGACTACCGACGCTTGGCATTCAAGCAAAAACTGGCATGCTAACCTTACAGGATCAGCAGCTGCGCTATCGATTGCGTTGGGGTCGATTTGACGACGGCATTGCCAACATCATTGCGAGCTTGACTGAGCGTGACATACAAACAGCATGAGATAGGCCGTCAAGGTGAAGCAACCGCGCTACAATTTTTGCTGCAAAAAAAGCTACGCTTAATCAAGCAAAACTATGCTTGCAAATTTGGTGAAATTGACCTTATTATGCAACATCAAAACCAGCTTGTTTTTGTTGAAGTGAGGCAGCGTAAGTCACAAGCAAAAGTATCCAGCGCTATATCTATCACGCCAGCTAAAAAACGTCGGTTGATCAATAGCGCATTCTGCTATTTGCAGCAGCATTATCATACCGATCAAGTTGGCTGTCGATTTGATGTGATAGCGATCGATGGCATTGAAGTTCACTGGTATTGCAATGCATTTACTCTGGATGAACTCAATCAATATTAATAGGAGATAGCAGTGGATATGCTTGAACGAATTAACACCCACTTCACGCAAAGCATTCAAACCAAAATCGATGCTGCTGACACCTTACCACCGAGCATTGCTAAAGCTGGCGAGTTAGCGGTAAAAAGCCTACTCGATGGCCATAAAATCTTATGCTGTGGCAACGGTGGCTCAGCAGCTGATGCGCAACACTTTTCCGCCGAACTACTCAACCGTTTCGAAACCGAACGCCCAAGCTTACCAGCGATTGCCTTAACGACTGACTCATCGACGCTGACTGCCATCGGTAACGATTATAATTTTGATGAGATTTTTGCAAAACAAATTCGCGGCCTAGGTCAGGCTGGCGACATCTTAATCGCCATTTCAACCAGTGGTAATTCAAGCAATATCATTCGGGCAATTCATGCAGCCCACGAGCGTGACCTTGCCGTTATCGCCCTCACCGGTGTTGACGGTGGCGCCGTTGCGCCATTGCTTGGTACTGAGGATGTTGAATTGAGGGTACCAGCAACATCAACAGCCCGAATTCAAGAAACTCATATCTTGCTACTACACTGTTTATGCGACTTGATTGACTACCAACTGTTTCATCATTGAGGCAAAAGTATGAAAAAAACTCTTACTTTAATATCACTACTGCTTTGTTTAACCGCCTGCGCTACACCGGCATTTCTAGCCGGTGTCGTCATCGGTGGCACCATCATTCACAAGCACCATAATAATTAGTGCAAACAACTACTAAGGAATCATCATGAAGAAACAATTTATGCTGCTACTTACACTCATACTTTCCATCTCAGCCTGCACCCCAGCCTTCATCGCTGGTGCTGCTGTTGGTAGCGCTATCGTCTACGATCAGCGTGGCATTAAAACCATTAAAGATGATCATGCCATCACTTATCGGGTTGCAAAACATATCCAGGAAAATGAAGCCGTGTACAACGATAGTCGTATTCAAGCTTCATCATTTAATCGTGTGGTACTATTGGTCGGCCAGGCAAAAACCAGCGAGGCTAAAAACATGGCCGAAAACTTTGTCCTCGATCAACCGGAAATCAAACGGGTCTACAATCAAATCACCGTCGGCAAAACACATTCGATCATCAATGTTAGCAAAGATACTGTGATTGCTGGCATGGTGAAAGCAAAAATGATAGCAACTGACGAATTACGCTCTGGCCAAATTAAAGTGGTCGCTGAAGATGCTACCATCTATTTACTCGGTGATGTCAGCCGGCGCCAAGCTGAACTTGCAACACGGGTTGCGCGTGGCACCAAAGGGGTAAAGAAAGTAGTACGACTATTTGAAATAGCTCAACCCTAGCAAACACCGCATCTAGCTGATTGTGAGCATTTGAGCGGAGGAGCGATAATGCGCGGCAACTAAGCGTTTCTCAGCCCATTGCGAGCGACGCAATCGCGCGGCAACCTAGCAAATACAATCTCCACATCCAGTTATACGCATTAATCACTGTTGTTAATTGAAATGATGGATCTGAGTAAACTTCAAGAAGCTGCGCCTGTCTGCACACAATTGGGCTGCCACGCCGCTGATGCGGCTCGCAGTGGGCTGAAAAAAGAAAACTCTCAGGCAGAATCTAGTTAGCTACAGCGTGGCTTAGTCATTGATGGATAAAAAAATAGAAGCGAGCTACTTCACAATACGCAGGTTTGGCTTACCTTTTTTACCAGAACCTGGAGGTGGCGCTTCACCGTCACCATCAGCATCGATAAATTCTTCTTCCTCATTAAACACCATGCCACGACCATTTTCTTGCGCGTAGATTGCCATTACCGCAATGATCGGCACATGGATCTCAAGTGCCTCACCACCGAAACGAGCATCAAAACTAATCCATTCGTTGGTCATATCATAGTTACGAACTGCGCGTGGTGCAATGTTCAAAATGATTTTACCATCTTCGATATAGGCTTCTGGCACTTGTACACCATTAGTATCGGTATTGACAACAACATGCGGAGTGTAACCATTATCAACAATCCAGTCGAACATGGCGCGAATTAGATAGGGTTTACTCGAGGTCATCATTTAACACCCAAAATTTCTGTTTCAGTTAACGCGTCACTTTATCACGTACTCTACCAACATAAAAATAAACTAAAATGCCTCTTGGTAGCCACGCAAATCAGTTTCAGGCTCAGTTAAGCTTGCTTTAAAGGTATCACGGGAAAAAATCCGTTGTGAATATTCATCAATAATCTTAGCTGCTTTACCAGTAAGTTTGATATCAAAATGTGGGAAGCGCCAAAATAACGGCGCCAAACAGCAATCAACCAACGAAAATTCATCACTGAGAAAAAACGGTTGGCTAGCGAACACTGGTGCAATGCTGCTGATACTCTCCGCTAAACGCTGACGTTGGCTATCAGCCCCTGCTTCATCAGTGGCTTGCTCGATACCGTGCATCAAGCTATACCAATCTTGATCAATCCGGTGGATCATCAGACGCGACTTAGCTCGTGACACTGGATAAACCGGTAATAATGGTGGATGCGGAAAGCGCTCATCAAGATACTCAATAATAATATTCGGTTCATACAAAACCAAATCGCGATCAACTAAAGTTGGCAACGTGTTGTAAGGGTTTAACTCAATGAAATCTTCCGGCAAGCGCTCGGGATTAACGTTGATAATATCAACCGCCACACCTTTCTCTGCTAGCGCGATACGCACTCGATGACTATAGACATCGAGTGGTAGAGAATACAATGTCATAATTGAGCGTTTACTTGAAATAACTGCCATTCATTCACTCCCTGGTAAAATGTTTGCATATAATACAGTATTCAGGCTTTTACCAGCAACAGTATTTTCTAAATCGAATGCGTATTTTAAGACAAATTGGGTAAAAGCAACCATTAATGCTTATTTACAACGTATAGTGAGACTATTTGATGGACTTCCAGTACTCTTTCTTCAGCAAATACGCAAGCATGGTAAAAACGATTAAGAATGCAAGCACCCAAAAACCGAGGCGACGCTGCTCCAAACGATGCGGCTCTGCTGCATAGGCTAAAAAGTTAACCAAATCTCGCACGGTCGCATCAAATTGCGCTGTAGACATAATACCAGGCTCTACTAACTTTAATCCTGTTAACACTTTTTCTTCGATGTCGCCGCCTGCGACTTTAATATGCTTAGTTTGAAAAATCGGCTGTTGAATACCCTGCAAGTTCAGCAATACATTAGGCATCGCGGTATCAGGGAATACACTGTTGTTGACGCCCCACAATTTACTCTCATCCTGATAAAAGCCATGTAAAAATGAGTAAATCCAATCAATACCTTGCGCGCGCACTTCTAATGACAAATCAGGCGGCGCCTTGCCAAACATGACCTTTGCCATCTGTGGCCGCATTGCTACCTTCAACTGATCGTATATTGTTGCCTTGTCACCACCCCAAACGAAGCTAGGCACCAAGATATCACTATCGACCTCACCGTTTTTATCAGTGATGCCGATGTCTTTAGCAACCTGATTAAAACGCAAGTATTTTAAGGAATGACAACCGGAGCAATAGTTCATAAACGTATGCATGCCGCGCTGCAATGAAGCCTTATCATAGCGATCAATATGCACTTTATCGAGTTTAACACCGCTGCCGGCTGCAATTGCAACTGACACACACATCACCCATAAATTACTTAACATTAGCAGTCGCTTGATCACCGTTTAACTCACTCTGGTTGGAACAGGTTTATTGTTATCTTTTTTAGTGTAGTAAGGCATTAAAAAAAAGTAAGCAAAATAAATAATCGAACACAGACGAGCTAAAAAAGCTCTAATGGGGGTTACCTCTACCGTGCCGAGATAACCGAGGGTGATAAAACTAATCACGAACAAGGCTAAGGCAAGTCGCGACCAGATGCCACGATAGCGCATCGACTTAACCGGATTTTTATCAAGCCAAGGCAGAAAAAAGAAAACTAAGATAGCAGCTAACATTGCAACCACACCAAAGAATTTATCAGGCACCGCGCGCAAGATAGCGTAGTAAGGCGTCATATACCAAACCGGAGCAATATGCTCGGGTGTTTGCAATGGATCGGCTGGAATGAAATTAGCATGCTCAAGGAAGTAGCCACCCATTTCTGGGAAGAAGAAAACCACACTACAAAATAAAATAAGGAAGACACCGGCACCAAAAATATCTTTTACGGTGTAGTAAGGATGAAACGGAACACCATCGAGTGGAATGCCTTTAGCATTTTTACGCGCTTTGATTTCAACACCGTCAGGGTTGTTCGAACCAACTTCATGCAATGCGATGATGTGCAAGTAAACCAACGCTAACATCAAAATTGGCAGTGCGACAATGTGAAGGGCAAAAAAGCGATTCAGAGTAACCCCTGTCACATTATAATCGCCACGGATCCACAGTAGTAAGTCTGGCCCAATCAATGGAACCGAGCCAAATAGCGAGGTAATCACCTGCGCCCCCCAAAATGACATTTGCCCCCACGGCAGCAAATACCCCATAAATGCTTCCGCCAATAAAATAAGAAAAATAAACATGCCCAAAATCCAAATCAACTCACGTGGCTTTTTATAAGAGCCATACATCAAGCCGCGGAACATGTGCATGTAAATTACGATGAAGAAAGCTGAGGCACCGGTTGAGTGTAGGTAGCGAATCAACCAGCCCCACTTTACGTCACGCATGATATATTCGACCGAATCAAAGGCTTTATCAGCAGACGGGGTAAAGCTCATCGCCAACCAAATACCGGTTAACAACTGATTGATTAGCACTAATAAAGCTAGTGCGCCGAAAAAGTAAAAGAAATTAAAATTTTTTGGCGCGTAGTACTGGGCAAGATGTTCGTTCCACACCTTGGTGAGTGGGAAGCGCTCATCAATCCAAGCCACTAAACCTTGACGTTGTTGACTCATTAGGCGGCCCTTCCTGAATTATCTTTTGGATTTTCACCGACTAAAATCACCTGCTCATTGAGAAAGTAATACGGCGGCACTTCGAGATTAACTGGCGCTGGCACACCCTTAAAAACTCGACCTGACAAATCAAATTTGGAGCCATGGCAAGGGCAGAAAAAACCACCCCGCCAGCTCGGGTCAAGTTCACCGATACCTGGCCTATAGCTTGGCGAGCAGCCGAGGTGAGTACAGATACCAACCAAGACTAAGAATTCAGGCTTAACCGAACGGTAGGTATTCTTAGCATATTCGGGTTGCTGAACTACTTCTGAGGCTGGATCGCGCAAGTGTTGCTGAATTGATTCAGTTTGCAATTCACTCAACATTGCATCTGTGCGACGGATGATCCAAACCGGTTTGCCACGCCATTCGATGATGACACGTTGGCCGGATTCGATCTTTGAGACATCGACCTCAACAGGGGCTGCCGCTGCAGCAGCAGCGGCACTTGGCCACCATGAACTCAAGAAAGGCACGGCTGCACACGCTGCACCGATTCCTCCGACCACACTGGTTGCAGTCAACAGGAAACGTCGACGTGGATTGTCAACGTCTTGATCACTCATAGGCTATTCCTCACCCAATATTAGTCACTAAATATGTGTCAAACCGGCTGTCAGCTAACGGTCACTGATGCAAATCATATCATCACAACTTGACAGAGTAAATTGAACAGCTGGTCATTGACGCACGAATTGCGATCACGATACGACAGTAATGGCACAAAAAAGCCCGGACCAGGCACCTGATACGGGCTAATAAGTTCAACAAACCGAGTATAAAGTTAACGTTTAGAGAATTGAGTACCCTTACGCGCTTTATGACGACCAATCTTCTTGCGTTCGACAATGCGTGAATCACGGGTTAAGTAACCGCCTCGACGCATTACAGCCCGCAGTTGCATGGCACCACCCTCGGTACCATCATCACCTTCGTCATAATCCACCAAGGCCCGCGCGATACCGAGTCGAATGGCGCCAGCCTGGCCACCATTACCGCCACCAACAACAGTGATGTACGAATCAAACTTATCAAGTAAGCCAGCTGCAACCAGTGGCTGGCGCACGACCATACGTTGTGTTTCGCGGCCAAAATAGGTTTCGATAGCCTGACCGTTGACAACCATATTGCCTGTACCCGGGCGCAAGAACACGCGCGCAACAGCGCTTTTGCGACGACCAGTACCATAATATTGAACGAATTCAGCCATTTTATGCTTGTTCCTCTGATAGGTTTAGTGTTTGCGGTTGCTGCGCAACATGTGGATGATCATTACCCGCATAGACTTTTAACTTACTGAACATGGCGCGACCGAGTGGATTTCTCGGCAGCATGCCTTTAACCGCTTTTAATAATACATCTGCTGGTGCTTTTGCCAGTAGCTTCTCGAGTGAAATTGATTTAATTCCGCCCGGGTAGCCAGTATGAGAATAATAGATTTTATCGCGTAATTTATTACCGGTAACCCGCACCTTATCGACGTTTGTGACAACGATGTAATCGCCTGTATCAACATGAGGGGTGTACTCCGGCTTGTGCTTACCGCGCAGGCGGCGCGCCAGTTCACTCGCTAAACGCCCGAGAACAAGGTTAGTGGCATCGATGTGTATCCACTGTCGACGCACTGTCTCAGGCTTTGCAACATAACTTTTCATTATTTAAATCCTTAGGACTTCAATTAATGGTTAATTCTTAAAAGATTGTCGATTTTATCGAAGGTTTGGCCAAGATACAAGCCATTAACGCGCAAATCAGCATCATTTGGTAGGGCAATGCTGCAGTAGTCACGCTGATGACTCGACCTGAGCTGAAACAGGGTCTGGCGACTGATCTGGCAACAGCAGGCGCTGTACCACCTCGCCAGCGAGCAAGTGCCCATCGATAATTTCGTCAATATCAGCTTGACTCTGATAGGTGTACCAAACCGCATCTGGATAAACCACTAATACTGGACCCAGCTTGCAGCGCCCCATGCAGCCAGACAAACTCAAGCGCAGCTTGCCCGGACCAAACTGACCAAGTGCAACCAGGCGATCTTTCGCATAAGCAAAATACTCGTCAGCCTGGCCTTGGTGGCAACATTTTTTACCACCGTCGCGGCGATTATCACAAAAAAACAGGTGGCGTTGATAAAACATAATAGCCTCTACTTATGATGAGCCGCCATCATAACGCCACCGCAGCATTGAAACAATCCCAACATGACAGCCTTGTGATGGCACTGTGATAGCAAAATAGAAAATAAAGGCAAAAAACCTGCTTAATTCAGTTAAAAAAACTAAAAAAAGCAAAAAAACACTAAAAAAACCGCTGTTTTTGCTAAAAATAATTAAAATCTTGTGGCTAATTCAAATCAGCTTATGCTATCTTAATTTACGGTGTAAACACGTCATATCATGGAGATAAACCTATGCCCGCTAAAAAACCTGTTAAACCCAAGACAATCGCAAAGAAGAAAACAATCGCTAAAAAACCAACTCGCGTCTTGAAAAAGACTGTCGCTAAACGCAAAACTGCAACCCGCAAAACTGCTGTGAAGAAAAAACCTAGCGCACCTAAAAAAATTGCTGCGATCAGCACATCTTACTCAAAAACCCAATTGCTAAATCACATCGTTGAAGACACTGACTTAAGCCGCAAAGATATCGCTGCGGTCATCGATTCACTGTCAGGCATCATCGAAGGCCACATTAAAAAACGTGGCGCCGGCACTTTTACCCTACCAGGCTTGCTCAAAGTCGTTGTTGTTAATAAACCAGCGACTAAAGCCCGCAAAGGCATCAACCCGTTCACCGGTGAAGAAACCATTTTTAAAGCCAAACCAGCACGCAACGTTGTCAAAATTCGCGCGCTGAAAAAGCTCAAAGATATGGTGAACTAAGACTAAAACTGCTAACGGTTTCAGCCACTACTTCAAAGCCCATTGTTCTCAATGGGCTTTTTTGTTGTCTTTCAAACGCTTAATCACCTCATTTTTTGTCTCTTTAGCCCTCATATTGCACATATTCTAACTATACTTAAGCCATAAATCTCATCGCAATGGAGAACGATTATGCCTGTGAGTTTAAGAGAGCAAGAGATAAAGCAACGCCAAGAGCTCGATACAATACTGCTACCACCAACTGGAGCAGAAAAGTCAGCTTATGATGAGTGGCTAGAGACGTGTAAAAGCAAACTCGATCAAGGAGAAACTATCGATACGCCAAACCCCTTGCTAGCAAAAATCACTACACTTTGCCGCGATCGCACACTCCCCTGCATCACCAGTGCCAATATGGCTTACCTCGCTCAGCGACTCAATCAGCCACTACCCGTCCCCATCAGCCGCGACTTATCGCAAACTCAGCAACAAGCCTTGCGCCAGCAATACTATAATCAAGCGGTATTTGCTGAAATTTGTCGGCAACAGGCTGAACGCCAACGCAGCAACCAACTATGCCGCGCCAACCCCGAACAGCGTTATGATCGTTTGATCAAGCTAGAGGTCGAAACTGATAGCCGGCAACAAGCGTTACTTAACCACTATCGCAATTTGCACATGGCTAAAATCCCGGCGCTGCAAGCACTCGCGCCTACTCACGCAGCGCTTGTGACTGCAAACGCCGGCATGCAGCAACATACCCTACTACGTAATACAGACGACTATGATGCCTACGCTGAGTTTTGCCAGCGCCAGTTAGCGATTCAATCAGCTGCAGTCGCTGCACTCAGAAGTAGTGAGATTGCTGTAGTTGCTGATGAGATTATCAAAGCAGGCGAACAAAACATTGGTTTTAGCGATGAAAGTCAGTCTCAGTTCAAGCGGCAACTGCAAGATCAAGCCATGGCTGAGGGTCGTGCAGTCACTGCTAGCATCTACGATATGGGTCAGCAGGCTAACCATGAAGTCTACAAACAAGCTTGGCAACAAGCTTATCAGCAGGCGATTCATATCAATCACGCCAGTGAACACGAGGCTCGCAGCCTCGCCGACAACTATGCTAAAGAGCGCATGCATGAGTGGCAAGAAGAGCACTTGCCGCAATTCCTGTCAAGACAAGCAAACCTAGAACAGGAAGCAAATTATTGTTATGAAAAGGCCTGGAAGACTGCCAAAGACGATGGTAAAACAGATGAAGTAGCAGCAACAGAGGCAAGTGAAGCCCGTAAAAAGTTTATAGAAGAAACATCACCCGGCACTGGGAGTAGCAAACTTGGCTTAGTTGCAGAATACAGTAGCATGCTAGCGGTACGGCCATTACCTGATGCGATTGCGCAGGTATTGACAAGCAGGGTTAGCGCTGAAGCTAAAATTGCTAGCATAGAAGATCAGCTTGCTGAAAATGACACAATAAATGCCATCTTTACTGCAGAAACCCAGCAAACATTGGATCGACAAGCTGAGACTGCAGCAAAATACCAGGTTCGCTTGACTGAACTCGAGCAGGAAATTACAGCCTATCAACAACGGATAGATACGATGGAAGCTCATGAGGAGCCTATCAAGCAAGACTTTGAAACACAGATCAAACTCTTCCAACAAGAGCAAACCACTCTCGCAGAGCAAGCCGCACAGCTGGAGAGAGAAGCAGAACCAAACCAAGAATATTTCAATGAAATACTGCAACTTCATACCGCCATATATGAAAGATTAACAAATATAAAAACGCTAAAACAAACGATTAGAGAGCTGCAAAAAACCGATCAGGATGAGGATACAAAAAATAAAATAACTAGCATAGAAGCTGAAATAGAAGCAAAAACTAAAAAACATGACACCGAATTAAAAAAAATCAGACAACAGCACCAAACAACTATAGAAATTAATACCGAAACAGCTCGCAGCCAATACGCACATGAACTCGTACGCCAGCAACAGTATCAACAGGCAGAACAAGCACTAACAGAATTCAGCAGCTATTGTGCTGAGCATGCAACCACGAGCGTCGAGCGTACCGCGAAAATTACTCAATTAGCGCCTGATGATGAGTTCACCCAGCATCGCTTACAACTCGAGAGCCAGCGCATTGCGCTCCTGCAAGCGCAACAGCGGGCACGCCCACTGGAAGCACGCGATCCAACAATAAAGATCAGTGCTGAAACACTGACGGTTGCAGAGTGTGAGCAAGCTTATGAAGCGGATAAACAAGCGTTTTACCAGCACGTTGACCCAGAACAACTCGAAAGCCAGCTGCACTATCAACCCAGCGCTCACTTCCTGCAATTGCAACGACGGTTGTTACAAACAAAGCTAGGCGGCCAACAAGATGTGCAAGAAATCCTTGATAAAACTGATTTAGCAGCCACTAGCGGCGAATATGCGCCGATCACAACTGATGCTAAGCACCTCGAGCAACTCCGTCAAGAGCGCGATCAATTTATTCAGCAGGTTACAGTGGCTGGCAACCCGGCAAGCAGTGAAGCGAGTCGGCCTAGCCATGCTCGAGCAAGCAGTAGCACAGCAACTGCATCTGGTAGCCCGGCAACTACATCCAGCAGCGCGAGTCGGCAAACACCTGGTGACCAGCTGCCACGGCTAACCTTACCGACTGAGTGGCCAAAAAACCCAAGGGCACGTTTTATTCGCAAACACTGTTTTGCAGTGAATAATATCTTCCATGCGACTGACACCGTGTTATCGGATCCAGCAATGATCGCGCTCGCTGATGAGCTTGGTAAAGATATCATCGCTGGCTATAACAGTCTTGAACAAGCCCATGCTGCAATGCAGGAGCGCTTAGCGGCAGACAGGGTCAATGTTGAACCCGAAACAGTACTACAATTAACAGAGCAAGCACAACATCACTATAACAGCATGGTGCAGCAACTCTGCCAGCAACTACAAAATACCGCCCAAATACGTACCAATCAGCTAGTAAAAGAGGGAAAACTAACTACTCATCAACAGCAAGACATGCTCCAGCAGTACCAACAACACTTAACAGAAACCAGTGCTGAACTAACTCAAGAAACGAAAAAGAAATTTGACGAGACTAGCAAAGCAGTACGCTCAAAAGCTGATGATGCTTTTATTACAGCGTTCGGCCGCGACAAATTTAGGCTGTTGCAAACAGGCCAAGTTGCCCGTGTGACATTAACTGATGATTTGTATCGTTTTACTCACAATGGCGCAGTAAAAACCGATTATCGTTGCCGCCGCTATCCAAAGAAAGCCGGTATGTTAACCAGCATGATGAAAACCATTACACCGGCTCCATTTAAATATAAGCAAAAACGAGCTGCGTTTGATTTTCAACTCAGCAAACAAGGTGCGATAATCCCTCACTTTGGTGATGAGATGCATCGTGAGCACAACTATGCGAGTGATGATGAAATCGGTACTAAAATGTCGATGTGGATGTTAGCAATGCGGGCCAAATACATCGCCGAACTTGAGGCAGGTCACAACCCACCACGAGTCAACCTTGGTAGCCTCGATGACCGCGAAACCAGCGTCGGCTATCATGCACTGACTGAAAGTAAAAAAGCGATCTTAGCACAACGCTCAATGGCGTATCTCGCAGCTCGTGCTGCCGGCTTCGCGCATGACGATATCAAAGTACAACATGGTGATAAGCCACAAACCTTTTACCACATGCGGATGCCAAAGGGCTTAACCCGATCACTCGGCAAACTATATCAAACCGATCGAGCTGCTGGTAGTGACAATCAACTTTGGCGACGTGTGTTTGGCGCACGACCAGACGATAGCATTGTCTCTTGGGGTAACCGCGTTCGTGAAGAGCGTTTGGATCAAGAGCGACATCTACGCCGTAGTGCCTCACTTGACGACTTAACCGCTGCTACAATTGCACCAATCAAAGATGGTCTCGATGCCAGCAGCATGGCGTTTGAGCAATGCAGTAAAGAAGAACAGGCACGCCGTTTTGCCGATCCAGCAAAATGGGGTGATGGCAGCGGCGAAACTGTCAGTATCAGTCGTTTCCAACAATTAGACACTAACAAACAAGCCGATATTCTAACAGCAAAAGACTCACAAGGACGATATATTGTTCCAGCAGCACAACGCCGCTTTATGCTCGAGCAATTAAACATGGCGGCAAGTAATGCCGTGGTTAATAGAGTAAAAGAAAAAAAACCAGCAGATGCGATTGAGTTATTTCCGGGCCAAGATCAGGCAGTAGCGCGAACGGCGATACTGCATCATGCATTACTTAAACCGTCAACGTATTCGGATACTGCTGCCAGACGCCAATTAGCACAGGCGACTACAGCTGCTGCTGGACACGATGTTTATAGTAGCCGACTGCTAAGCATGAGCATGGTGCAAGCCTGCGCCCGAGAGCGACAAGTAAGCCGGTATTACCGAATCACAGATAGCATTACCGATCGAGCGCCTACTGCTGGCAAAGCCATCACGACCGCAGCAGATGCCACTCGCGCCGCGCTCAACATCCCATTAGCTACGCTGTACGTCGGTAATTTGTTAGTGCTATCACCACTGTGGAGTGTTGGCCGCTATGCTAGTGGTGGCTTACTACCACGCCACGCTTGGGAACGTGACTTACTTGATGGCCAAGATTGGCGACGAATGAACAATTTTCTATTTGGTATGCACAGCAAAGCCAACGCGTTTGACGTAGAGAAAGTTGCTGATGCGGCAGCGGTGATGGCAAAAACAGCCTATCAAACTGAAACCCCGGCACAAACCGGGCTTGCACTAGCGAACCTTATCAATGCACTTTATGAGCCAGAACAACCTGATCCGATGCGTAAAGCCAACAAAGGTCAACACGCTGCTGCAGCGCGCTATAAACGACAACTACGCAGCCTCAAAAACAGTAATGGCGGCAACGTGTTAGTCGATAGCTTTTTGCAAACTATCGAAGGACAAGGTGGCGATAAAGCACATAAAATGGCAGTCATCACTGAGTTTTTACTGGCACTAGATAATCCTAAAGTTGCTGCAACAATCATTGCAGGATATCCTGCAGCACAAGAAGCTTTTAAAGAATATATTCTCGACCGGCATAGCGAATACGTAGACAGCGGCGGTACTGTTGATCAGCGAAGTCTCGATACAGCTAGTGCAAAAGCATTAGCACAACTCGGGCAAGCACAGCGCATCATCAAAGCCCTTAACAATTCGCCTTGGTATCGATTATCGTCCCAGAATTGGTATCAGCAACAAAGTATTCCTGATAAGCAACAACCAATGACTCAATTATTCGATGCTGCGAAAATAACTCAGCCGGCATCAGGCCCAACTGCGGTAGTCACTGATGATACTGAAAAACCGCAACGAGATTTATTTCGTGCTACGCGCCTAAGGCGCAGCATGCTGAGCCGTCTGCTTAGTCGCGATGATAGCCGGCCGACTAATTTGCACGCCCGTGGCGCACTCCGATTAATGCGTGAACGCTATCAAGATGCAAAGGATGACGAACAATGCGCTACAGCGCTTCATCAAATCATCACAACGCAGCCGCAATATGCCAGTGCCGTATTTTATGCCGAAGCTACGGTTAACACGGTTTCCAAGGCAGGTACCTTGACAAAGTTACAGGAGATGATGCCAGAGGTCGATCCAGGATTAGACGACCAATACCATGGCAAAACCTTAGCAACATTGGTAACCCCAACCAAACCAAGACGTAGTAGCCTGACTTGCTTTGGTCGGCGACGCCATGTTGATGCCAGTAAAACAGATAATGCCACCCAGGCGATCCTTGCCAAAGTCGTTGCCGCAGATGACGAAGTACGTGAAGCTTTTTTTGCCGCACTCAGTGAGCGACAATTTAGGGTAATCATGGATTATGATGCTCATAACCCAACAACTTCACCGTTACGAAATTCAATAGGAAGCAGGTATGCAACTCAGAAAGCTAACTACGATAAGCTTCAAGGCGAGTACAAAGCTGCTGAAGCCAAAATGCCAATCGACAGAACCGAGATTGCATTTGATAGCGCTGCTGAAAAATTCGCTGAAAAATTTGCATCTGGAGACGGTAATGCCGAACAGGAATTTAATGTATGGCTCGAAAACGCATTTGGTGCAGGTGACGCTAACGAGGAGCTCAAGCAACAAGTAAATCAGCATGTTGGATTACTTCGGCAAGAACAAGTGATAGCACAAGGCGACGATGAGCTCACTGAAATCAGCAAGCAAGAAAAAATACTTGAGGCGCTCACAAAAACTAGCGATGACTATACATGGTTTATGGATAAAGATGCGCAAACATTAGGTAATACTGACAGACAAACAGTAGAGACATTAGCAGACGCTCTGTTTCAGCAGTATCAAACTGAAAAGTCGCCTGTGACACATGACCCAGTACAAGTAGAAGTAATCCAACGTGCCTGTCGAACTGCAGCCCGCGCATTACTCAGCGATCCAGCGCAGCAACCCCGTGACACCGAACAGCTCTGCCAAACCTTGGCAGAGCTGCATCTCTATGCCTATCAAGACTCATTGAGCAGACAAGAGCGCGATCGAATTAAAAGACAGATCAGCACAGTTAGTGAAGCAACGCCCCCAAAGGACAAATTATTGGATGTCACTAACGAAATTCAAGCATATGTTGCTACAAAACAGACTATCTTGGACCGACAAACACTTGCAAAAACAGAATATAACACTAAATTTGGTTATCAATACGATGCCAGCCAACACCCTACTCGGGTCTTGACTAGCCGTCAGCAGCTGGCAGAAACGTGGGGAAAAGCTCAACAGGAGGTCACAACTGAGCTCGTAAAACTAAAGGAAGAGATGCAAGCTATCCCTGGGTTAGTACCGGATCGAAAAACTCAGCAGCGTAAGCAACAACAATTCAAACGCCAGTGGCGCTCACAACAAAGCAGCTTCAGCACCTTTGATCAAATAACTCAGCAACAAGCTTATTACGATAATATCAACAGGATGCTCAGTAAGCATGGTCCGACAACTAAGCGATTGATTGCGGCCGATCCAGCCCATGCTGTCAGAATGGTGAAGTGGTTGCTAGCGCATGAGATGCAGCATACGGACAACCAAGAGCAAGCTGTTGCTAGCCACTTATTCGCACTGTTACCATTACAGCAGCAAATTAGCCTACTACAAAGCATCACAGCAAGAGATCAGCGCAACCAGTTACTTAAGAAGTTACCGGTCGAGAGTTACCTAGCTTTAGTCACCCAAGCACCAATGGAGATAGTTAGAGGCATTAAAGCAACCGATTATCCAACCGCTAACGCTTCGGCAATCGCTTGTCACTATTATCAGCGCGAACTACCGGCATTTTACGATACCAGCGCCGTCACTAGCTTTGTTGCTACGGTATTAGAAAATGAAGCTGGTGATTTAACTGAGCAGGTTCAGCTGCTAGCAAGCGCAGCACCCGCTGTGGCAGCTCGCCTGTTAGCTAGCATCGATCCAACGAGCTTAGCAACTCAAGTCAAAGCGATCGAAGCGCATGATGAAAAGGCGGCCGGAGAGGCGTTGCGCGA
>CAWUKA010000045.1:0-17810 GCA_963922965.1 uncultured Gammaproteobacteria bacterium | reverse complement strand
GTTTGGCAGTCGGCCATGCCGATCATAAAATTCCATCATGGCATCGACTTGCATCCTGACACTACCGTCTCTATCTTTCGTGCTTTTACAACTGCTCATAGCAAAGCTGCCAGTTTGGCTCGTGATGATTTGCTCGAGCGCGGCTTGAAATAATTCCACGCTGCGGCCCTTAGATTGATCCCGACCTTCTAACAGTTGTGAATAGTCAGCGAGTGCATTAGCCATGATTTGCACTGTCGGGCTTGCTTGGCATGAAGTCCGTGTCCATCTTCGCTCAGCGCTTGCCTTAGCGCGCCAACTGTTTCAGTTAAACCAGTGTTACTTTGGGCATGTGCTAACGCTTGCTTGAGTTGCTGAAGCGAGTTTTGTAGATTGTCTGAAATACCCTTTTTCTGACTGAGATCCTGTGCGACAGTACTGCAGCTACCAGCCAATTTGTGGGCTTGCCGTTGTTGCTTGCCGATAAATAGCCGCGAGATATTTCGTGCGGCATTGATCGGAGGGTTAGTCCTGGCGACGTTTGTTGTGACGGTGATCTGTGTGCCGCCAACAGTGAATGTAACACCATTAGGATGAGTATCTTGATAGGTGGCAATGGCTTTATTCTTGGCAGCAACCCATTTAGCATCGCTATTCGGTTGACCAAAGAACTTGGTCGGTGAGACCAAGGTTTGAGCTAATACTGGTAGATCGAGTTTGTCACCAGCCAGCATACCCCATTTATCGATATAGCGTTCTACGGCTAGTTGCAGACCTGATCAGTGTTACGGTCAGCGCTTGTTACACTAAATATAGTTCATAAATTAGGCGGATGCTAATTTTTCTAGCAACTATACTTATCACGGTTAAATGCTTGTAACCCTCGATCTCATTTTATTTGCTTTTGATCATGTTATATTGTCAATATTAATTCTTCCTATTAACTATCAGTGTATTCTTTAACCATGTGGTCAACAACTTTTCTTGCTTTGGTCAGCATTGAATTACTTTTGGGTGTTGATAATCTGATTTTCTTGACTACTGAGGCAAATAAATTACCCGACCCAAAACAACAATTTTGGGTTCGTGTTATCGGGTTACTTCTAGCAATGGTTGCGCGTGCGGTTTTTCTTAGCGGATTGTTAGATTTTCTACAAATCACAACCCCGCTTTTCTTCATAGCAGCCACTGCCTTTTGTGTCCATACTTTGTTGCTATTGGCTGGTGGCGTGTTTTTGGTAATTAAAAGCGTATCCGAGCTTTTAGAAGATTCTAATGAGGTTAGTCCAGATTCTGCTGTATCATCCAATCTCTTTTTCACGGTTTTACTGAGAATTGTTATCATGGATATTATACTTTCTCTCGATTCTATGATTACTGCAGTAGGCTTAACTTCGCAGTTACCTATCATGATGACTGCTATTGCAGTTTCGATCATTTTTATGTTTTTTGCCTCAGCACAATTAAGTCGATTCATCGAGAAATATCCAACCATTAAACGACCAGCACTTATCTTTTTAGGACTAGTCGGGTGTTCTCTGTGTTTGAATGCGTTTAATATTTTTATCCCGGTTAGTTTTCTCTACGTCATTTCTGCAACGTTATTCTGCTATGAAATACATAACATAAATAGACAAGCTATTTTATCGACAGCTAGCCCTCATGACTCTAATTTACGAAATTTACTCTCACGGTTTGGACTAACTTCTACTTCCTCAGCTGTAGTAGCTAATCATAGTCCCCAATCAGCAGAATCATTTGATGCTATAAGTAATTCTTCTCATCAACCTAGTGAGCTAAAACCATAACATGACTAAGAAAACCATTAAATTATTTGGTGGCATTTTGCTTGTGACTGGCACTTCAATTGGTGGCGGCCTTTTGGCGCTGCCTGTCGTTACAGCTGCAGATGGCTTTTATGTTACTACGTTGTGTTTAATTGTGATTTGGTTGCTGATGACGGTAGGTGCTGTGTATATTCTAGAGCTTAGTATGGCTTTGCCAGTAGGCACTAATCTAATATCGATGGCCAAGCAAACCCTTGGTAAACCTGGTGCTTTGGTCATGTGGTCTGGATATCTTTGCTTAACCTATTGTTTATTGTCAGCCTATACTGCGGGTGCAGCTGATATCGTTGTTGCCTTACTAAATTCGGTTTCGATTAAATTAAATAGTATGATTGCTACGCTAGTAATCATCATGATGATCAGTCTTATCATATTGCGAGGCATTGGTTTTGTCGATCAAATAAACCGCGCTATTATGCTTACTAAACTAATTTTTTTATCTCTAATAATATTTATTTTGTCGCCACACGTAAACTTGATATCTCTTAGCCTTCATCATCAATTTTCGTTAATTGTTCTGCCTATTATTGCAACTGCTTATGGCTATGGCATTATTATTCCAAGCCTTGTTGATTATTTCGAACGGGATGTGTCGCAACTAAAATTAGTGCTCTTAGTTGGCAGTTTGTTACCATTGTTGTTTTACGTAGCTTGGGAGCTGGTTATCGTTGGCGTATTACCACCAGATGGTATTTACAGCCTGATATATATCGCAAAAGCAGATCATTCGACTAAATTATTAATTTCCGCTTTGCATCATATTGATTCGAGCATTTTGCTAAAAATTATCATTAGTTTATTTACAACAATTTGTGTGTTTACGTCTTTCCTAGCAGTTGCTCTTTCTCTGTATGATTTTCTATTTGACGGTCTGAATTTGCAGCGAGAAACCTATCAGCATAGAATCATCGTTCATGTGCTGGCTTTCCTGCCACCACTCGTGCTTACATTGACTGCACCCAATCTATTTATCAAAGGGCTTAATTATGCTGGTATTTTTTGCGTTATTATTTTAGTGCTTTTGCCAGTGTTGATGAAGAAAAGTGCGAAGAAAACTATTTTAGTTTTTAGCGAAGATATTGTGCCTTTCTTAAATAGAAATAATTCAATCAACTTAATGTTGATTGCTGCAATAGTAATGCTTGCAATAACAGTGCGATATGCTTTTAACTAACTTTGCCAGCAAAACGTTCAGTTAATTCATCGACTGTTTCTGGTTGTATTTTCTCAACTAACACCGCTTGCTTATTGATTTTTACTTCACTGTTGAGCCAACTGGTTTCTAGCACTTCATTAAAATTATATGCTTTATCATCCAAGTTAAGGCCAAGCCGTAATTGTTTTGCTAAATTTGGAATAATAGGTTCACTAATGATACTAAAAACATACTGAAGATAGAGACAATTTTTTAGTAATATTACTGCTTTTGCTTTATCAGTCTTGATTTGTTTCCATGGCTCTACTTGTGTAATGTATTCGTTACCTGTTGCCCACAAGCTGCGTAATGTTGTCATTGCGGGTCGAAATTTCATTTCTTTGAGCTCGCAAGTGAATTTGGCAACTTTATCAGTGATATTGTGCTGTAACTCTTCATCAAGCTCAAAACCCCGAGGTAGGTGACCATCAAAGTGCTTGTTGATGATTGCAACTACTCTATTAGTGAAATTTCCGAGAGTATCTGCTAAATCCTTATTGATTAATATTGCAAAATGCTCAAATGAGAAATCAGCATCACTTGATTCTGGTGACATTGCAAGTAAACCATATCGCCAATAATCAGCAGGAAATAGATCAAGTGCGCTATCTGTGAAAACACCCCGCTGTCTACTTGTTGAGAATTTGCCACCTTCATAGTTAAGCCAGTTAAAGCCTTTGATGTAATCAGCAAGTACCCATTCTGAACCGGCTGCTATCATCATTGCTGGCCAAAACACGGTGTGAAAAGGGATATTGTCTTTTGCCATAAACTGCACCAGACGCACTTCATCAGGTGCTTGCCACCAACGAATCCATTCATCAGGTTTCCCAATAGCTCGGGCCCATTCTTTTGTAATGCTGATATAGGCAATTGGTGCATCAAACCAGACATAAAACACTTTGTGTTCGTAACCGACTTTTGGTACCGAGATGCCCCATTTTAAATCGCGAGTAATACAGCGGGCTTGTAACCCCTCTGTTAACCATTTTTTAGCAACGCCAGATACTGCACTTGGCCAGTCGTTTTGCTTCTCAATCCAATCTTTTACCTTTGTCTCAAGTTTATCAAGTTGTAAGTAGAGATGTTTAGTTTCTCGTAATTCAAGCTGTTTACTTCCACTAATCGCAGAACGTGGATTAATAAGCTCTTCTGGATCAAGTAAGCGTCCGCAATTATCGCACTGATCACCGCGAGCTTCGTTGAAGTTACAATGAGGGCATTCGCCTTCAACGTAGCGGTCAGGCAAATAGCGCTCGTCTTCGAATGAGTAAAATTGTTTAATACTCTGCTCGCTAATATAACCTGCTGCATCAAGCGCTCTAAATATGTCTTGTGTTGTTTCAGCATTGATAGTAGATGAAGACCGACCAAAGTAATCAAATGAAAAACAAAATTCTTGGTAGATTTCACGTTGCTTGTCAAAGTTTAATTTACAGTAGTCTGATATCGACATATTCGCTTTTGATGCACCAATCTCTGCAGGTGTTCCGTGCTCATCGGTACCACAGATATAAATCACCTCTTCTCCTTGCTGCCGTAAAAAGCGTGCGTAAACATCTGCTGGTAACATAGAACCAACAACATTGCCTAAATGCTTTACGCCGTTGATATATGGCAAAGCGCTGGTGATTAAGGTTTTTTTTTTCATTTTATATACTTAGTACATGGGTGAACAATAATCTATCATTATGCCCACATATGATTTAAATATCAAATTTTACCCAAATCATTCATGCCCAAACTTAAGCAATAATCCTGTGTTGTTTTAATTATTTATTGCTTTTTCTCGACCATTTTTTGCATTTACTACCTTTCATTCTGAAACTGGTTAATAATGCCGGCTTGATTTATCTAATTACCACAGGCTGAATTTTACTTGCAGCTTCAAAATTAACAATTAGTCTAGATGAAAAGGTTAATTTAGATACTTATTGGCAACCTAATTATGAACCGCTTTTGCTACCAAAGGCACAATATGTAAAGGCTCTAGTTGATTCTATCCGCATGTCGATTCAGAGGGAAACTAGCGATAACAAGCATTACGTATTATTTTTGAGTGGTGTTCTTGATGCTCGAAAAATATTAGCTGCATTGCCATTTGCTATAGCCTGTTATATAGCTACCTTTAACACCGAAGGCAACCGAGAATTTATCATGGCTACCAAGCCAGCAGTGCTAGAGGGTTCCAGACATTCTCGTTTGAATTGTCTGATGATCACTTTGCTGAAATTTATCCTAGTGCATTACAACAATCAGCAGGTGTGTTGAGGCGAATAGTATTTTTATGGGTTTTCATGATGCCGTGAATGCTAATGCAGATGTATTGTTTCATGGCCATGCCTTTGATTATATGTTTCAAGGGATGTACATCTCTGCTGTTAATTACACGCTTCTTGGGCACTAATTGCGTGCGCGTAAGATAAGAAAAATTAATAGTTAGTTGATGAATACTTTTATCAAGTTAGTTAACACTTAAAATTCTTATTGATAGCTCATTATATGGAGCCTTCACATAAATAACGATGTATAGATTACTTACATGACAAAATTGCTGAATTAGCCAAACAAGCCGAAGCTGTCTTCCATAATATATATCGACAGAAAGATCATTCGATTTTCCACAGTCCAAGTCGACATTATAGTTATACTGATGTTGTCAGCATAGGTTGTAAAGGCGAGCAACGCACCATCGTATTCGATAGCGAGATCAAAGCACTGTTCCATGCAACGCCAGTTGAGAAGCCGCCACGCAGTGGTGATTTTATTTAGGTTCTCATGGCTATAAGCGATTTTCTAAACATAAATTAATTAGCAGTGATTACGATTTGTTTTAATATACTACATATACTATAAAATTATTTATACTTCCAACCTATGGTATTGTAAAATTTGCTCACTTAATTAATGGCTAACATTGGCTTTCTGGGCATATATCCGCCAACTTGTAATTTCTCAATTACCGCATCAATAATTTTATCTACCTTCTTAAATTAATTTCCCCAGCTAGTTTCAGAAAATCAGACTGCTTAAATTCACCACACTTGTTATTTATGCTTATCTGGCGGTGGTTCATCACAGCCCGTTTGGATTATGTGAGAAAGTCACATCATATGCAGGTACCGAATACCACGTGCCATTCTCATCCATGAGAGAAGAATTGGCTAGCATGTGCTTGATGAGACCATCAATGCCAAACGTATTAACCTTTTTGCCCACTATTACGATGAGATGAATCAAATCCAAGATGAGAAAGACACACCCTTGCTGATACTACCCTCATTAACTTCCCCCTAGACACAATTTATTAACTTACACTAACAAGAAAATAAAGATTCTTTAAACACAGATCCTTGATGGATGACTATGCACCTCTTGGTCCAGTGATGTATGGCGAGTATCACTGCTTCTTGTCGTGGCATCAAATGGACTATATGACGAGTACTGTCGTAGCAGTGCGCTGCCAGTTACTCGTGGGGCTGGTGGTGGCAAACTCACGTCGCGCATACTAGTCGTGTACAAGTGACCGAAACGCTTGCAGTCAGCGACCAAGCGAACCCTTTGCGTGTTACCTAGACCATCAAGCTTAAATGCATCAACGGCAATTTCATTAGCGACGCTAGCAATCAGTTTGGCATTCACCATATTGCTACGTAAAAAAAGTTCTATTTGCTGATGCTGACGAATAGCTCGCTCAACGTCACGCTGGCTGTTAGCATGCTGCTGGCTTTCTCTACTGATCAACTGCGTGTTAGTGACCACCTGGCTCTGAGCCTGAGCGATTTGTCGATTTATGTTGGCTTGAAACGATATATTATTGCAGCATAATGAAAATACTCTAAGCCAGCGATCACATAGCGCGTAGACCATGCTGTGTGATTGTAAATACTGCGCGCGCTGCATCCGTAACTGTTTGATATTTTCATTCAACTGAGTATTTTGCTCCTGACATTGTCTGATTACGCGCTCAGATCGGGTCTTTTCACGCTGAAATTTAACTAAATTTTCTTGATGCTGCTCATATGGCTCAAACACTTTCGTGACCCAGATACCTACCAACTGTTGGAAGGCAGTGATAAATTTGCCCCTATCTCGCTGTGCAATCTGCGAGACTCCTAATTTACTCACATCAAATCCTTTACTGGTTGCTAAGTGCCGCAGTATTACGTGTCGATTAGCGGGTTGCTCCAAGTTCGGCAATAATATACATCCACCCTGGTAAAGTTGCTTCAACATGGTCCAAATGGCTATTTGTTCTTTAATAAAATCTGCCTCTGAGACATTGCCTGCACCACCATGCTTAACCAGGCTTTCACGTGCTTGGCTCAAATGCAAACTGAAGCGACCCTCGAGCTCTTGTTCAAAAGTAAAACGTTCGGCAGGTGGAATGCGGGTTATGGCCAGCCGGATACCACATCGGGTGACGTCCTTGCACTCTAGAACATCTTTAACAAAATCTACACCTAACCGACTACGCAGGGCTTGCACCAATGCTGTGACCCCCTTGGCTCTGTCAACACGAAATGCATTGTAGGGCACCGTGATTATCATAAGGGGTGGCGGTAGATCACTAGCTCTGAATACTTGATCCATAGCGACATTTGTCATTGCATTGAAAATCTCTCCACGGTTATCCAATAAACCCGGGAGATCGTATAAATCCACAGTCTCTTTCTCTCCGTCACTTGTAGTGAAGCGCTTAATCGCTGAAGTGTGTGAGGTACCAATGCCTTGTCCTATTTCTGCATGTGACACAGGTTCAGCTTGTGTGACAACACGCACAACATCATCACCGGCTTCGCCACGACCAAGTTCCAACGGTACTCCCATCAGATAATTGATCAGGGTACTTTTCCCAGCGCCAGTGTTGCCAAAAAATAGTATTCGAGGGTGTGCTTTGGCAGCACCAGCCGTATCCGCAATCGAGGCTGCTAACAGCTGGATAGCTGCATAAACGACTGGCTTCACTTCACCTTCGGAAATTCCTATGTTGTTAGCAGTAACAATGATGTCCGCCAACACTTGCTCCTGAGGTCGACCCGTTTCCAACCGTTCTTCGACCAAATACAAGCAACGTAACCAATCCGACAACTGCCGAATACCTTTCACCCGGTCGATAACGCGGGCATCAGTAATCATGTCAACCGAATCGTTTGCCTTAAAATGTTGTCGTGCCGCATCCATCAAACCTTTGGCTGCAGGACTAAGCAACAACTGTGTAGTGGCTGAACGAATCATGACCAACACCGACTGCTTCACAACTCTCAGATCGCGATTAGACATACCGAGAAGGAATGTGTGTGAAGCAATAGGATCATCTAACTTAAGACCAGAGAGGTCGACCTCAGCCAACTCAAAGGTGGGTTCGTCAAGACTTACTCCAGCAGCAGGTGGCTCGGGTGCGACTGCGGCGAGGTCTAAGACCGGCGCCGATTCGGGCAAAGAATACGTTTTACCTGCTAGCAGTTGTATATCTTGCTGACATAACAGCTTAATCTCCATGCCATGCTGGTCAAAGTAGGCTGTATACTCTTTACAGCTTTGTACCAGTGCTGCCTCACTCTCAACATTGCCCGCATGCCCAGCACACATAATCTTAGTGAAGCTATTGAGTAACTGCGCAATTGACCACTGTGAAGCAATCAAAATTGCTAAGTGCTGTTTCTGACGTTCTAACTTTACCTGCTGGTTGCACGCCTGTGCAGCAGCCTCACCTAGCCGGTGCTTTTCTGCTTCGCTGGCACTAATCTGCTGGTAAAAACTCGAAATGCTGGATTCGTTAATTTTGATAGATGAGGAACGCTCTGCTACCAAACGCCTGGCTTCATCTGCCTGGGCTGCTTGTTGCTGACGTTGCTTCTGTACAGTAATCTGTTGACGCAAGTCGCGCTCTCGCTCCTCAGACACGCGAATTGAGTTTTCTGCTTGGGTGATTTCACGATCCAATCGACGAATTTCGCTCTCGTTACCTCGCACGCGAGATTGCTTGGCACTTACTTCGGAGCGCAAATTAGTTATGGTGGCGGCGTTGATTTCAGAGTTTGGTTGACTGTGCTGGACCTTGATGTATGGCATGGTTGCATTTTTACCTCCCCCGTACCAATGGGTGGTGAAAGAGTACACCATACGCCGCCCGGTAGGATCAAAGTTGACACCACGGTCGACACTGTACTGCTGCCCAGTTATGGTCGCTTCGTACTGACCACCGCGAAAATGCCGCCGAAACGCCGCTTGAAGCTCACGCCCTTCAGGTACCAACCTATACTCCGAATTAATATAAGCAGTGGAAATGAGATCACCCACATAATCACCTGCATACCACCGTTTTTCTGAACCAGGAATGAAATCGGAGTCGCGGGTCGCCCTTACTTCACCAAAAATACTATCTAACGCACCTTGGTGAAAGGAGCTAACTCGGATGATATCTGACGGTCTCTTCTGTGTATATTCCCACAAGATTTTAGTGGTTGTACCGGTAGAAAGACTGCTGATTCGACGCTCAGCCCTAACGACCTCGCCTTTCAGCTCCCGAGTTGTACCCTGCAATCGCGACTGTTCACTCTTTAATTGCTCTTTCTTACGCTGACTGCTGGCTTTGTCTCTACCAGCTGTCTCAAGCTGTTCCTTGAGCGAGCGCAATGCACCCTCAGCTGCGGAACTGTTACGAAGTCGTTGTAAGACATCAGCTGGTAGCACCGACTCCAGTGGCTGACCTGAATCTATTGCCGCCTGTACCTTATGCTGTTCAGCTAGGAGTCGTTGATTCTCTTGCTGCTTCTGTTGAATGTCCTGGCGTAGCTGAACCAACTTGGCATCGCAGCTGCGTTGGCCCTCTCGATAATCATGCTCTACCCGCTGTTGGTGGCTAATGGCGGCTGGGATACTCTCGCGATAATGCATAAATATTAACTTGTGCCAAGTATGGACGGACATCTGAACCTGCTTACCAAATTCTTTGTTAACGACCTGCGTGTTCGCGGCTGGTGTGAAGGCACTAGCTACAATCCCCCTACCCTGAGCTAAACTTTTCAATAGAGCTCGTCTAGCCCGGTTATTGCCAATATCAATCAAATGCACGCGGCTATCGTCGCAAATGGCCCTCAAAGACTGCCACAACTGGAGCCGCCAATTGATCTCACCACGCTGACCAGCATCACTGTTACTGGATCCAAGTCGACGTAGCTTATCTTGCTCCTCTCTCAAATGCACAGTAAAACGCTGACGAATATCTTCCGGGCTAATCTTGCTAGGACGCTTTGTAATCAAAATGTGTATCTGTCGATTAACGGTAGCGTGATCCGCGCCAGTACGAAATGCGGAAGGTAATTTCTGCTGAAGCTCGCGCAGTAGCTCAACAATCGGATTAGCACGGTCGAGCGTGAGCGCATCATAAGGTAGAACGACGCAGACTGCTTGAACCTGCTTTGCAGCCAGGATAGCTTGTTGAATACTAAGGTGAGTTGCAAGATCATAACTACCGCCGCGTGCGTCATAAAAACCGGGGAAGTCACATAGAACGAGTGGCATCTTCGCGGGCGACTCTGGCAATGGAAACGCTTGCACGTAAGACGTCTCCGAGGTGCCAAGGCCATGACCAATCTTTGCCTTATTTTCACCGCTTGGATCTTCATGCTCGAAGCCATGCTCACCCTCAGCCCTTCTTACGCTTCGAAGCTGATGGCCGAGCAAATAATTTACCGTTGTACTTTTACCAGCGCCGGTGTTGCCAATAAACATGACTAAGTTCTGCTGCTTCATCTTGCGTACTTCATCAAATGCTGCGCTGAGTAACTTCACGGATGTGAGCACCAACAGATTATCTGCTTTATTAACTACTCTCGCGTAGTTAGCGTCAAGCACCAGTTGCGCGACCAGTGTCTCCACTGAGAATTTAATGTCGAGCTCATTATACAAACCCAACAACTCTTCGAATAGGCTCTCAAACTCACGCTGGAAACGCTGACGGTTGTGAGTGCTCAATCTGGAAGTATCTACACACCGTAGGTCAGTGGTGCTGAGTAACTGCAAGCATTCACTCAGCAAATCCTCCTGCTGCTCACTCCCTTGCGGCTTAGTCTCACTGAGATGGGTTGCAATGTGTCTACGAAGCTCGTCAACTCGTTGCCATTTGATGTGGTTGGATTCACTGTTATCGGCTTGGCGCTCTCGGATCAGAATTGTGGCCTCTGCATCTTCGCCGGTAAATCCATCTAGCTCCCGCTCGTTAGAAGTCGCGGCACGATGACTGGAGGCAGTGGCGTATTCAGCATCAGCACTGCGCGTGTCCCAAGAGAACGAAGAGTCAGAGACACTTACCCGTTGGACTAACCCTTGCTTACTGAGCACAATGTTCACTGTCCCCTCAGTACACTTGATTTGGTAGCTTCGCACTAGGGTCTTTGGATCGGATTGGAGAACGCAGTTGAGGACAAGACCTTCGAAAACTGGCTGCTCCCCCTTTCGTCCTATAACCAACTGCTTGCCGACGAAAGAATTTAAATCACCACTCAGCTGAAGCATGAAATATCCACGGCCGCGCTGCTGAAATATTACGTCAACGACACCTTCAGCAGTGTAATTTTCATTCAAGGCAGTCAGTTCTCTCGTGAGCGCACTCAACTCTTCTTGACTCAAGATCTCAGATATGATTTTCCAAAACCCTGCTTTATCACCCTCGGTAAACGCCTCTCTCAAGCGCTTTTGCGTCTTTGCTGAGAAGTGGGTCCTTACAATATTGGTACTTAACAATACTTCGAGCATCAATCTCTCCTTAGTAACCTTGCTAGCTCGTAATGAAGTTGATAACTATAACTAATCGCTGAGTTTAATTATCTATCATTGTTAAAGACGAAAGGTCGGTCTTGAAACAGCACCATCTGCCGGCGTCAATTCATCTTCATATATTTCATCATCAGGCTTACCACGATCAGCTGTGGGGAAGACAACTTCTGCCTCGGGTACATTTGGGAGAGATTCAAATACATCATCAGCACCATCTGCTCGCTGCGCAGGTACTGCCGGCGGCCAAGAGCCCAGGGTGGCCATAGCGCGGACAGTTGTTGGCCTTGCCATAGGAGGCACTGGTGGTTGTACTCTTTCTTTACATGACGCTAAAATCCTAGCGCCATGTTCATCGAAAAAGGCAATATAATCAGCGCAAGCGGCATAAAGCCCCGACGAACTGATGGCAGTTCGTGCGCCTCCAGCTGTGGGAATGCGGCCTTGCGACTGCTCTGCCGCTAGTCCAGCCTGCTGACGGCCAGGTTGCTGACGTGCCTCACCCTGTAGGATCTCAGCAAAGCGCCTCAAAAGCTGTGCAATATCCCACTGGCTGACGATAATAACCGCCAGCCGTAGCAACTTATACTCAATCTGCTCAATTTCCATAGTCTTGGCTTGTTTAGCCTCATCTTGAGCTAAGACTTGCTGCTCAATGTGGTCCATTTCCTGCTGCAATAACCTCAATTGTGACCGATTGCTGGCAATCAATTCCTCATACCGTTCAATCAGACCTCGCACAGTATCAAGGGTTGCCATCTCTCTATTACGCTTAATAGCTGCCTCATTGGCTTTGATTTCTACACCTATGCTATCAATCTGCTGACCGAGTGATTCAACATCTTCTTGTAAGAGTGCACACTCAGCTTCTAATTCACTTTTCCGCTTGAGCTTTGCTGTTTTGTCGGCATCGCTGTTAATGATAGTGGCTTCGTTAACATCTACACAAGGTTGAGAGTGGGAGATCTCGAACCATGGAAGGTCTCGTGAGGCATTCCATGTGGTACTGATTGAGTAAACCATACGCTTACCATCAGGTGCCGTCTTCACTCCATCACCGTCATCTGTATCTATGTGATATTTATGACCAGTAATCACTGCTGCATATTTGCCGTCTGACGTTCGCCGATACTGTTCGAACGCACGCCTCTCCTGTGCGTCGGCGGGTACGAGTCTATACTCCCGCTCAATGTAAACCAAGGTGCTGAGCGTGCCCTCATAATCACGCGCGCGCACTTTTTTAGAAGAACCCGGTTCCCAGTCATCTTCTTCAAGTCGACGCACCTCGTTGAATGCAGCCGACCGCCTACCATCCTTGAGAGTACCATATTCTACCATTTCGTCAGGTTTATACCGGTAGCGTCTCAATATCTGGTCGTGACTGCCTATCGATAGCTCTGCAATGTCATCTTCGAGCTGAGATATCTCACCAGCAATTTCACGGATCTGCTGATGCTTCTCATCTAGTTGCTGTTGCTTGGTGGATTTCTTTTTCTGAACTGCAGTTAGCTGTTCATTTAAATCGTCTTGCTGTCGCTCAAGCCGGCGGGTTTCAGATGAGGTGAGTTCCTCGGTGAGCTCCGTGACTGTCTCACTACTAAGCAACTGCTCTAGCTCCTCGTGACCACCACTATCAAGAGCAGCTTGCAACTGCTGGTGTTGTGTTTGTAACTTGGCTATTGTTTCAGGTGCAGCCGCCATGTCCTGATGCAGTTTCTGCTGCCGCTTACGTAAATCTCGCACTGTCGCGTTCATAGCATCAATTGCCTGTCGCGCTGCAGTGATATCGGAAGGTAACTTTTCGTGATATTCTTTTAATATTTGTACACGCCAACTATGAACCGATAACTCCACAATACGTCCAAAGTCTTGTTGTACTGACTTCATCGCCATGGTTTGTTGAAAAGCAGACTTTGGGATACCAGGAGATTGCCTGAACTGCGTCATGGCCTTATTCAGTGCCCTCCTGTTTCCTATGTCAACAAATAGCAATCTAGGGTTTGTCTTGTTTGAGAACATTCGCTGCAAGCACATCCAGATCTTACGCCGCCGCTCTGTATGCTGCCTAGCCCAGGTGTCAGCTTGATTGCCACGCCGATTAATGTCGTTAAGCTTCCGCTTTTCCTCTTCTACGTGCTGTCTTAGACGCTCTTCAAATCCAGAGACAAAAGGTGATTCTTCCGGCGAGCCGGTCTTAGTGACAATCATCCATACACCAGCATGAGCTGCACTAGTAGGATTAGTAAATGCACCCGGTAGCCGCTCCTCGATATCCTCAATAAGTCCAAGTACCGGGTTGGCTCTATCCATCGTGAAAGCACTTTTATCTACGACTGCGACAACAGCACCAATTCGCCCCGCTTCTTTCACGGAGTGCGCGATGCTAAGCTCAGTTGCAAGGTTGTACTCCTGACCACGATTATCATCAAAGCCAGGGCAGTCACACAACATTAATTCTCCACTACTGTTACTTGAGTCCAATCTTGGGCCGTTAGGAACAAATCCTTGCACGTATGACGTCTGTGAAGTACCGATCGATTGACCTATCACGGCTGCATCCTGCTGCTCACCCTCAAGCTCGTACACAATTTCGCCTACGTCATTCCAGGTTTCCACCAGCTGCCGTCCGGATAGCCAGTTGACGGTGGTGCTTTTACCAGCACCCGTGCGGCCGACAAACATCACCAAATTCTTCCCAGCCATACGATCAATTTGCTCAAAAGCAGCACGCAATATCTCCATAGCTTTGAGCACTAACCAGTTCTGCTCTTTCTCGGCCACCTGCGTATAATTCACTTCTAGTACTAACTCTGCCATTAATTGCTCTTTTGACACATTTCTACCAAGTTGTCCGTAGAGCTCCACAAGTGCTTCAAGCTGCTCTGATAGTTGAGGGGGTCCGGCTATGTCTTGCAAATCAGCCAGGTCAATGCGCTTAAGCTGGGTACTCCGCAAATTAAATAGTGACCTACGAATATAATCTGCTTGCTGTGGAATTGACAAGGCAGCAATGATCGTCTTGCGCAAACTTTCCACTTCCTTCCAACGTTTCTGCATCAGCTCTGATGGATCAGGCTTATAAGACTTGAACTTCACAGCCACGTTTGTAGTAGGTTGTGGAATCTCATGCAAAATAGCGGGTTTGACCACGAATTGGCGCAGTTGTCGTGGCTGCAACCGCTGTGCCTGACCTGAGGTACTGCTAAACATGGTTGCAAATGCCAACTCTTTGTGGGCCGTAAGATAAACTTGGAGTTCAGCTTGTGGACCAGCCGAAGCTGCGAATTTGGCTGTGTAGCTAAGTAGCTCTGAACTGCTACTGGTTGTTAGGATACCTTGTTGTATCAAGGCTCGCCGCTTATGAGTCGACAACTGTTTTGGTTTACCATCGCGTGTTAGCTTGGCATTCACCATATTCGGAAGTAGCTGCCGCAGTGATAAATCAGCCACCGAGAGGTTAAGCCCACGATCGTAGCGTGCGGCAGTCACATTTTCCATCATCAGTAATTCTCGCAAATCGGTCTGCTCCTGCGGGGTCACAGCACAGCGCAGAATTCGCCCTGCCGTGTCACATCGCAATTCAACACGATCCCCGCTCTCTAGGGTAAATGCGTATACAGGGTGTCTTAATCCACCTAGCGTGCCAGACTTTTCACAATGAGTGACACGCGACTCAACAGAATGCATCCCGCTTATCTCATCAATGCAAAGTACCTGGCCAACAAACTGTTCTGGTGACTTATCGGGGGTTACCATGAGTGAACCCTCAGTACTCTGGTCGCTGAACAATTTATCAATAAATGCATCAACGCCACCTGCATTTGGTAGAGCATCGTTGAACTCTGCATCCAGCGCATCAAAGTCGACATCGTTAAGTCCTCTTTCAAAGCGTGACTTACGCGCATAAGGTGACTGCACTTCATCAGGAACTGCTAATCCTCGCAACTCTTGCATAATTTCATCATCTAATATTTGAATACTGGGAAGGGATAAAAAAATATCGAGATCACTAGGTTGATCTTCTGCTTGTGCAAACATAGTTACTCCTCTTTAACATGTGCCGCATTTACCGACTTGACATTAGTCTAGAAATAAATTGAAGTCAATGGTAAATCAATCATTTAGTACCTCGGTAAATACTAACATTACTGGCGATTACGTCATATCACCTAATGGAATGCATCAACCCTAGTAAGTTCGAATAGGTCATACATAAGTGTAAGTGTCCTAACAGCTGATTATTCAGGACCGAACTGCTTCCAACGACATCGCGTCATTTTTTAATAACTTAAGCAGTGGCCATGCAAATCTCTTGTGCTCAAAGCTTCAAACAGTCTATTTTTATGTAAATTATTTTTTTAATCTTTGATCGGATGAGTCAGGATATTAATTTCATCGGCTAAGAGCTTTAATAGTATGCACGAAGCCATATCAGCTAAATCCGCAAATTTAACTAAAAATAGGCTATAAACCCAGTTTCCACACGGTCCAAAGGTCTCTTCCTCTCCACATCTAAGTTCAATTTGATTAGCTATACTTTTTGGATGATCACTTTAAACGGGTGATTCAATCCGAACATCGGCCTCACCACCTCTTATTAATCTAATGCTGGCAAAAAAAACTTATCAGTTAAAATAACTCTTAATTCAGATAGTATAAGGGTTGGTCAATGTGTGATAACGATTAAGTACAACCAGTATTACTCGTTTAGCTTACGTGCTGGATTTGTTTTGCTCTAACCTAACATCACTCGATTATTAGGTGTACTCGTCTTCGATCAGCCGCCAGGTGATACGAGGAGATTCGTTTTTTGGTATTTAAAAATAGTAATCTACAAATCAATTACTAAATCGCATAACAATACACCATCACATTTACGAAGTTATTTTGGAGGCTCAATCAAACATGCAACGAATTGAAAGTGATGGAAGAAATTTCTATTAACCAATCGGTAGCTTTATGTCACCAATAAAGTTGGTGAATATATTTAGGGAATGGATTTCAAAGAAGATCACTAAATAGTATTGGAACTTTCTTTAGACACCATAAAAAAAGTAGTAGTGCTAATGCTATGTTTCCAACAGTCTAGTAGCGTAACATATATTGTGAGGGCATCTAACCCAACTTAATTTCGAGCTCTGCTGCATGACCTTAGCGTAATAGCTACGCACAGGCTTGGGTTTTAACCCTTCGTCAAACAAGAAGATTAACAATCGCTGATATACTAACCTCTTTACCTACGGCAACACAAAACCTGCTTTTCCAATCTTTTATACACCAGGATGAAGCTATTCCTATCCCACCATACCATTTTTATTTTGTCGTGATATTTGTTAAAAAATGAAAAGACTGTCAGTTTGTGGATTCGCTTTCAGCTAGTCAACAATCACTGCGCAAAGCTCATCAATACATTTGCGGGTATTAATCAGCTCTAGGCTCACGTCAATCTTTATGTCCTCTCTTGGCTTTAACATGTTACCACCCACATAATGTTAACAACATGGTTAACTACTCAGGTGGCATAGTCGAGAAATTTGGAAGCTAAAACCACGACCATTTTCTAGAATAAGCTACTGAGTTGCCTCATTCAATCTGATTTGAGGCTTTGGCTCGAAAAGGTTGACCAGTACAAAAGCCGGTACTGAAGGTTTAGCCTGAGGAAGTTTACTCCGAATATGGACAAAGGTATTAATCTTAAATCCTAAGTGCGCACAATATTGTTTTTGGCTCTCACCGCTGGCCCCACAGTCCGCGACGATCTTGGCACTGATTTGTCGAGCCTCGATAGTTATGATGTCGCTGTGGATTGATGGTTGGGTTGTTATTTCGCCATGGAGTCAGTCATCAAGTTGAAAACATTAAGTATAAAGACATTTTCCAGAAATTAGAAGAAGTCTCTTTATTTACCGGATAAGTATGATCATCTTGATTGCGGGCAACTATGTTGAAGACCATCCGTTTAAAAAATTGAATAGCATCAGATTGTGGTAGGCGTAGCTTACGCATGACGG
>CAWUKA010000044.1:0-17911 GCA_963922965.1 uncultured Gammaproteobacteria bacterium | reverse complement strand
TTTTTTTTAATTTTTTCTCTTACAGCTACATCTACACTTACTGATTATCTTTATCACTATCTTGATAGGTAGGTATATGATGATGATGATGATGATGATGATGATGCTGATGCTGATGCTGATGCTGAGCAAAATGATGTTGAAAACAATGCCAAGCAGTCAACCGGGAATAAGTCTAGCGACTAATATTTTTCAGACTTTGCAAAATCAATACAGCAACTGATCTTCTTATTTAGCTCATTACGAGCGAGCAACGCGAGTTCGGCAGCCCAGCAACTCAATCACTATAAGCACTCATACCGCTTCATCACAACAAAAAAATAAAATGATGATTCTGCAAAGCTGATAAAACTCTAGTTGTCTCATATCACTGAGCTGATTCGGGACCGATATCCGTCGCGGCATACTGAAAACAGAATTAACTAATTACAATGAAGGATCGATTAAATTTAACTGAATATCTTCGTCAAATTTACGTTGAATCGGCGCTGATAATGGATGAATTTTAATTTCTGCAGTCACTGCAACGTCAGCAGCAATAAAATGACCACCCAGCAATTGGCAAGCAGCATCGCTAAACCCAATGTGCGCATGTAAGATCCATTCACCCGCTAACGTAGTTAAATTCGCGGTAAAGTTAACAATTTCATACAGCCCAGTGAAAGTCCGCTCTTGATAAGCGCGCGCAGCAAAATCAAAGTAACCGACTGTTGGATCGGCTATGGCACCGATACCATTTAAAACCGCCGCATTCAACTTGGCAAGCTCGGCAGCGCGTAAGATTGACTGCTTCAGATCACAGCCACGCGGGACCACTAACAGAAATGGTTCGGATCGACCTACACATTTATGACATTGTTCAACACTAAACGCCGCTTGCATTTACTTTATTCTTTGCTCGCATTTATTCAGTATAAGATCCAACAGCATCAAGCCCATCAACCACCCAACTGTTGCAATTCAAATTTGGCCTTAAAATGACGTAAACTCTTTTCACGCGCATAGGTTGGCACGGCGCGTGGTATGCTATCACGACGCTGGTAGAGCTGGCCAACGCATTCGGCAACGTACTGCAAATCCTGCAACTCGTAGCGATTGCGCGGCACTGCAGCGCGAACAAAATTCTGCGCCGGATACTGCTCTTGCTGTGTTGCTGGATCATACACCCCAAATGCAAAAGCACCGAGCTCACACAACCGCACCCCTTGTAGTAACAACAAGCCAGTTAAAGCAATACCAGCAAAGTCAGAGCGCTGATGCTGAGTATTTTGAAAAAATCGATCGGTATCGATATAAACCGCATGGCCACCAAACGGTTCAAGCACTGGAATATCATACTGTTTTAAACAATCACCAAACGCTTGCACCAAGTTGATACGGCCACGTAAATAATCTTCTTGTAGCACGGTTTTCAAGCCAGCAACAATGGTCATGATATCGCGCCCAGTTATGCCGCCGTAGCTGGGATGACCTTCAGTTAAGATTTGATAATCGCGCAATTGCTCAATTAAATTCGGTAACCGTTGTAACAACGGTGCTGATTTTCGAATTACTAATGCACCACCCATGTTTGCCAAACCATCTTTCTTCAGTGAAATGGTAAAACCATCACAATGCGCAAACTGCTGACGCACGATTGCTGGCATGGTTAAGTCTTTACAGCGTGGATCGCGCAACTTATTAAACCAAGCATTTTCAGCAAAGCGACAAGCATCAAGAAACAACGAAGTCTCATGTTGCTGACAAAGCTGATAAGCGCTACGGATATTGTCTAGTGCTACCGGCTGACCACCACCGGTATTGTTAGTAATGGTTAGCATCACCAGTGGCACCGTCTGCTCCTGCCGACCGAGCTGTTGCTGCAACTGAACAAGATCAAGATTACCTTTGAACGCGACATTGCTAGCATCGAGTAAATCCAACGCTTGAAACTGATTCGCTTCGGCATTGGCGCGAGTGGTATCAAAAAAGTTATTTGCAAGTAAGGTATCGCCAGCTGCAGCAAGATGACGAAACAACGCCTGTTCCCCAGCACGGCATTGATGAAATAAAAAGATTTCCCACTCATCCGGTTCGAGCCCAAATACCTCAGCAAAGGTATCGAGTAATTGAAAGTAACCCCAGTTACTGCCATAGGCTTCATCACCGAGCATCATCGCCGAAAATTGCTCAACGGTCAGGGTGGTGGTGCCAGAGTCTGACAGTAAATCACCACCAGATAACATGGCTGACGGGAATTGAAACACGTTCCAACCGGCTTGTTGCGCTGCGGCCAAGCGTTCAGTGAAGGTGTAAGGGTGATGCAAGCGCACCAACGCACTCATGTGTGGGCGTGGCTGGTGTTGCCAAACCGCTGGCCAGAAAGCACTCAGCGCTGCGTGATCCATCCATTACCTCCAATTTCGTTAATAAATGTAGTTTTTATAAGTACTTCGCGCGACAATTATGGTCAAAGTAGCATACGTACACGGCCGACTAAAGAAAATAAGCAAATGCGCTGTTAAATCATTTACATTACAAACGTTCATAGTGTACAATTTGTACAAATTTAACTAGGCTGACCATGAGTCAAGCGGCCAGCATCAGCAAAGGATGAAGCCATGCTTGAAAAACTGACACCCACCTACATCAAGGATCTATTTCAACTCAGAACCTGGCACATCACCAGCTGGTGGCAAAAAGCACTAACCATCGCCGGGGCACCACTTGTGGTTGGCAGCATGATGCTGTATTCCCTCGGCCTCATCCCACTCCTTACCGCACTACCGTTTTTGTTACCGGGGCTTGGATTACTTTATTTCGCCTCACTGACGCGATTAGCCAAACAAACATTTGTTAGCAACATGTTAAAAGTAAAACAACGCCTAGATAGAGCCGGTATCACCCCGCTACAACACGCTTGCAATAGCAGAAACCCCGCTGAGTTTAAGCAAGCGCTAGCGGTATTGAGTGATTGTGGGATTAGCAATCAGGCCTTAGTGGAGGCTTTGATTCAAACTGATGGTGGAAACGGCTCAATCATCATCGGCACGGCAGCAAGGCGAACTGACCAACAGCAAAAACAATGCCAACTCATGCGTACCCAAGTGATCTTTGCTGCTTTGCGCAGAGCCAATGCCACACTACCCAACTACCGGCGCTTACTCGCTGGCACATATGATTTAGTAGTGGATGGTAATAGCAGGCAAATACCGATTATTCGTGGCTATATCGCATCACCTGATAAGTTTGAGCTACTCTTGCAGGCAGTCAGCGCCGCTACTAACGATGACGCAGCGGCAGTATTAACCTTTTTGACTGAGCCATTAGTGCCATACCAACAGGCACCACTCCAGCATTTGATCGATGTCGTCGTCTCAGTGCTTACAGGCGCAGCAAGACAAAGTAATGCAAAGCGAAATAGCCTAATATCGCTGTTCGATCAACTTATCAGACTCGGCGCAACTGGACAGCAACTTGCTGATTTACTCTTGGCGCGTGACAGCAATGATCAACGCGATCCACCACATAGCTTGATCGAATATATCGTCAAAGATCGGGATTTATTCCAAATACTATTTCATGACCTCCATGTTCGAGCACCTGATTTGCATGGTAATTATTTGTTAGATAAGGTCATTAGTATCGCTCAGCCCCAGACCTTGTTGATGACGGCATGTCAGGCGCCAAAAGGCGCGGTGGCTGGTTTATTAGTGCTACTCAATAGTCTATTGCCGATAACTGCTCCTGAAAATATAGAAATAGTAAAGAATTACCTACTCTCAACAGTCGGTGATAGCCCGCATGAGATTGGTTGCACGGCAATGATGTTAGCGATTCGGACTGGAGTGGAAGATCACATCACCACATTAAAACAAGTCTATGATCGATTAGGTATCGACTATCTAACTCGTGAACAGCGTGATCATTTAGCAACGCAAGGATACTTAAAAGTTCGCATCCAAACACTACTCACACCACTTGGCACACCACCAACAGCAACAGCAGTTGCGGGACAAGACCAGTTCTCAGCATTATTTTCGCAGGGCTTGCTTCAAATCACACGACCAGCTAATGCAACTGCTACGGCACCGCCACCTAGCGCTTCATCTTAATCAAGCCAACCAATCACGTGCTGGTAAAAAGTCAGTATAAAGTTTGGCTTCTGCACTGCCTGGCTCTGGCTGCCAATTGTAGCGCCAACTGACTTCTGGTGGTAACGACATTAAGATCGATTCAGTGCGGCCACCCGATTGCAGACCAAACAAAGTCCCGCGATCAAATACCAAGTTAAATTCAACATAGCGACCACGGCGATATTTTTGAAAATCTTTTTCCCGTTCGCTGTAATCGGTTTGCTTGCGCCGTGCAACGATCGGCTGATAAGCAGCGATATAACTATCACCGATGGCACGCATAAATGCGAAGCTTTGCTCAAATCTCCATTGATTAAGGTCATCAAAAAACAAACCTCCGATGCCGCGTGCTTCATTGCGATGCTTTAAGAAAAAATACTCATCACACCACGCTTTAAACCGCGAATACACATCAGCACCAAATGGATCGCAAGCTTGTTTTGCAACTCGATGCCAGTGTTGGCAATCTTCAACAAAACCATAGTACGGCGTCAAATCATAGCCACCACCAAACCACCAAATCGGCGCCTCACCGTCTTTTTCAGCGCAAAAAAATCGGATATTTGCATGCGAAGTCGGCACGTAAGGATTGGCGGGATGCATCACCAATGACACTCCAAGCGCTTGAAAGGATCTGCCAGCTAACCCTGGACGCTGTGCGGATGCGGTAGCAGGCAAGGCATCACCGGCAACATGGGAAAAATTCACCCCACCTTTTTCAAACACGGCGCCATTAGCGATGACACGACTGCAACCACCACCGATACCATTGTCATAGCACCATGCATCACGAGCAAATTCGCCGCTGCCGTCTTCTTCAACAAGTGCATCACAAATTGAGGTTTGTAACGTTAACAGATAATCTTTTACTGCAGCAATATGATCAACAACTTCCATTTCAAACTCCTCGCACCCTGACAAATACAGCCTTTATAACGTAAGTTTGCTCGCATAGCAATTTATAAGGTCAACGCCAGCTTAGCGAGTACTCAGCCCGACAGATGATTGAGCTAGTACCAAGTAGTTTTTCAGCTCACTGCGAGCCGCATCAGTAGCACCGCAGCTGGACTGATCAGATCAAGCTACTTTCTCTAAGTCAGATAAACACAGTTGCTTGCAATCTGCTTGGATCCATCATTGCAATTAACAACAGTGCTGAATTCCTGTAGCTGCCAAGGGTGATTGCGTTTCTGGGCTGCCGCGCTCGTTATACTCGCTCGCAGTGGGCTGAGAAACGCCCAATTGTCACACTTGCTAACGCTGACTCGAAATGGGATGAGGCAAGCATCGCTAACCAAAATCCAACGCTGAAGTAAACAAACCACGGCGTTGATTCTGAGCGAAGATTTGGTTGACGATGGCTGTCATTGGTAATTGATATTGCTTAGCAAGTTGCTCTGCGAGCGCAATCAAACCCGTCTTTGTCAAACAAGCCGGTGTGCTAACAAACGCAAGCACGATTAAATTGGCATGTTGCGGCACCGTATAGCAAAGCATTTGGCGTTGAAAAATGTAATGTAATTTTACAAGTAGGTTGTCAACCATCGTTAAGTCACTTGTAATCAAATTTAAAGCGATAACACCGGTTTCAGTTAGTGCGGCTAAACAATCTTGATAGAATTGATGTTGAAATAACTCCGGCAACATATCATCACCATCAGCAATATCAATATAAATTACGTCATAATTCAGTTTCGATTCGCGCATAAAAGTAAGCGCATCACGATAATAAAGTCGAGTCATCGCTGTCTCGCCAACACCAAAATACTGTCGTGCTAATCGAATCACCGCAGCGTGTTTCTCCACCACATCCAAGCGGCACTGTGGAAAATGATGCTGATAAAACCGCAGCAGATCACCGCCACCAAGGCCAAGCACCAACGCTTTACTAGGCGCCTGTTGAAACAACAAGCTACCCAGTAAATACTGGGTACTACTGAGCACAACCTGCTCCGGCTGCTGTTTAAGCATAATACTATGGGTAAATTGACCATTGATGGTGATCCAGCGCTGAGTCTCATTCTCTAACACTTGGATGAGTAGGTCGCGCTTACCAAATTCAACTAATACTTTGCCGTTTACTGGGTTCATGATAGATTTCGCGGTGAATTACCCAGAGTATAGCAGGTGTTACCGTCCCACATGGTTCACCAATAGTACAGCGAGACTTTTTCGTGCACAAACTAGAACAACAGCTGCATCACCACGGCAATAAAACTACTGCTCAGCAAGCCTTGCGTTATTTTAAAACCGGACCAGGTGAGTACGCTGAGCATGATCAATTTCTAGGAATCCGTAGCGGTCAAGTGCGGCAATTAATCAAACCCTACCTAGAGCTCAGCTTGGCGGAGGTTAAACAATTACTGCAATCACGCTACCACGAGGTCCGGCAAGCCGCACTGATGATTTTAGTGCATCAATACCAACGCACTAAGTTCGATCACAGCAAACTATTTCACTTTTACTGCCAACAAGCACGACACATTAACAATTGGGATCTTGTTGACATCAGCGCGCCACATGTTTTTGGCGCTTATTTGCAGCAAATCAATGATGCCAGCCCTTGCTATGACTGGGCGCAGGCAAAAAATCTATGGCGTCGACGTATCGCTGTCGTTGGTACGTATGCTTTTACTCAGGCACATCACTATAAACCGACCTTAGCTGTCAGCCAGCAACTATTAACCGACCACGAAGATTTAATTCATAAAGCGTGTGGCTGGATGTTACGCGAAGTTGGCAAGCGCGAGATTAAAATACTGCAACGTTTTCTCGATCAGCACCTAGCCGTAATGCCACGCACGATGCTACGCTACGCGATCGAAAAATTCCCCGAGCAGCAACGTTTACGATATCTTCAAGCTTGATTGCGCTTAACATAAAAGCACGTGTAGTCTATACTACACAACATGCAACAACCAACACCTAGCACTAGTTATCAAGATCTGATTACACAAGGTTTGATACAAGATGATCCGCAACAACGTGACATCATTAGCGCGCTCGATGACTTACAGCATGACATACTAACGACGCTACGCCAGCAAACTGGTTGGCGACGCTGGCTACCGTTGACCAGTAAAGCGAGTTGCGCCTACCGAGGCATTTACCTGTGGGGTGAAGTCGGTACCGGTAAAACCATGCTGTTGAATCTACTCTTTGGTCAATTGCCAGTACCACGCAAGTACCGTGCTCACTTGCACGCCTTTATGCAATATATTCATCAGCAACTCGAGTACTGTCAAGGTCAAACCAACCCACTTGATAGCATCGCTACACAATTAAAGCGTGACTACGATGTGATTTTTTTAGATGAATTTGTTGTTAATGACATTACCGACGCGATGATTTTTACTAACCTCTTACAAGCCTTATTTACCCAGCAAATTTTCTTACTCGCTACTAGCAATCGACCGCCACAGGATCTGTATTACAACGGCTTACAGCGTGAACGGTTTTTACCAGCAATCGATTTACTCGAGCAACAGCTGCTGATCAAAGCCCTGCGAACCGAACAAGATTATCGCTTACGCCATTTGACTCAAGCCGGAGTCTATTACATACCGCACGATAGCACTGCTATCAGTGAATTAGACAATAGTTTCGTCTGCTATAGTCACAATGCCGTAGCTGATAGTGTGGCTATTGAGATTGAAGGTCGATCGATCGCCGTGATTAAAAAAACCACTGATGTGATCTGGTTCGACTTCAACACTATCTGCAACGTGCCACGCTGCAAACGCGATTATCTTAGCTTAGCCAGTCAATTCCACACCTTAATCATCAGTAACATCCCCATCATCAGCAGCGATCAAGACAGCATCATCACCAACTTTATCCACTTGATCGACGTCTTGTACGACCACCGTATCAAATTGGTGCTGTCAGCAGCAGCCCCAGCGACCGAGCTTTATCCAAGCGGTAAAAAATCATTTGAATATCAACGCACTTGTAGCCGGCTGCAGGAGATGCAGTCAATCGCTTACTTCCAACCTCACACTAACTGATTGATTTCGCCCTATTGATCTGCGGTAGTCACTTATACACTTAATTATCTGTTTTTACACATCAAGTGTATTTTTATACTATATTTGGTTAACTTTTTATCATTTTTGTTGTATATTTAACCATATCGGGAGTAATTTATAGATAAGGTGAGCTATGGGACTATGGCAAGATTGGACTGACCAAATCTACCTACTGCGCAAAAAGTACGGTGGTGATGTCAACATGGATCGCGAATATCGGCTTACTAAAAGCCAACGCCAAAGTATAGCGCCGGATGATGATGCTACAAGCGCTAGCGGCCCCACGGCACCGAGGCGATCGCTAGAAAAGACTCGCTATATTACCGGTGACGTTGAAAAGATAATCAATAAAGCTAAGCGTGAAGGATGCGACCAGTTAATTTATCGCAATAAAAAGTATTGGTTAATCCAACAAAGTGGTCATGTAGCGGAAGTACCAAGCAAGGAACTGTTTAATGCGTTGTTACAGATGCAGCTAACTGCTGCAACTCAGGATATCACTATAAATGGTCAAGCAATCGGGTACGAAGCTGGGGCTTTCACCATCGCTCAATTAACCGACCAAGCGCAACAGTACGCTGATATTACGCTAACAGGTAACAACGAGCTTGATTGTTTCACCGCACCACCCAAGATATCACCCAAAGCCGATATCGCTGTGCGCGAAAAAACATTTACCGAATCAGAAACGGTGCATGACTGGCGGTCTGCCATGCAGGCTATACGTGACAATCCGATAGCATATGACTACACCCGTGAGACTACAGCAATCTACCATGGCTTAATTGACGGCGCGAATTTCCTAAGCCGACCACGTGATCGCGAAAATATTGCTTTAATCAAAGCACTTGATGTTCGACGAGATAGATATCACTATCAAGCCTTGGTTGGGGCTGCGAAAAACGATAGCCAAGCAATGGAGCGACTCCTAGATTTTGCACTCCAGCACAATGTCATCGATGAAGCTGACTATGCTGCCTTCGCAAATTACGTAGCTGGAATTCCAGCTGATGACGGGACTGATGAAGTTGAAGGTGAAGTTGAAATTGAAGGTATACGCCACTCTGCTACTAGTTACTTTGGAGTTGAGATGTCTACTGAAGAGCAGGCATCAACTTTGTGGGAAGAGTTTACGGCCAGCGACGTACCGTCAAGCAGCTCACCACTGGCTCAAGTGGCAACCTTCCTTGCAAGCAAAACACCAATAGCGACAAAAATCATTATTAGCACTGAATTAAACACTTCTATCCTCCTAGACAAACTCGCTTTGCCAGAAGATAGAAAGAAATATTACAGAGAGCAAGTTGCAGCTATTGGTGAGACCAGGGTAGCGAACAAAACACTGCAGCAGCAACAACTGCTAACAGCAGCAAAAGCCGAAGCCAACGCTGGCAACCAAACCATGCTACGTATGTTAAGCTATTATACCGGGACGCTGCGCTATATTGATCATTACTATCCAGAAGCAGCTGGCACACTGAATCCAGATAAAGCACACTTGTTAGCGCGATTACGACAAGCTTTGTTACGCTACGAAGTGAAACTGGATGAGTATGCATACGACCCAAGTTCGAGCTCACCGGAAGCTATCGTTGCAGATTTCACTGCAGACTTGAGTGTATTACTAGCGAATAGTCCGCTCTTTCAGGATAGAGCTGATAAGCCTGACTTTAACCAGCGACCAAAACAAGCTTGGCGCGAGATCGTTGATGCTGAACTGATGCTAATGTTTGACAGCGATCGGCCAACACTGGTCGCTACATACATCACTGAGACAGGTGAGCATGTCACTATTAGTGAAGAACGGCTATCCGCTCCAGTGACTGAAAGACTTTATCAAGAGTGGCAAGCTATTCACACGCAAAAACCACCGCTCTGGTTTCGCCGTTTATCACCTTATCTACAGGCGCAATTTAAACAGCGCTTTCCTGCAGATATGACTAAAGATCAGATGCAAATAGCAATGAATACTATTCCATCATCATTACGTAGCATTCCAGGTTGTGCCAATTTAAGTTTGCATCGAGTGGTAATTCGCGACGGATCTGGATGCATTGTCAGTGATTTTAGTAAGAAACGGCATAGCACGTTGTCACCCATTAATATTCAAGACAAAAAAGAGCGATTACGATTAACTGAAATCGCTGCAGAACAAACAGTGCTAACTGGACTACAAGAATCAGTGCACAAAACCCAACGCTTGACAGGCAAGACCATTGCAGGTACCTACCAAGGAGAGCCACTAGCGATTATCGTTAATCTATCATCATTACTCTCGCCACTTGGGCCAATTGATTGGGCTATTGATTTTCTGAGTAGGATACCAGTAATTGGTCATACTTTTTTTAAAGTTGACAATAATGCTCGTTATCTCAGCGAACACAACCAAGCTGTACGGCGATATATGAAATCATTAGATAAAGATGGTTGTTTTAAAGTAGAGATTGATGGCCAACAACTTTATGTCAAACCATATTTTACAACGCCAAACTTCGCTGTTAATCAATTTCGCAATCTCATCAACTTTTTTTCTGGTCATTACAGGTTACCGATTCTAGTAACATCGCTTGATATTGTATTGTTAATGCCGCGTTTGCTGTTGCTTGCGAGCAGTAAACTCTTTGGTCTACTAAGTAAAGTATTGACCGGGCGAAACAATCGCCAGCAATTTAAACCCGCACTCCAAGTCATTGCTAAACAAATGCAAATGCTTGTAGCTGAAGCAGATGCTAATCAAAATTCATCATTAAAAGACGCATTTGCTACAATCGGTAATATTCTTGAACGCTATAATCGGCGCGGCTTCTCAGTGTTTTCTGATCCTTACTTTCACTCTACTGCTAGCAATTTTGATGTCTATACAAATACACTTCGTCCATTGCCAGAGCATGTGATTGCTGATGAAATCACCCAATTAAAATTACAAGCCCAGATCATCACCCAAGCAATTCAAGATGATACAGACCTATTTGCTCAATCAAGCGATCGCGATGTTGAGCCACGTCGCGAGCGTATCATCCGCTTAGTACAAGCACTGGCAGCTTTCGCCGACACACTAGAAAAACCGCACCAACCGGGAGTGAATCAACAATTACGCCTAGCAAATGCGTTTACTATCTTGACTGAAGCGGCAGGTGGTATCGTTGAAGATCCCTGCAAGAGTGATAAAGATCGTGGTGGTACAGCCACTGTGAGTGAGGATGGCATACTCGTGCATCAAGCACGTCGCGCTGACCGCCGTATGCCAACCACAAGTGACCCGTTGCTGACTACAACCCCCTGGGTGTTTCCACCTTATGATGGAGAGCATCCGATCCATCGTCCAGGTTTATTAGCTGATATTGCTGCTGTGATTAATACTGATCTCGCCTACACCCACTGCGGGGCCAACGCTTGGGGTGCGCGAGCAATAAAATTAGGCCAAGGTTTAGCTAGCAAACTTCGCCTCGGTAACTTAATGCCAATTGATATGCAACGACTTGGGCCAGGCTATGAAGAACCCGTAGCAGCATTGAATAAGCCATCGATTAATTATGGTAAACGTAAAAAACATCTGTTAGCGCTGATGGTCACGTTGGCAGCAATAGCGCTTTTGATTATCGCTAACAACCCAGCTACCTATTTATCAACGCTGATAAAACCAGTTATAATAGGACTACTCGGGGCAACACCAATCGGAATAATTGCAGTTACAACTTACGCTGTAATTGCAATCATCGCCCTCGCTACAGTTTGGTTACTGCGCCGCACAGCAGGACAAAGTCATGGATCAGAAAGCGCTGACTACCGTAACGGTTTCTCAAACAAACAACCCTACAGTAAAGCTGAGCAACGTGCCCGTGGGCTCGGCATTGGACTCAGCGCAGCAAGTGTGGCGGTGTTAGCGAGTTTAAATTACTTTGCCAGCATTAATGTTGGTAGCCTCTTGTTAGTTGCCACTGGCGCCGGCATCCCAACTGCTGGACTCGGTTTGGTTGGCATGCTGGTTACGATCGGATTCGTCTTTACACTCTCACAACTCATTAACTTCGCACTGGTACAACGTGTACGCATGAAGGAACGAAGGCTGTGGCCAAAGGCAAGCGAACCTAGCAACGAAACTCTAGCTGCCGATGCAGACGCAATAGATCCTGAGCGAGAAAGACAATCACAACCCAAACCAAGAGCTCGCGACCACATGCTCACTCCAGAGCACTCTCATGCATCCACTGAGTTATCAGTAGGCGGACCCAGTTTGGTAGCCGCTGGGAATACTCATCAGGAGAGCACTAGACCAGCATTTTGGCAGGAAGGGGAGTTCAAAGAAGAGGAAAAGGAAGAAGACGAGTACCAAGAGCAATCGGAGTATGAGGAGCAATCGGAGTATGAGGAGCAATCGGAGTATGAGGAGCAATCGGAGCAATGGGAGCATGAAGAAAGAGGTACAGATCCAAGCATTACTGGTGAGGTAGCTGCTAGTTTCACTTATCACAAGCTTAATCGTGCACGGCGGGAATGCCATGCGTTGTTGAGACGTGGTGCATCACTAGGGGCTAGAGAGACTAGAGATGCAACGCAAGCCGCTTTGTCAGCGACAAGCTCGGCTAGAGCACACAACCCAGAATTAGGCGAGCTGCAACCAGTCTTGCCTACTCCAGATACTATTGATCAGACAATATATGGGCTTAGGCAAGCCGCACAGCAATTTGAGATCATGGATGCAGTGAAGCAACGCCAAACGACAACAGCAGGTGAAGTAACAAACCATCCGGAATATCATACAGCCACACGCAATGAGCATGCGCGCTTGATGGCTTTGACCCGTATCATGAGTTATTACCAAGCAGCGCTCATGCTATTGCAACAAGCCATACCTGATGATGATAAACGCCGACTGGCAGCTGAATCTGACTTAGCAAAAGTGATGGCAAATTGTGAGCGCTATTTTTCTGATCAGACTAGTGGTGCGTTTTCCCCTTACAGGTCAGATGAGTTTAAACCAAAGCAACCTTTAAAACAGACTGCAATCGAAATAAATGCCGTACTCGCACGCCATCTGCACTGGCCAGCAAAAAAATATCATAAACTAGCAAAAGAGCTGAATGAATTCGAAAAATTTGCCAACTGGAACCGAGCACGGATGCCGATGGTGACACAGCATAATTCAGGTTATCATACTATCCACATTGAGGATCAACCATTACTGAATTTAACTGAAGAAGAAATTATTGAATATCTAAAAGTTTGGTATAACAAAAAAACCAAGCAACCACAGCCATTATGGTTTCGACGCTTATCAGCACTACGGCAGCAGTTTATTGTTAACAAAATTACGGCCGCGATCGAAACAAAGGGTTTATCTATTTATGATATCAGTGCAATCATTCGGGGAAATGAAATTTCTGAGTGTTATGACGTAATTTACCAAGCCGTCAATCAAGCTATCGGCACTATTCCTTGTAATTTACGCTCGATCCCTGGCCTTGCTAACAGTGTACATCATACCGCAACAGTCTATGCTGATGGTAAACCACTCATCAGACAAAGCTGTTTGCGCTTTAGCATCATTGCTCCAGTTGACTTAAAAACTAAATTTTTTGCAAGCGCATCAAGTGCGCGTGCAGCACGGGCTGAGCGTTACCGCTTAGTTAAAATGCACGTGCGGCAAGCGATTGAAGAACAACTTGACCGCTCAGCTGAACGCTGTGCTGCATTGTATGGTAAAGCAACTAGCGAGCTTTCTGTACATGTGCCGATTGTCGCCCAAACTCTGGTTTCGTCACTCCCGATGGGTGATCTGTTTGACTACGAAGATAATGAATGGCTGGCAATGAAAGCACAAGCATTACGCGAGATTGCAGATGAGATAGATGATCCTGAGAAATATCAGGCTGAAAGAGAGTTTACTACGTATGGCAACAAAATTAATGTCACCTTGGTACCGAGCATCGTTGGCACCAATCACTCGATCAATGCTCTGCGCAATTTAACACGACTTAACATTTTTAATAGTAAAAAAACCAAGCTTCAGCAAGCGCGTGCGATTTTGACACCTGTTCTAATGACGTTAGAAGAGCACGTTGTTGCCAGCCCTGATAGTTTCAGAAACTATCTACTTTTAGATAGAGCTACAGCAGTTGAAGATGCAAAAGCAGGCTGCGCTGCTGTAATTAGGAAATTAAGGAGTAGCGAACGTCGTACAGACCATTACTTTACTGAACTCACCTGGCTCACTGACGATGCAAATACTAAACTCAATGCACTTTTACCTACTCCACCTTATCAACCGATTGACGGAGAAGAAACCTCTCAGAGCCGGATTGCTTCGCTGCAACTACTGCTCGATGCAACCAACCAATACTCGCAGTTAGTTCGTCGATCAAATCGCAAATGGTACGGTGCTAGCAATAATCTCGGTCGTCACAAAGAAGCATTTCTTGCCGCCTATGAGCAAATCATCGTCGATCAAGCTGGTGGCAAGTGCAGTAGTAGTTGTAAGAGTACAAAAGATCGCAACGGCATTGTCACTCTACATGTCGATGCCATGCTATTATTTCGGAAAAAATACGGCTGTTTACCGCGCTACGATGACGATGCTAATAACCGCGCTGATTTTGTCAACTGCATAGCAGAACTGTATCTCACTGGCCACTACTCGATTCAAGCTGGTGAAAACACTGCCGGCGCCGATGGGATCAAAATCGAGCAACACACTGAAAAATCAAAAACCATTAAGATCGCTGGCTTGGCAAGCTTTATGAGCTTAGGTGGTATTACCGCTCTAGCAGTATTTGCACCTATCATTGCAGCTGTGGTATTAACTTTTATCGGCACATTTTTACTAACTCAATATGTACTGACTCGACTCAGCGGACATGTTGGAAGCTGGTACCCGGCTTGGCAACGGCTTGCCGTTGCCGCACTGATCGCTGCAGGTGCGAATGTTACATTATTCGCCCCTATGGCTGTCGGCTTAAGCTTTCCTGCGATTAGCGCTATGCTTGCACTCAGCCTAAGTATCAGCGCTGTGGTTATACTAGCACTCATGCTGGCAATCGCAATTACATTTGCATTAAAACGCTCGCCACACATGATGCCTAAAGATTTACAAGATAAATTAAATCAAGTTGCTAAAGCCCGTGATCGTTGCGGTAGCATGAACAAAGCCAAACTCGGTAATGCTAACAAAGAAATTCGCGCAGCGGTTGATCGCCAAGATCAAGTGCTTGGTAGCGTCGAACAACCTGGAGTCGAACAACCTGAAGTCGAACCAGATCTTGAGCGAAGCTCAGAACAATCACAACGGTCACGCTCACGAAGCCGATCCTCTGATGGTGCTGATCCAAGGCATGAACACCGAGCTTCATCAGGGAGCCATTCATCCGAGGGGATACAGCAACGGTTATCAGGCGAAGGGGATTGGCAACAACAAAGCCCAACTCCACCCTTACCCGGTGTTATGGAAGGTGCAGGTCTCGAACACAGGGATGTTGAACCTATCCATAGACCGCTTGCAGCAGCTTTTGAAATACAAGGCCACGAGCCAGATTTAGATGAACCATACCAAGCCCAGCGTCGTCGCGGTGGTTATCCATCTGATTTTTTTGCTCAATATTATAATGCAGACGACTGTCAAACATCTAAAGCATTCGTTATCCAAGATCAAGTAGCTGCAGGACTGGTCGTTACTGTATTAAAGCAACTACAACATACTTTAACGACTGATGCTGATATCAATAAAGCTATCGAGCACACCTGCGGACAGATAGAAATAGTTTCTAGCAATATCTCAGCAGAGGCAACATCTAAAGCAATAGGGCTGGAAGAATTTCTCGATGCTGAAGAAATAGCAGACGAGCACAGAGACTACATCCGCACCATCATGGCATCAGCGCGTGACGAAGAGGATCGCGTCTCACCTGACACACAAGAATATTTTCAAAGGCTAATCACTGATCTAAAACAAGCTGCTCAAGGCTTTGGCAAAACCGGTATACACAAATACGTCAGTCAAGTGATAATAAACATACAAACTCATTTTAACCTCATCCCAGCCGATGACTTGAAACCACCTGGCCCTTAACCTCCGTGCAATAGCGCCACCACAATTGATCCAAACCAGCTGCAGCAAACAATAAGATAAACGGCTCTAGTGGGAATCGATAACGCATCGAGCCGATCGTCACCATGTGAATCGCGGTTAGATACGATGCGAATAGCAAGATCGGTAGCAGGCGACGCCAGTGTAGCGCGAGCTGCGTTGCCAAGAAATACAGACATAACACGAGTGCGATCCCAAAGCTAGCGAGTGACAGTGCAATGTAACTGAACCGCTGGTATTCAGGTGCATACGGCCACAAACGCCAAAAGCGAGTGAACTTAACCCAAGCTAATTTAGCGAAACGAGCTGGGTGCTGTTTAATATAGTTTATTGCAGCATCAACCTTGGCTTGATCCCGCGCCACTGGATCACGAACCTGATCAAACCGACTATAATCAACATCATCACTGGCGCGGCCCTTGTTAACACCTCCCCCCGAAACATTGCCTGGGTTATTGCCAGCATATAGCACATGACCAAAACCACAATCGAGGCGAACAAACTCACCGTACTTGTGATAATTGTGTAACCACCACGGCAGCAACATCAGGTTATACAACGCCATGTAAATCAACAAGCGAACCAAACCGCTACGTAACGAACGCTGATGCACTACCACGGCAAAGATAAAAATCAACAATGGTGCGATCAAATCCAGCGTAGGTCGGATCAGAATCCCGAGCACCAGCAATACACTAGCCTGCAAGTAACACTGACGATACAGCAGTAAAAACGCGCTGCATAAACACAGGGTAAAGCTGATTTCAGTCAAGCCGGATAAAGCATAAAAAATAAAAAACGGGTACACCGCAGCGGCAAAGGCAGTCAGGCGTGCAATGACTTGACTGGCAAACAGTTCTAATGCCAACTCATGCAACACCACGAGCAGCAGTAGTGAAAACAAGCCATCCATTAGCAACTGGCCAACGCCAGCACCAGATAAAGCGACTAACAGTGGATACAGTGGCATGTAAATATGATTTTGCATTTGGCCAGTTTGCAGCAACTCTGCAGCAGCAGTGCGATAAGCATGTGCATCGGGTAAATCAGGTAGCGGTAGCATCATTGCCGCGAGCAGTCGCAATAGTGCAGCGAAGATGACAATGTTGCTGAGGGTAAAATAACTCGCCCAAGCACTAGCTTTAGGTGTAGTCGCATCAAGTTGAATAGGCTGCATGTGTAGGTCCTGGATTATTACTCAGCGTGACAAACATTCTATGACTAACAAAAACCTTTTTGCAACTCAATTATGCTTACCGGCATGGATTAGTGGATACCTATATTCTTCTTTCAGCCTAGTTGCCGCACTTGCTAACGCTGATTAGCAATGGACTGAGTTGCATAATTTTTTTTTGGGCTATCATATCAATTAACAATAGTGACTAGTTGGCACAAGTGTCAATGGTGATTGCGTTACTGTGTTGCCACGCTCGTTTCACTCGCTCGCAATGGGTTTAGGCTTATCAGCTTTGTACGATTTTTTTAATCAAAAATAGTGATTTAATTTCTTCAGCCCACTGCGAGCCGCATCAGCAAGGTAGCAGCTGGGCTGATCAGATCGAACTGCTTTCCCTTTTCAGCCCACTGCGAGCCGCAGCAGCAGCGTGGTAGCTGGGCTGATCAGATCCGAACTGCTTTCCCCCTTCAGCCCACTGCGAGCCGCATCAGCGGCGTGGCAGCCCAGTGGT